>CAZUGT010000050.1:0-5396 GCA_964620095.1 uncultured Rhodospirillaceae bacterium | reverse complement strand
CTAGATGAGATCATTATTCAAAGGCGTGGCGGCGATCGCCCTGGGAGCGGGTGTTGCTTTCGCCGGGCAGGCGTCGGCGGCGGAGCTCAAGCTCGGCCACTTCATGTCCCCCAAGCACTCGATGCATGTCGGCGTATTCGTGCCGCTTGCGAAAAAAATCGCCGAGGAATCGGGCGGCAGCCTGACGATCAAGATCTTCGACAGCGGCAAATTGGGCCGGGGCCCGGCCGCTCAGTACAAGCGGACGAAAGAAGGTGCGTTCGATATCGGATTCGTGATCATCGGTCTCGAGTCGGAGAGCTTCCCGAAGACACTGTTGGCGGGCAAGCCGGGCGTCGGCAAAACGGCCGCGGACGTTGCCACCAATGTTTGGAACGTCTACGACAAGTTCCTGAAAGATGAATTCAAGGACGTCCAGGTCCTGGGCATTTGGGCGAACTATCCGTCGGCGATTATTTCCAAAAAGCCGATCCGCAAACCCTCGGACATGAAGAACCTGGTCGTGCGGGTGCCTTCGAAGACCGACATTCCGACGGTCGAGGCGTGGGGCGCAAAGGCGTCGCAGATTCCGATCACGCAAACCTACGATGCCTTCCAGAAGGGCACGGTGGATGTCGTTTATATCGCACCGGCGGCGCTATACAGGCCTTGGAACCTGCATCAGCCGGCGACGCACGTGTCGTTCGGGATCAAGGGATCGGCGGCCTTGTTCATGCTCGCGGTCAACAAGGATAGCTGGAACAAGCTTTCCAAGGAGCACCAGGCTCTCCTCAGGAAACACACCGGCCGTGATTTTTCGATCAATGCGTCAAAGTATTGGCAAAGGACCGACGAATTCGCGTTCAAACAGGTCGGCAAGCAAAAGGGGCTTGAAGTCATCAATCTGACGCCGGCCGAAGCGAAGGCGTTCGATGATTTGACGGATGCCGTCGTCAAACGTGAGTTGGACGCGGCCGCAAAGAGCGGCCTGCCGGCCCACGCCATCTTCAACAGCCTGATCAATTAGAGCGGTCGAGAGCCTGCGGGAGCTTCGAAAATCATGAGCCACGACGCTCCCGCGGGCGACAATTCCGCCGAACAGGCCGAACAGGAAGCCCCCGGTTTCCTGGGGAATTTCGACAGATTCCTGAGAGTCGTGGCGCTTTGGCTCGGCGGGGTGCTTCTCGCCGCCATGGTCATCCTCACATTCACCCATGTGGTGCGCCGCTATGTCTTCAGTGATCCGATCCAGGGCTTCGTGGACATGGGGCAGATCATACTGGTTCTCGTGGTTGCCTTGACGGTCGCCTATAGCGGCAGGACCGGGGGGCAGATAGCCGTCGAACTCATCGACGGCATGGTAAGCAAGACAAAGCTTCGAATGGTGGAGATATTCGTCCGTCTCGTCGGATTCTTGATGATCGCGGCCCTCACCGTTCAAATCGCGCTCGACGGGCCAAAGGCTGAAGAGAACGGCGAGTTCACGGGCACCATCGACATATCCTTTGAACCGTTCATGTACGTCCTCGCATTCGGCCTGGGGCTTTATGCCGTTGTCCTTCTTCTGGAAGCGGTGAGGCTGATGCAAGACAAGGATATCGGGCAAGAGCAGGCCCGGCTATTCGGTGGAGACGTGGATGGAACTATCTGACGCCCAGATCGGCTTCATCGGCCTGTTTGCCATGTTCGGGCTGTTGTTCCTGCGCATGCCCGTGGCGCTGTCGATGATGGTGGTCGGATTCCTCGGCGCCTGGGCCATCGAGGGACCCCACCGGGCTTTCATCTACCTCAGTACGGAGACATTCGACATCGCGACATTCCAAACGCTGTCGATCGTCCCGATGTTCATTCTGATGGGTAATCTGGCCGGTATATCGGGCATGAGCCGCGACCTCTATCGCGCCGCTTATGCCTGGTTCGGACATTTTCGGGGCGGCCTTGCATCGGCCACCATATTGGGGTGCGCCGGGTTTGCCGCGGTGAGCGGGTCGTCGGTTGCCGGTGCGGTCACCATGGGCCGTGTGGCCCTGCCGGAGATGGAGCGCTACAAATACAGCCCGAGCCTCGCGACGGGCAGCGTCGCCGCCGGCGGAACGCTGGGGATCCTGATCCCGCCGTCAACCGGGATGATCATCTACGCCATTCTGACGGAGACATCCATCGGCGAGCTGTTCGTCGCCGGCGTACTCCCGGGCATATTGCTGACGGGGCTTTTCCTTGTCGCAATCGCGATCGTCACCCGGCTGAACCCGGCCGCCGGCCCGGCGGGCGCCAAGTCGTCCTGGCATGAGCGGTTCACCTCTCTCTATGGGGCCTTCGCCCTCATCGGCATCGTCATCATTACCATCGGCGGAATCTACGCCGGTCTGTTCACGCCGGTCGAAGCGGCGGGGATCGGCGCCTTCATCACGTTCCTGGTTGCGCTGGCCAAGGGGGCGATAAGCGCGATTCAAGGGCCGCTGCCGGCCGCCGTCGGCGCGGCCGCCAGCGCCGATACCGCATCGCCGGCCTATGTGCTGCGCGCCGCCGTCGACAGCTTGAAATTGCGTCAGACCGTCCTCCATACGCTGCGCACCACCGCCACGGTCTTCATGATCCTGATCGGCGCGCACGTCTTCATTCCGTTCATGGCGCTTTCGGGCGTGCCGGAAATTATCGTCGGCTTCCTGACCGGCCTCGACGTCGGCAAGATCGGCATCATCATCATTATCCTGCTGACCTACGTCGCGCTCGGAACCTTCCTCGAAGGCCTGGCGATGCTGGTTCTCACCCTTCCGATCGTATTCCCGCTGATCCAGGAACTCGGCATGGGATTGATCTGGTTCGGCGTGATCATCGTGATCGTGCTGGAGATGGGCCTGATCTCGCCCCCGGTCGGCGTGAACGTGTTCATCGTGAAGGGCATTGCGCCGCATGTCCCGATGACGACGATTTTCGCGGGCATTTGGCCGTTCTGGTTCGCCATGGGAGTTTGCCTCGCCATCCTCGTGGCGTTTCCGGTGATTGCGACGCAGCTGCCGTGTATGGCCTTCGATGGATTGAGTCTTGGGGAATGCTGGGAGGCCGCGCCCTCGGTGCTCGACCCGCCGCCCGAGGATTTGGGCCCCGACCACGGTCTCGGTCCTCCCATATAGGGGCGGCTGGGCAAAGATGATCCTGATCGGCCGCTACCTCTCGCCCTTCGTCCGCCGCGTGGCGACGACGATGCATCTCTATGAGCTGCCCTTCGAGCACCGGCCGTATGCGGTCGTCGGGGACGACCGGCTGAAAATTCGCGACGCCAATCCCCTGACCCGCGTTCCCGCGCTTATCCTGGATGACGGCGAGACCCTGATCGACAGCGGAGCCATCCTCGACTATCTGGACGAGCGGGCCGGCCCGGAGCGGGCGCTCACGCCGGCGTCCGGAGACGAACGCAGACGGGTTCTGAAACTCATGGCCGTGGCCGCCGGCGCGGCCGAGAAGGCCGTTCTGGTCGTGTACGAGAAACGCTACCGCCCCGAGGAAATGCGGCATTCGCCGTGGGTCGAGATGATCTCCGAGCAGAGCCGCAGCGGTTTCCGGTGGCTGGACGGCGAGGCCGGCTCGCCATGGCTGGAGGGCTCCCGGCTTACCCAGGCGGACGTGACCGCCGCATCGGCCTATGAGTTCGTGCGCATCGCCACCCCGGAACTGTTCGCCACCCTCGAAACGCCGAAGCTCGAGGCCCTGAGCCGGGAACTCGGCGAATTGGAGGCGTTCCGCAAGACCGCGCCGCCCGTTTGAGCGCGTGGTCCGGCCATGACGTAATAGGGGGTTCCAACAACACCCGTCATGCCCGTGCTCGACACGGGCATCCACGCCTTGAGGAGCGGCGGTGCGCGTGGATGGCCGGATTCGGACGTTGGCCGAATCTTGGCGAGTGCGCCGCAATCGAAACTGGGGACGAACCAATCATGGCCAAGGTGATCCATTCGATGATCCGGGTGATGGACGAAGAGCGATCGCTCGATTTCTATAAAAAGGCTTTCGGCCTCCATATGGCCGACCGTTTCGAGTTCGACGATTTCACGCTGATCTACCTTCGGAATTCCGAGGCCGATTTCGAGGTCGAGTTCACGGTGAATCACGGGCGGTCCGAACCCTATTCGCACGGGTCGGGATACGGGCATCTGGGGGTCGCGGTGGAAAACGTCGACGAAGAGCATGCCCGTTTCAAGGACCTCGGGTTCGAGCCGACGGACGTCAAGGAGTTCCACCGGGACGGGTCGCTCATGGCGAAATTCTTCTTCGTCCAGGATCCCGACGGCTACAAGATCGAGGTGCTTCAGGCGCACGGACGGTATCGGTAACCGCCGCCTGCATCGTGTTCCCTCGCCGCATCGTGTTCCCTCTCCCCCTTCTTGAGGGGGAGAGGGTCAGGGTGAGGGGGTAGAGCGAGAATGGGTGAGGGGGAATTTCGTGGATGCGCTCCCACCCTCACCCAGCTACGGCTAAGCTCAGCTTGCGCTTCGCCAAGTCGGTCAATCCCCGGAGGGGAATGACCTTATCTCCGCAACCCTCTCCCCCCGGAGGGAGAGGGGATTTGCCACGCCCCCTTGCCCCCGCGCGCGGACGAGCTAAATGTATGGACGGCTGCCGCTCCCGCCGGGGCGGCCGTTTTGCGTATAAGGGGCGAGCTATGCAGTTTTGTACGACCTATTTGGGGGGTACCTCCCAAACGGAGGCCAATAAATGCCTATTAATGCCTATAAATGCCTATACCGGCGAAAAGTGCCGAATTGGAATATATTTATAAATCATGGAATTTCAATACCTTGCCGCTATGCGTCTGGTGCATGGCTCGCGGCCATTCACGCCCTTGGGGCATGGGCACTTTTTCGAGCTCGGCGGATACGATTTCGGGCCGGGTTCGGGCCGCGTCCTTCGGTTTCCCTTTCGGCCGGTTTCATGCGACAACCGGCGGCGTTCCAATAGCTTGCGGTCCCGATGCTGATACTCTCCGGTTTCGATTTCCTCATCGCCGCCGACCATCTGGCGGTCGCCGTGTTCGCCGTATCCGGCGCGCTGGTGGCGAGCCGCAAGCAGATGGACATCTTCGGCTTCGTGCTTCTGGGGACGGTGACCGGCGTGGGCGGCGGCACGGTCCGCGACCTGCTGCTGGGCGACGGGGCGGTCAACTGGGTGCGGGAGCCGTCCTACGTCGCCGTCTGCATCGCCGCCGCCGGGGTCACCTATTTCGCCGCCCATTTGCTTCACTCCCGCTACCGGCTGATCCTGTGGCTGGATGCCCTCGGGCTCTCCCTGTTCTGCATTCTGGGCGCGGAGAAGGCCCTGGCGGTCGGCGCCCATCCCCTGGTGGCGATCATCATGGGGATCGTTACCGGCACCTTCGGCGGGATCATCCGCGACGTGCTCGGCGGCGAGGTGTCCCTGAT
>CAZUGT010000049.1:0-9393 GCA_964620095.1 uncultured Rhodospirillaceae bacterium | reverse complement strand
GGTGCCAGCGCCAGAACAGAAAGGATCGCGAGTGATCGGGACCAAGCCTTCATGTGTCGTCTCCATGTTTTTGCTGCGGCGCCGGCTGGTACCGGGCCGTTGCAAATCACCATGGTAGACATGAGGATCCCGCCTATTCGCCCAGGCCGAGGGAGCTACCCCCAGCCGCGTACAGGCTCTTGTATTCAGCGGGAAACCCGACAAAGCGGGATTTCCTGAGTGCTTGCATGGGTAACATCCGATGAAAATGTGAATGCGTCAACGAATTATGGGTAGAATCGCAAATAATCCCCAAGTTATTGCCGCCGTCACCTGCGGCCTGTTTGACGCCCGCGCCGGGTGAGGGGGTGCCTTGATTCGTGGATGCCCCGGACAAGCCTGTCCTCCGGCCGGCGAAGCCGGTCCGGTGGGCCGGGGCATGACGGGTGGAGTGTGATTCAAAAGGAGTGCGTCATACCCCGGCACAAGTCCGGGGTATCCAGTGAGTAACCCCCTCACCCAGCTTCGGCTAGGCTCGCCTGGGCAGTCGCTTCGCTTTGTGCCCTAGCTCGCCAAGCCTCCGCAACCCTCTCCCTCCAGGGGAGAGGGAAAGGTTTCGCTAATCGCCAAGCGTGGATGCCCCGCACAAAGCCTATCCTTCGGCCGGCGAAGCCGGTCCGGTGGGCTCGATGATGACGATTCGAAGTCCGTGGAGACTCGCTTTACCGTTGACCGGTTCGCGCCCGGACGGTCTATTTTCCCGACGACTTGCCAAATCCGCCTGCGATCGGGGGAAAGATGAAACGCGACTCGAACCGCATTGTGACCAGCCATGTCGGCAGCCTTCCGCGCCCGCATGACCTCCTGGATATGATGAAGGCCCGATTGAATGGAGAAGGCGAGACGCCCGATGAAGAAACCTACCGGAACCGGGTCGCCGAGGCGGTCGCGGAAATCGTCGGGAAACAGGTCGACAGCGGCATCGATATCGTCACCGACGGCGAGATATCGAAGGCCGGCTTCTTCGTCTACGTAAAGGAGCGCTTGAAAGGTTTCGAGGGACGTCCCGAGGAGAAGTACGAGATCTATACGGCCGAACGAAACGCATTTCCGGAATACTATGCCGACTATTTCGCCCGCGCCATGACCGGCGGCATGGTGGCGCCCGTCGTCAAAATCTACGCCGTCGAAGATGTCGCCTATGTGGGCGAGGAGGCGTTAAATCAGGATATCGCCAATCTCAAATCGGCCGTGGAGGCGGCGGGCGCGAACGGCGCTTTCATGCCCTCCATTGCCCCGGGCGGGATCGGCTTCAACGATCACTACGAGAATGACGAGGCCTTCCTGTTCGCCCTGGGGGAAGCCATGCGGACCGAGTATCGGGCCATCGTCGACGCCGGATTCGACGTGCAGGTGGATGACCCGTTCCTTTCGGACATCTTCGGGGACGATAAGCTCGACGATACCCAAAAGCAGCGGAAGGCGGACATTTTCGTCGAAAGCATCAATCATGCGCTCCGTGGAATCCCCGAGGAAAACGTTCGCTTTCATACATGCTACGGCATCAACGAAGGGCCGCGGATTTTCGAGCCGCAGCTTGGCGACGTCATCGATCACATCTACCGGATCAACGCCGGCGTCTACTCGTTCGAAGCGGCCAATCCGCGCCATGAACACGACTATCACGTATTCGAGGAGAAAAAGCTGCCCGACGGCAAGGCGATCATGCCCGGCATGATCACCCACGCGAGCAACATCGTCGAGCATCCGGAGCTTATCGCGGAGTGGCTGGTACGGTTTGCGAACCTCGTCGGCCGGGAGAACCTGATCGCCGGGGCGGACTGCGGGTTCTCCTCCCAGGCGTGCTACCGCACGGAAGTGCATCCCACCGTCATCTGGGCCAAATTCGAAGCGTTAAGACAAGGCGCGGATTTGGCCACGGCGCAGTTATGGCGGTGAGGGCGGCGGCGAGGCCGCCGAGGTCATCGCCAAATCGTCATGGCCGGGCCCTGGACCCGGCCATCCACGTATAGCGCCGGCCGCCAAGCGTGGATGCCCCGGACAAGCCGGGGCATGACGACTGGAGTGTGCCCCAAGTCCCCTCGCCCCCTTCGAGGGGGAGAGGGATGCGAAGGCTTGGCGGGCGGTAGCCCGGCTTAGCCGTAGCTGGGTGAGGGGGAATTTCCACATCACCCCCATCCTTCTTATGACCCCCTCACCCCGACCCTCTCCCAGAGGGAGAGGGAGATTGCCGTGCATTCCCTCGCCCCTTTCAGGGGGGGAGGGGGGCGTTTTAGCGCCGGGTGAGGGGGCGATGCCCGCCGGCCCTCGGCGGACAAAACGCGGCCGGGCTCAGACTTCCAGATGGGCCAGCAAATCCTGCCTGTCCGTGCCGGCGGCGGCGCACTGCAGGACGCATTTGCCCTGATCGATGATGAGATAATGGTCCGCGATGGCTTCGGCCAGGTGGAGATGCTGCTCGACCACGACGAAGGAGCGGCCTCTCGACTTGGCTTCGGTGATGATAGTCTCCATATGCGAAATATTTTCCGACTGAACGCCCTCGGACGGTTCGTCAAGCAGCGTGATGTCGCCTTCCTCCGCCAGGGCGCGGGTGAAAGAGAGGATTTTCCGCTCGCCGCCGCTGAGGGTTCCCGCCTTCTGGTCCAGGCGGTTTTCCAAAATGGGAAACCTGTCGAAGTAGGGGCGATAGAGACCGATGCCGGCCGAGGCCCGCATCAGCATCAAATTGTCGAAAACGGAAAGGTGGTCGAAGACCGGCCGTTCCTGCATGGCATAGCTCATGCCTTGGCGGCGCCGGGCATCGGGGGACAGGGGCACGAGGTTCCGGCCGTTCAAAAGAATGCTTCCCTCGGCGGCCCCCAGATGGCCGGACAGAACGTTCATGAGGGTGGTCTTGCCGACGCCGTTGCGTCCCAGCACGCAGAGACACTGGCCTTCCCCAACCTCGGCCGACAGCCCCCGGACGACCATCATGGCGCCATAGCCGCCGGTGATCCCCTCGAACGCAAAGCGGGCCGGGCCGGTCATTTCGTGCCTCCCGTATACACGGCCTGGACGGCCGCGTTCGACTGAACTTCCGCGACGCTGCCTTCGAAAAGCATGCTCCCATTGTGCAGAACGAATACGCGGTCGGCGAGCTCCCGCACCATCGCCATGTCATGTTCGATGATCATCGCGGTCGCCCGGAAGCGGTCGACGGCCCAGCGGACGGTGCTGATGACTTCGTTCGTTTCGGCGAGGGACAGTCCCGCGCAGGGCTCGTCCAGCAGTATGAGCCGCGGTTCGGTGCAGAGCACCATCGCGAGATCGAGAACCTGACGCTGGCCGTGGGACAGGCTGCCGACCATCTGCCGGCGGTCGGCCAGAAACGGAAAGCGGCGCTCCAGCTCGGTGAGCACCGGGCTCTCCCAGTCCAGCAGGGACATTCTCAGGAGATCGCGCCGGGACGACCGCCCGGACCACAGGGCGATGGCCAGGTTTTCACCGACCGTAAGCTCGTCGAAGACGCTGGGCACCTGGAACTTGCGGCCCAGTCCGGCAATCGTCTGTGTCCGCGCGTCCATTTCGATCCCCCGGGTGCCAAGCATCGTCACGGTTCCGGATTGCGCCTCGAGCTCCCCGGTCATGGCGTTGAATATGGTGGTCTTTCCCGCTCCGTTCGGACCGATGAGGCAGTAGATGCCCGGAGAACCGATATTCAGATCGAGGTCTTCCAATATGCCGACATTGCCGACGCTCAGGTTCAGGTTTTCGATGCCGATCTCATCGAAGGTCAAGGCCGAATGCCGCGCGGGGGCGGGTTTCCGGACCCGGGCGCTACGCTCGAACCAGCGCTTGACGGCCGGCTCCACCGTCCCGGTCAGTCCTTGTCTGAAGTACAGAACCGCGACGATGAAGATGACGGCGAGAATGACCTCCCAGAAGCTGACGCTCTCGCGCAGCGTATTGGTGGCCAGTCCGATGCCGATGGCCCCGAGAACCGGACCGTAGAGGGTATTCCGTCCGCCGATGGCCACCCACACGACGAAGCTGGTGGAAAGCAGGAACCCGAACAGGTCCGGCGTCACCAGACTGTTCTGCGGCGCATACAGGGTCCCCGCGATACCGCCGAACAGGCCGCTCAGGCCGAAGGCGACCGACTTGAGCTGGTTGTGGTTGAACCCCAGGAACGCGACGCGCCGCTCGTCCTGGGACAACGCCCGCCACAATACCCCCAGCGGCGTCTGCATGATCCAGGCGGCGAACATCATGGAGAGTCCGAGAGCGACGGCCGACAGGGTATAGGCGTCTTCGAGCTCGGAAAACCCGGGCAGGCCGGGAATATTCCTGAGACCGTTGTATCCGCCGGTCACGGACTCCCAGGACGTGGCGATTTGAGCGGCCAGCAATATCAGGGCCAGCGTGATGATGGCGAAGAAGGCCGTGTTTTGCGTTCGCCCGTGAAAGATCATGCACCCCAGGAAGTAGGCGATAAGCCCGGGCGCGATGACGCTGAGCCCGAGAAGCGGAAAGAGCCAAGGGCTTGCCGAGAAGCCGATAAGGATGAGGCCGGACGTGTAGGCGCTGAACCCGAGAAAGAACCCCTGACCCAGGGAGAGCAGGCCCGCCTGTCCCCAGGAAAGCCCCAGACCCAGGCAGGCCACGGCATAAAGCAGGAAAAGGGCCAGCGTGAACGCCCAGAAGTCGCCGACGATCTGCGGCAGCACCACCAGGATCGCGGTGATGAACGCAAGATTAGCGGCTAACCAGGCCACCGGGTTTTTTCCAAAGGAACAGCAGGGCTACGATCAGGACGAACGTGTATCCGGCGGTTCGGTCCAGAATCGCTGCAACGACGGATTCCGCGCCGCCGATCACGCCGGAGCCGACGACAAGCCCCACCACATTGCCGAGGCCGCCCACGACCAGCACGAAGAACGATTTCAGGACGTGATCGATCCCCATGGCGGGATATACGGCGACGATCGGGGCCAAAAGGACACCGGCGATTCCCGCCAGGCAGAGGCCGAAGATGAATGTATTCCTGGCGAGGGCGATGGTGGGTATGCCGACCGATTTCGCGAGATCGGGATTGTCCACCAGGGCCTGAATGCGGCGCCCGGTGGAGCTTTTGACATACCACGCCACCAGCGCGCCGATCAGGAGCACGGCGATCGACATGACGAGAAGCTGGTAGAGGGGATAGTCCGCGCCGAATATGTTCACCGTGCCGGAAACCGGCTGATCGACGCTGTTGAAACCCGGCCCGAAGAAGAATTCCACGATTTCCCGCAGCAGCAGGCTGAGGCCCCAGGTCGCCAGGATGGTGTCGAACGGCCGCGAATAGAGCGCGCGGATGATGGTCCGCTCCACCGGCCAGCCGATGACGATGCACACCATGACGACCAGCGGAAACGCCCACAAATAGGACAGCCCCTGCTCCTGTACGAAGAATGCACAGAAGGCGCCGATCATGACGAACTCGCCGTGGGCGAGATTTAGAACGCCGAGCAGGCCCAGGGTAACGGCCAGGCCCATGGCGACCAGCGCAAGGGTGACGATTTCAAATGAGATATTCAGCCCATTGGCTATCAACACCGGATCCATGCGCGTGGCCGCTCCCGGGTCGGGGTGGACTCAAACCGAGCACTTCTCCCCATGTCCGATCTTGCCGAAGGACTTGATGATCTTGAATTCGGCTCCTTTCGCTTCGGCGAGGAACATGTCCTTGGCGACATGGCGGTTGGTCATGGTTCCGGTCCCGGTCGCCGTCTTGTACTGCAAACCCTCCGAAGCCGCCATCACCGCCTTGGCGTCGGTGGAGCCTGCCTTGTTGATGAGGGATGCGGCGCAATTCGTCCCGGAATAGGCGTCGACCCCGATCATCGAAAGAGGCGGCGCTTTGTCACCGAACTTCTTCGCGTAACGGGCCTTGAATGCGTTGTTGGCCGGCGTATCGACCGCGGCGAAGTAGGACATGCAGCTGAACAGCCCGTTGCCGTTTTTCGGGCCGATGCCCTGAAGGGTCAGTTCCTCGAGCAAGAGGGAGAGCCGCTTGATATTCTTGTCCAGACCGAAGCCGGCGAAGGTGCGGTTGAAGTTGACATTGTCGCCGCCGACGAGGGTTATCAGCACGAGGTCCGGATTCGCGTTCTTGATACGGGTTACCGCATCGTCGAATTTGTTGCCGGGGCCGAGGGGCGCGTATTCCTCGCCGACGATCGAGCCGCCGAACTCGGCGATGTACCGCTTCGCCAGGGCATTGGTCTGCTGAGGCCATACATAGCCGTTGCCGATCAGATATATCTTCTTGGTGCCGAATGACTCATGCATGGCATTGATCGACGGCCTGACCTGCTGCTCGGGCGTGTCCGCGGGAACATAGGTGTTCGGCGCGCACTCCCCGCCCTCGTAGAGGGGCGTATAGACATAGGGGATCCGGCCCTTCAGGGCGCCGACGATGGCCTGACGGACGGCGCTGTCATGGGAGCCGACGACAACGTCCACCTTGTCGCGCAGCATCATCCGAACGGCGGTTTTCGCCGCCTCGGCGGGCGGCGCGCCGCCGTCGCCGGGCACGATCTGCACGGAGCGGCCAAGAATACCGCCCGCGGCGTTGATTTCGTCCACGGCGAGGGCGTTGCACGCCGTCTGGGTCGGCCCGAACAGGGATGCGGGCCCTGAAAGGGAAAAGAAAGTCCCCATCTTGAAAGGATTGGATGCGCCGGCGGTTCCGATCCCGCCGGGCAGCGCCATAATGGAAGCCCCGCCGGCCAGTCCGGCAAGCACGCTTCGCCTGGAGATATGTCTCGTTTTGTCGGTCATGTTCGCCTCCTTGAACTATCTGTCTAATCAAGTAGCCGTTAGGTCGTTTTTCGGATAGGTGGGCGTGGAGCCGGGGGAAAAACGTCTTCGATCATCCGGGCAATCGCCAACAGCCTGCGGTCACCGCCTTCGGGACCGTCGATCTCCAGTCCCACGGGCAGACCGCCCGGCGTGAGTCCGCCGGGTATGGAGATGCCCGGTATCCCCGCCGTACTGTCCGCATCGGTATTGTGGATGAACGCCGGGAAGGTGGGCACCTGCTCGCCGTTGAGCATTGTCGTCTCATCTTCGCCGATCCTGCAGGCCGGCAGGGGCGTGGTCGGGAAGATCAGGGCATCCAAGCCGTTGTCGGCGAAACACGACGCGAAAATCCCTTGAAGCCGGGGGCGGCGGTTGTCGATGGCGTCCTGATAGACGCCGGCCATCTGTTCGAACTCGGGCGCGAGCATTCCGCCCATAATGCCTTTCACGTCGGGGCTTTTTATTCCCTCGACCAGTTGATCCAGGGTTGGCGCTCCGCCGCCGATGCCGGCCAGGAAGGAGGCCAGATCGCCCTTGGTTTCATACATTGCGATGGGAAAGCCGCAGGCTTCCGCCGGCGGTTCGATGCCCGGAATGTCCACATGGATCACCTCGCAGCCGGCGGCGCGGAGATCGCCCATCCTGGCCTCGAATACCTCCGCCGTTTCAGGCGCGAGATTGTCGAGAAAATGATGATTGGGCAGCCCGAGCCGGATTTCGCCCGGCGAAACGGATTCCAGCCGATCGGGCTCTCCGGCAATGGCGGCATCGATCATCGCCGCATCGGATACCGACCGGCACAATGGTCCCGCGGTGTCGCGCGTGTGCGAGACCGGCACGATCCCCTTCTGCGAATAGCGGCCGGTGGTCGGACGAAACCCCACAACGCCGCAAAGGGCCGCCGGGATGCGCACGGAGCCGCCGGTATCCGTACCCAGCGCGGCGGGAACGAGGCCCGCCGCCACGGCCGCCCCGGCGCCGCCGCTGCTGCCGCCCGGAATCCGCTCCGGGTCGTACGGATTGCGGACGGGTCCGAAAGCGCCGTTGTTGGAGGTAATCCCGTAGGACAGCTCGTGCATGTTGAGTTTGCCCAGGACGAAAGCGCCGGCCGCGATCAGGGGCTCCACGACATCCGCGTCTTTTTCGGGCAGATAGCCGCCAAGGGCTTCGGTTCCGGCGGTCGCCGGCAGACCGGCCGCCGCAATGGCATCCTTTACGGCGATGGGAAGGCCGTGGAGAACACCCGCGCCCGATTGCCCGTCGAGCGCCGCGGCCGCCGCGGCTGCTCTTTCCTCGTCCAGGGAGATAAACGCGTTCAGGTCTCTGTTTTCCCGATGGGCCGTCAGCAACTCGCCCACATACTCGGAACAGGAAATTTTCCGGGTGGCGATTGCTTCACATGCCTGCCGGGCGCCCCAAAACCTTACGGGACCATCGTCTCGAGCGGTCAAATCTCCACTCCCTCTCCGTTACGGCGCACGGGTGCGCCTGCTCGACTGCTCACATGCGGAACGCCGCGAATTGACAGGACCGTTCGCCGAGAGCGGGAACGATACCGGCTCCAAGCAACCGGTTTAAGGTCGGTAGGGTAGGTCCGGGCCGGGGTGATTCACATCATCATTTCTGATGAATTATGGAGGCACCTCTCGCGAAGAGCTGACTTCTGCGATTGATGCCGCATTTCCGGAAAATCGATTGCACATGGCTCCGGACCGTCGGCATTGAAATGCAGAGCCTGTCGGCGATTCCGGCATCGGACGCTCCGTGAAGCAGCTCGCGCGCAATCTCGGCTTCCCGCTTCGACAATCCGAATCGGTTTACCAATTCGCAGACCATCGCGCCTTCGTTCTCGATCGTTGGAAGGGAGCAGCGCCGCATGGCGTTCGTAAACGCCGGTCCGATCGCATCCAGCAAATCGGCATCCCGCTGGTCGAATTCGTCGCCGTGACGGCCGCGCCATATCCGGACGTCCCCGATATTCCGGCCATGGCTGTAGGCGTAATAATTGATCCCATAGCACATGCCCTCACGGGCCAGGAAATCCGTAAAGAATTCCGTCTTTACGAGTTTCCGGTGGGCCATGACGGCGCTGACCGGCGTGGCGCGTTTGCGTTTTTGAAGGGTGGGCGTGATGGGGTCCCGATACTGAAAGTATTCTTCATATCGGCAAAAAACGTCGTCGGCCAAATTGATGGCGATGCCGTCCCCGAACTCGCCGGATTCCTCGTTCCAGACGCAGGAGGCGAAATAATCCGCCTTGAGCAGGCGCAGCAACCGGTGACCCGTCCTTTCTCTCACCTCGGCATTGTCGTAGCCGTGGGTCAGGTCTTCCATGATTCCGAAGACTTCCGCGGATTCGCTAGATGTCAACGACAGAGGCATCGGTCCCTCTTTTCCGGCTGGAAGCGTACCCGCAGGTCAAATTCGGTGCAATAGACGGTATCGGCGAGGGGCGCCGACCAGATGTGACTCCCCCCCACCCTCGACGCCCGGCTATTGCCGGCCGTCTCGACCTCCCCCTCAAGGGGGGAGGTGAACTAACCGCCCCATTCCCTCCCCCCTACG
>CAZUGT010000048.1:0-23678 GCA_964620095.1 uncultured Rhodospirillaceae bacterium | reverse complement strand
CTATGCGTTTTTGTACGACCTTATCGGTGCGTTACCTCCCGAACGGGTGACAATAAATGTCTATTAATGTCCATGAATGTCCATTGTCGCGAAAAGCGCCGAATTGGAAAATGATTATAAATTATGGAATTTCAATACCTTACCGGTATGCAAAAAATGCATGGCTCGCGGCCGCATCGTGGGCGCTTTTTCACATCCGGCGGATACGATTTCGGGTCGGGTTCTTCGGTTTCCTTTTCTGCCGATTTCATGCGACAACCGGCGATGTTTCAATAGCTTGCGGTCCCGATGCAGACTCTCTCCGGTATGGATTTCCTCGTCGCCGTCGACCATCTGGCGGTTGCCGTGTTCGCCACCTCCGGTGCGCTGGTGGCGAGCCGCAAGCAGATGGACATCTTCGGCTTCGTGCTGTTGGGGACAGTGACCGGCGTGGGCGGCGGCACGGTCCGCGACCTGCTGCTGGGCGACGGGGCTGTCAACTGGGTGCGGGAGCCGTCCTACGTCGCCGTTTGCATCGCCGCCGCCGCGGTCACGTACTTCGCCGCCCATTTGCTTCACTCCCGCTACCGGCTGATCCTGTGGCTGGATGCCCTCGGGCTCTCCCTGTTCTGCATCCTGGGCGCGGAGAAGGCCCTGGCGGTGGGCGCCCATCCCCTGGTGGCGATCATCATGGGGATTGTTACCGGCACCTTCGGCGGGATCATCCGCGACGTGCTCGGCGGCGAGGTGTCCCTGATCCTCCGAAAGGAGATCTACGTCACCGCCGCGCTGGCCGGCGCCCTGGTGTTCGTCGGGATGTCGCTGGCCGGGGCCGGCGGTCTTTTGGCATTTGGATCGGGCTTCGTGTGTTGCTTCGCGGTTCGCGGCCTGGCAATCAGGTTTGGCTGGTCGCTCCCAGCCTACAAGGGCCGGGAAGGCCGGGACGTTTCCTGAAAGTGCTGACACGGATGGACAGGAGGATTGGAAAATGACGACAGTGGAGGAGGCGCGCCGGCAGGTGGCCGTCGCCAACCGGATCTTGGCCCGCGAGGACGTGGTGGATGCCTACGGGCACGTGAGTTTGAGGCATCCCGACGATCCCGAGCGGTTTCTGCTCGCCCGGTCGTTGAGCCCGGCCCTGGTGACGCCTGCCGACATCATGGAGTTCGACCTCGATTGCAACCCCATAGACGACGATCGGCGGCCCTACGGGGAACGGCCGATCCACGGCGCCGCCTATCAGGCCCGGCCCGATGTCAATGCCGTGGTCCACAACCATTCCCACGCCGTGATCCCGTTCGGCGTCACCAATACGCCGATCCGGCCGCTGGTCCACGTCGGCAGCGGCATCGGCCCGGAAGTCCCCGTGTGGGACATTGCCGACAAATTCGGCGATACCAACATGCTGGTCCTGACCATGGAGCAGGGCCACGATCTCGCGAAGTGTCTCGGGGCGGGACGGGTGGCGCTGATGCGGGGCCACGGATGCGTGGTCGTCGGTCCCAACCTCAAGGAGGCGGTCATGGTGTCGATCTACCTTCAGGTCAATGCCCAGCTTCAAATCGCCTCCATGCAGATGGGCGAGGTCAAATATCTGTCGGCCGAGGAAGAGCGGCTCTATCAGGAAATTCAGTTCTCCCCGCTGTCCATGGACCGGGCCTGGGAGTATTTCGAGGAGCGCGCCGATCTCGGCGGCATTTGAGCCGAGTGCGGCTATTTCCCATTTGCGCCGAACCGCCGTATAATTAACAAGTTAAATATTTCACGGCAGGGGACCGGCGGATGAAACTCGTCACCTATGAGCTTGAGGGCAAACCCTCGTTCGGCGCCGTCATCGGCGACGGCATAGTCGATGTCGGAGCGCGGAACGAACCCGGTTGCGGCAGCGTTCTCGAAGTGCTGCAAACGGAGAGCCTCTCCAGGGTCGAAAAGATGACGTCCGGAGCCGGGACCGATGCGGATCTCGCCGACATCAAATATCTCCTGCCCATCCCGCGGCCGCCCAAGCTTCTGTGCATCGGGGTCAACTACGCCAACCGCAACGAGGAATACAGGGACGGTTCCGACCTGCCCCAATTTCCGTCGATGTTTTTCCGCACGCCGGGGTCCTTCGTCGGCCACGGGGAGGATATCATTCGCCCCCCGGAGTCCGGTCAGTTGGACTACGAGGGCGAGATCGTGCTGATCATCGGCAAGGGCGGACGGCGGATCCCCAGGGAGAACGCGCTCGATCACATCGCGGGCATGACGCTGATGAACGAGGGCACCCTCAGGGACTGGATACGGCACGCCAAGTTCAACGTCACCCAGGGCAAGAACTTCGAAAAAAGCGGCGCCATCGGGCCCTGGATGGTCACGCCCGACGAGACCGGCGGTTTCGACGGGCTCCATCTGACCACCCGGGTCAACGGCGAGGTGCGACAGGACGATACCACCGACAGCATCATTTTCGACTTCCCCTACCTGATCAATTACATCTCCACCTTCGCCGAGCTGGAGCCGGGGGACGTCATCTCGACCGGCACGCCGACCGGGGCGGGCGCCCGCTTCGATCCGCCGAAATGGCTGGTGCCGGGCGATACGGTGGAGATCGAAGTGCCGGGCATCGGCGTGTTGTCCAACGGCGTGGCGGACGAGAAAGTCTGAGCGCCGATGAGCCGGGTGCCGCTCCGGGATTTCTCTCACTCGCTGCCGATGGCGCTGCTGCGGGCGCGCGAGGCGGTGATGAGCCGTTTCCGGCCGATGCTGCGGGCCCACGGCGTGACCGAACAGCAGTGGCGGGTTCTGCGCGCCCTGGAGGATTCCGGTGAGATCGAGATCAGCCGCCTGGCGGAACGGAGCTTTATCCTCATGCCCAGCCTGTCGCGAATTCTCCGGAATCTCGAGGGCCGGGGCCTGATCACCCGGAGGGCCGCCGCGGCCGATCAGCGGCGGGCGCTGGTCGCCATCTCGCCCAAGGGCCTCGAACTGGTCGGCGAGGTCGCGCCCCATTCGGAGGCCAATTACGCGGCCATCGCCGAAGCGGCCGGAGAGGACAATATCGCCCAACTCTACGGCCTGCTCGACCGGGTCGCCAAATCCCTGGAGCCGCCGCCCGAGGACTGACCGCCGGCTCACGAATCCCTCGCAGGATGTTCGCGGGCGGGTGTTGGAAGGCCTCAGGAACGCTCCCGGAGTTCCTTGACCATCTGCCGCATGGTCCGGAGGCTGATCGCGCCCGGCACCACCCGATCGCCGATGACGAAGGCCGGGGTTCCGCTAATTCCCAGGCGCTCGGCGAGCCGAGAGTTGCGTTGCAGCGCCTGCTCCACCTCGGGGTCATTCAAGCCGGCCCTGATCGCTGCCGGATCGAGGCCGGCGTTTCCGGCCATGCGCAATATCTCGCGCTCGGACAGGCCGCCCTGGGATTCCATCAGCGCGGCATGGAAATCCATATACTTGTCCCGGTCCTGATTCCAGGCGGCCAGCGCCGCCCGGGCGGCGATCCGCGATTCCTTTGTCAGGATGGGGAATTCCTTGAACACCCAGCGAATGTTGCCGTCGGTCCTGAGCAACTCCTTGATGGCCGGGAACACCTGTTTGCAGAAGCGGCACCGGTAGTCGAAAAACTCGACGATGGTGATATCGCCCTTCGGGTTCCCACCGACCGGCGAGGTGGGGTCGCGTTCCAGCTCGCGGCGGGATGCGGCCAGATTGGAGCGCTGCCGCTCATTTTGCCGCGCCTGTTCGCGCTGCTGGAGGATTTGGATCGCCTCCAGAATGATCTCGGGATTGTTGCGGAGGTGTTCGCCGATAAGCTCCCGGACCTCTTCTTTCTGTTGGTCCGTCAGCCCGTCCGGAAACGGCCGGGGACCGCTTTGCGCGGCCGCGTCACCCGGGAGGGCGAGGATCGCGGCGGCGAGCGCCAACAGGACGGCAAGGCTTTTCATCAAACGGGATACCCGGCGGTTGTGACGCCGGGATGATGGCCCAACCTCCGCCGGGGAACAAGTGGAGACGGCCGGAACCCCCGTGGTCTCACGAAAAAATGACCCCTAGATCGGCTCTAGATCGGCTCTAGCGGAGGGACCCGGGCCGGGACATGATTCCGGGCCGCGGCTACCGGTTTCGGCGCTGCCGGACCAGACCGGTCTCGGCCGCGGAAAGCACGTCCTGGGCTCGTATCCACGCGGGCGAACCGGCCGGGAGCAGATTGATCGCCCGGTCCGCGAGCCCCTTGGCATCGCGATAGCGGCGTCGCAGCAAAGCCTCCTCGGCGAGGGCGTGAGACATGCGTCCCCGCTCGCCCTTCCGGCCATGGGCGATGCCCAGTTGACGCCAGACCGATGCCCGGTTCGGCTCCCGGCTCAGCGACGCGGACAGGTTTTCGATGGCTGCGTCGAGCAGGGCCGGATCCTGGGTCGACACCTGGACGCGTCCGATGTCGGCCCGCAGCACGGTCGAATCCGGGACCAGGCGGATGGCCGCCTCGTAGTAGGGCAGGGCCTCCCGCGCGCGGCCGTTCTCGAACAGAATCTGGCCCTTCAGTTCCCGGAAATAGCCGTCTTCCGGATATTCGGCGATCAGCCCGCTGATGCCGTCCAGCGCCTGTTCAATGTCGGCGCCCCGGTAATGCGCGATGGAACGGGCATAGCGGGCGACCGGGGATCGATCGCTATCGGGAAAGGCCCGGAACGTGCGCGACGGCGGCTCGATAAAGGCCATCAGCTTGGCCCGCATGCGGTTATGCAAATTCACCAAATCCGGATTGGCGGGGACGTCGGAATAGGGAGATTTCCGCACATGTTCTTCCAGAAACGAAATTCGGTCCGAGGACAGGGGGTGGGTCCGCACATAGGCGTCCTGCGAGACCGTACTCAGGGCTTCCTGTCCCCGGAGAAGGTCCATGAAGCTCAGCAGCCCGCGGGCGGATTGCCCGGTGGCGTCAAGCAGCCGTACCGCCGCCTGATCGGCGGCGTTTTCCTGGGTTCTGGAGAACTGGAGGAAGCTTCGCTGCGCGACCCCTTGCTGACCGGCGACGACGGCCGCGCCCACGTCCGGCCGGCCGCCGATGGTGGCGACGCCGCCCAGAATATAGCCAAGAATGGCATGAGCGGTCGCGTTCCGGGCCGCGCCCGGAATTCGCGACAAATGCCCCCCCGACATATGGCCGGTTTCGTGCGCAATCACGCCGATCACCTCTCCCGGGGTCCGGGCCCGCATGATCAGGCCGGTATTGATGAACAGGTTCAGCCCGCCGGCCACGAACGCGTTGAGCGCCCGATCGTTGATCAAAAAAATTTTGATCGCCGTTGGTTCAAGGTTTGCCGCTTCGAAAAGTGGTGTGGCATAAATGCGGATGATACGTTCTGTTTCCGCATCCCGGATGAACGAGGTTTTCTGTGCGGCCGCCTTGTCCGCGGGCAGGGCGAAGGTGCCACCAAGAGCGAGGACGGCCACGAGCAAAATGCGACGCGCCATACGACGACAAGACAATCGGGGGGTCTCCAAATATTTTCGCGAGCCTAGACACCGCGGTTACCACCGTCAATTAACGTTGGCGTTTGCGGCGCTCGGGCTCGCCGCGTGCGTTGAGGAGAAGCCGCTGGAGGGCGTGGAGGGGTTTGTTCGTGGCTTTGCCGGCGGCGTCGCCGTGGAAGAGCCCCGGGCCGCCCTGGTGGGCCGCCAGGTGTTGGCCTCGGGCGGGTCGGCGGCGGATGCCGCCACGGCGATGTATTTCACCCTGTCCGTGACCTATCCGTCCGCGGCCAGTCTCGGTGGCGGCGGTGTGTGCCTGGTCTATGATGTCGAAGGCAAGAAAATCGAGACCCTGCGATTTCTTCCGGGCCAGCCGGCCAATCCCGCACCGCCCGGTACCGTTCGGAACGCCGTCCCCGGCAATCCCGCGGGTTTTTTTGCCCTGCATGCGCGTTTCGGCAATCTGCCCTGGGCCACGCATGTTTCGCGCGCGGAACAGCTGGCGCGGTTCGGGACGCAGGCTTCGCGGGCCCTCGCCTGGGACATCGCCTGGGCACGGGCCTGGCTGCGGCCCCATCGACAATCGTGGAACATTCTCGCTCCTGGCGGCCGGCCGCTGAAGGAAGGCCAGTTTCTGCGCCAGATCGATCTGGCGGGAATTCTGTCCAGTCTGCGGGCGCGGGGGCCCGGCGAGTTCTATCGGGGCAGGTTGAGCGGCGAGTTCGCCCGCGCCGTGCGGCTCGCGGGCGGTTCCATGACGTTGGAGGATCTCCAGGCCTACAAACCGTCCTGGGGGACCACGATCGAGGTGGAATTGGGCAACCACTCGGCGCACTTCGGCGATGCACCGTCGGCAGGCCGGGCCGCCGCCGTCCTATACGCATTGCTCGCGGCCGACGATGCATATGAGGACTCGGGCGGCGCTGCGCGCCTTCATCTGGTCGCCGAGGCTTCGTCTTTCGCCGCCGGCGAGTTGCTCGCCGATCCCAAGGCGCCGCCTATCGCCGGAACCAAGAAGCGACCGCGGCTGATCTCCGAATCCTACGTCAACCGCCTGGCGGGAAACCTGGCCTCGGACCGGCACCGGCCCGCTTCCACCGGCATTGGCCAGGCGCCCGACGGCATAGGCGCTTCTTCGACGACCGGGTTCGTCGCCGCCGACCGGACGGGATCGGCGGTTGCATGCAGCCTGACCATGAACGCGCCCTTCGGCTCGGGGAGAGTGGCTCCGGGAACCGGCGTGTTCATCGCGGCGGCGCCGGCACGTCCCGCGCCGCTCAGCCCGGTCATCGTTCTCAATCCCAACACCGGGCAGGTGCACTTCGCCGCCGCAGGCGGCGGCACGCCGGCGACGCCGGAGGCGGTCCCCGCCGTTGCCGCCGCGACGATGCTCGCGGACATTCCGCTGAAGGAGGCGTTGGCGCTGAGGCGCGTGAGCCGGCCGGGGAACGGCGATACCACCTATTTCGAAGCAGGCATGGATGAAGGGTCGTTGCGGTATCTTCGGAGCAGGGGTCACCAGCTCCGCGAGGCGGCGGTTCTCGGACGTGTCAGTGCGCTTCACTGCCCGGCGGGCCTTGAGCGCGGGCCGGAGCTATGCCGGTTTGCCGTGGACACGAGGTCTCACGGCCTGGCGGCGGCCGCCGAGCAGTAGGAGATGGCGCTCAAGGTTTCATCCCGGGGACTGATCTCGCCGTTCATTGTCATGGATGTTATGCGCGCCGCGAACGAACGCGCGGCGTCCGGCAAGGATGTCCTGCATCTCGAAGTCGGACAGCCGGGAACACCGGCGCCCGGGGCGGTTCTGGACCGAGCCAAATCGGCCCTCGACGAGGATTTGATCGGATATACCGACGCCCTCGGCATTCCCGCCCTCCGGAAGCTGATCGCCGAACAGTACAGGATCAGGTACGGCGCCGATGTCGATCCCGGCCGGGTGATGATCACCACCGGTTCGTCGGGCGGATTCCTGCTGTCGTTTCTGGCCGCGTTCGACGCAGGCGACAGCGTCGCGCTCGCCGCGCCCGGGTACCCGGCCTACCGCAACATCCTGACGGCGCTGGGCATCGAGGCGGTGACCATCGAGGTGGGACCGGAAACGCATTTCCAGCCGACGCCCGGCGCGTTGGAAAGGGCGGGCCGGGCCGTTGACGGGTTGATTGTCGCCAGCCCGTCCAATCCGACCGGCTCGATGATCATGGAGCCGGAGATGCGGCAGTTGGCGGATTGGTGCCGGGACAACGGCGTCCGGTTGATCTCGGACGAGATCTATCACGGCATCACCTTCGGGCCGGACCCGGTGACCGCGCTTGCCTTCGATCCCGACGCCATCGTCATCAACAGCTTCTCGAAATACTACTCGATGACCGGATGGCGGCTGGGCTGGATGGTGGTTCCCGAGCCGCTTCTGCGGTCCGCCGAGTGTCTGACCCAGAACCTGTTTATATCGCCGCCGACGCTTTCCCAGATCGCGGCCACGGCGGTGTTCGATTGCCGGGACGAACTGGACAGGTATGTCGGACGGTATGCGGAGAACCGGGAACTGCTGCTCCGCGAGTTGCCGCGCGCCGGTTTCCGGGAATTCGCGCCGGCCGACGGCGCGTTCTACCTGTATGCCGATGTCTCTCACCTGACCAATGACAGCGACGCCTTCTGCCGCAAGATGCTGGCGGAGACCGGGGTGGCCGCGACACCCGGGATCGATTTCGATCCCGGGCGGGGACACCGGTACCTGAGGTTTTCCTTCGCCGGCGCCAATGATGTGATGGCGGGCGCCGCCGAACGCCTTATCGGCTGGCTGGCCTGACCGCCGGTCCGGTCAGCGGCTCCACCAGCCCCGCTTGGGCGGCTCGCCGGGATCGGGCTCGGCGGGGGTGCCGTCGCCTTGCTGAACGACTACCGGCGTCGATGCGGGCGGTTCGGTCTCGGCCGCCGGCGCACTTTCCTCGGCCGAGGCCGGTTGTTCCCTGGGCGAATCCGTGTCCGGCTCGGGCGCGGCGGCCAAAGGCTCCGGCGCGTCGGGGGCCGCCGGTTCCGGCGTCTCCGCGGGCTCCGCGCCGGCCTCCGGGGCCGGAGTCTCCGATTGGCCGTCCTCGTTGGCCGCCTCATCGCCGGCATCGGAACTCGCGGCCCGCCGGCGAACCCGGCGGCGGCGGCGCGGCTTGGGTTTCTCTTCGGCGTTTTCCGGCGTTTCCTCCGCCGCCTCCTCCTGTTCGGGCGCCGCGGCGGCCACATCGCCTTCGTCGGCGGTTTCAGCCGCCTGGCTGTTTTCCCCGGCGCCCTCGGTCTCGGCGGTCCGCGACCGCCGCCGGCCGCCCCGGCGGCCCCGGCGGCGGGGCTTCTTCCGCTCGCCGTCGTCTTCATCCGGGCCGGCGGCGGCTTCGGCGCTCTCGTCCGGTTCGGCCTCTTCGCCGGTCGGCTTCAATTCCTCGCTTTCGCCGGTCTCGTTTTCGCCGGTCTCGTTTTCGACGGCCTCGTTGTCCGCCTGCGTCTCGGCCTGATCGTCGCCGCGCCGGCGCCGGCCCCGGCGCCGGCGTTTCTTCTTCCTGCCCTCATCGGCGGACTGGCCGTCACCCTTGGCCGGGGCTTCGTCCTGTTCGTCGTCCCCGGCACCCTCGGCAAGCGTGGTCCGCTTGATGTCGTAGTCCGGCGGGACCAACCCGTCATCCTGGGAGACGATGATCGCGAATCCGAATTTTTCCTCCAGCCGCGCGATGGTTTCGCGCTTATGGTTCAGGACGTAGAGCGCCACCGAGGGCGGCATGGCGACCTCGATTTCCGTCGCGCGGCCCCGCACGCCTTCTTCCTCGATACCGCGGAGCACATGGACGGCGGTGGACTCGACGGACCGCCTGATTCCCGACCCGCCGCAATGGGGGCATGGGTCCGAGTAGGTCTCGGCCAAACTCGGGCGAAGCCGCTGGCGGGACAATTCCAAAAGGCCGAACGGGCTGATCCGGCCGATTTGAATGCGCGCCCGGTCATGGCGCATGGCTTCCTTCAGTTTGCGCTCCACCGCCGTCTGGTTCTTGTTGACGTCCATGTCGATGAAATCGATGACGATCAATCCGGCGAGATCGCGGAGCTTCAGCTGCCGGGCGATTTCGGAGGCGGCCTCCAGGTTCGTCTTGAGCGCGGTTTCCTCGATATTGCGTCCGCGGGTGGCCCGGCCCGAGTTGACGTCGATGGCGACCAGCGCCTCGGTCGGGTTGAGCACGATGTAGCCGCCGGACTTCAGCTGCACTTCCTGGCTGTGCATGGCTTCAAGCTGGCTCTCGACGTGATAGCGCTGGAACAGGGGTACGGCGGGATCGCGATAGGGCTGCACCTTCTTCGCATGGCTGGGGACCAGCATCTTCATCAAATCCTTGCCCGCCCGGTAGCCGTCATCGCCTTCCACCAGGATTTCATCGATATCGCGGGCGTATTGATCCCGGATGGAGCGGTTGATGAGGTTCGCTTCCTCGTGAATCAGATCGGGCGCCGTCGATTCCAATGTGCGCGTCCGGACATTGTCCCAAAGCTTGATGAGGTATTCGTAGTCCCGCTTGATTTCGGCCTTGCCCCGGTCCGATCCGGCGGTCCTGACGATGACCGCGATCCCCTTCGGGATATCGAGCGCCGAGATGATGGATTTCAGCCGTTTGCGGTCCTTGGCATTGGAAATCTTGCGGGAGATGCCGCCGCCGCGCGCCGTATTCGGCATGAGCACGCAATACCGGCCGGCAAGGGACAAATAGGTGGTGAGCGCCGCGCCCTTGTTGCCCCGCTCCTCCTTGACGACCTGGATCAGCAGGATCTGGCGCCGTTTGATGACTTCCTGGATTTTGTAGCGCCGGACCGGCCGGTTGGCGCGCCGCTCCTCGACATCGTCGATGTCGCCGCCGCCGATGGTCTCGACCCCCTTGGCATCCGGCTTGCCGTCATCCGCGGCATCGGTTTCGTCCGCTTCCGCCGCTGCTTCGGCCGCTTCGGCGGCCTCGTCCTCGGCGATAAGCGCTTCGCGGTCGGCGACCGGGATTTGGTAGTAGTCGGGATGAATTTCGCTAAAGGCCAGGAAACCGTGGCGGTTGCCGCCATAATCGACAAAGGCCGCTTGGAGCGAGGGCTCCACCCGCGTCACCTTTGCCAAATAAATGTTTCCCTTGAGTTGCCGCCTAGCGGCTGATTCTACGTCTAGCTCTTCAAGCCGATTTCCGTCGACGATGGCCACACGGGTCTCTTCCGGGTGGGCCGCGTCGATCAACATTCTCTTGGTCATTTGATTTAAAACTCCGGGACCAGGCCGGGCCGCCGGCATCGAAGCCGCGTGCCGCCTTGGTCGTATTTGCAAATTTGCCGGCGGCGCCCCGCATCGAATCGGTCCGCTCCAGGCCGCCGGCGCCCGCGCTTCGCGGGGCCGGGCTGGTCGGATGATTGAATTGGGCTGCCATTACCGGCATCGAATAATCCACTTTCACTGGTTTGGAAGCTTTGATGCGTTGGGACATTGGGGCCGGCGGTAAGGCGTCGGCGCTGGCCTGTCCGGCCAATTCGCCGTACGCGCGCGCCACCCCTTCAACAAGTCCCGCCACGCTTCACGCCGTTAACATAACGGTAGGATTAGTGTTCGACAATCACCTTATGTACAGGAATCCGGCGGGATTATCGCATTTTTGCGAAATTCCGCGGGTGGATGGTGTATGCGTGCCCACGAATATGGTCTCAATCCCGAAGAGTTTTAGCGCCGTGCGTTTGCCGCTCTCGCGTGCAATACGGATGCTGATTGTCGCATCGGCGCTCGGTGCGCTGCCGGCCGATGACGCCCGGGCCCGGGACGCCGTCGTGGCCAACGATCTCCGGGCGGGCGTCAATGGCGATCGGACCCGGTTCGTCATGGATCTGACCGGACCGGTCAAGTTCTCCTACTTCGCGCTGGTCGATCCCTATCGCCTGGTCATCGATCTGCCGGAGCTCCGCTGGCAGCTGCCGACCCGGCCGCTGCCCAAGAACGTCGGCCTGATCAAGAGCCTGCGCTACGGACTGTTCAAGGCCGGCGCGTCGCGGGTGGTGCTCGACATGGCCGGACCCATGCAGATCACCGGGGCGTTTCTGATTCCGCCCTCGGGAAATCGCGGCCATCGGCTGGTGGTAGACATGAAGCCCAGCGACCGCGCGAGCTTCATGGCCGAGCTGGTCGAGCCCCGCCGCGCCAAAGGACGGGCCCAGGGCCGGGCTCAAGGCCGGGAGACGGCGCGGGCGACCCCGGGCCTGCCGGTCCCGAACCGCAAGCCGGGCGTCCGGGGAGGCCGCCGGGTTATCGTTGTCGATCCCGGACACGGCGGCGTCGACCCCGGCGCCATCGGGCGAAGCGGGGTGCTGGAGAAGGATATTACGCTCCGAACGGCGCGTACCCTGAAGCGCCGCCTCGAAAAAAGCGGGCGCTACAGGGTGGTCCTGACCCGCGACCGGGACGTTTTCATCCGGCTTCGCGACCGCATCGCGGTCGCCCGCAGGCACGACGCGGACCTGTTCATCTCCCTGCATGCCGATTCCATTCGCCGGGCCGGCATCCGTGGACTGTCGGTCTATACCTTGTCGGAAAAAGCATCGGACAAGGAAGCGGCGGAACTGGCCGACAAGGAGAACAAGGCCGACCTCATCGCCGGCATCGACCTGTCGGCCGAAACCCCCGAGGTAACGGACATCCTGATCGATCTGGCCCAGCGGGAGACCATGAACGATTCCGTCCGGTTCGCGGCGGAGCTGGTTCAGGAGTTGCGCCGGGTCACCAAGCTGCTCCGAAAAACTCATCGATTCGCGGGATTTGCCGTCCTCAAGGCGCCCGATATCCCCTCGGTGCTGATCGAGATGGGTTTCCTGTCCAACCGCCAGGATGAGCGGGCGCTACGCAAGGAAAGCTACCGGGCGCGGATCGCCGATTCGGTCGCTCAGGCGATCGACCGCTATTTCGAGCGGATCGAACAGGCCCAGCGATAGGGGCAAAGCGCCGAATTGCGCCACAAAACCGCCACAATTCCGCGATACCTCCCCCCGTCAGGCCATTGCGCCGGGGCGCACATTGGATGAAGATGGGCCGATTCGGCGGCGCGAAACGCCGGGTTGGAATAGCCTTATATGCTCAAGACGCTTATCGCCTTAGTCAGTTTTCTGTTGATCGTCGTTCTCGCGGGCGCCGGCGGCGGCATCTACATCTTCTACAAGTACGGGCGGGGGCTGCCCGATTACCGGCAACTGGCCGACTACGAACCGCCGGTGATGACCCGGGTGCAGGCCGGCGACGGACGGCTGCTGGCCGAATTCGCCACCGAACGCAGGGTGTTCATTCCCGTTCGCGCCATGCCCAAGCGGGTGATCAACGCGTTCCTGTCGGCCGAGGACAAGAACTTCTTCATCCACCCCGGGGTCGATCCCGTCGGCGTCGGCCGCGCGGTGATCACCAATCTCAGGAACATCTCCACCAACCGGCGGCTGGTGGGCGCCTCGACCATCACCCAGCAGGTGGCGAAGAATTTCCTGCTGAGTTCCGACGTTACGGTCGAACGCAAAATCAAGGAGGCGATCCTCGCCTTCCGGATCGAGCGGGCGCTTGCCAAGGAGCGTATCCTCGAGCTTTACCTGAACGAGATTTATCTCGGCTTCGGCTCGTACGGCGTCGCCGCCGCGGCGCTCAACTACTTCAACAAACCGCTCGACGCGCTGACCATTTCCGAGGCCGCCCTCTTGGCCGCGCTGCCCAAGGCCCCCAACAACTACAACCCGTTGAGAAAGCCGCGCGCCGCCAAGGGCCGCCGGGACTGGGTGGTCGACCGGATGCTCGAAGACGGCGTGATCACGCCCGAGGCGGCCGCCGCCGCGAAGGCCCGGCCGCTGATCGTCCGCAAGCGGGACGTCACCGAATTCGTCAACGCCGACTACTTCGCCGAGGAGGTCCGGCGCGAATTGGTGCAGCGCTACGGCGAGGACGAGCTCTATAAGGGCGGCCTCTCGGTACGCACGACCTTGAGCCCGCGGCTTCAGGATATCGCCGACCGGGCGCTGCGTTCCGGGCTCGAGGCATACGACCGGCGTCACGGCTGGCGGGGACCCATCGCCCGGATCGAGCCGGTGACCGACTGGCTTGTACAGCTGGCCGAGGTCGAGGTGCCCGAGGGTCTCGGCCTCTGGCGCTTGGCCATCGTGCTGTCGGCGGACGACGACTCGGCGAGCATCGGCGTCGATGACGGCCGCACCGGGATCATTCCGCTCGGCGAGTTGAAGTGGGCGCGGGCATGGAAGAAAGAGCAGCGGCTCGGCCCGCGGGTGAAAGCGGCGGGCGACGTCCTGGCCGCCGGCGACGTGGTCGCGGTCCAGCAGGTCTTCGAGACCGGGGAGGGGAAGCCCTATCCGGACGGTACCTTCGCCCTCAGGCAGATCCCCGAGATCGACGGCGCGATGGTGGCGCTCGATCCCCATACGGGGCGCGTGCTGGCCATGTCGGGCGGCTATTCCTTCGAGCGCAGCCAGTTCAACCGCGCGGTCCAGGCGCGGCGCCAGCCGGGTTCGGCCTTCAAGCCGATCGTTTACCTGGCCGCCCTGGAGGCCGGCTTTACGCCTTCCACCCTGATCCTGGATGCGCCGTTCGTCATCGACCAGGGGCCCGGCCTGCCCAAATGGCGGCCGGCCAACTACACCAAGAAGTTCTACGGGCCGAGCACCATGCGCCTCGGCATCGAGAAGTCGCGCAACCTGATGACCGTGCGCCTCGCCCAGACCATCGGCATCGACCGCATCGTCCAATATGCCCGGCGGCTCGGCGTCGTCGATGACATGCCGCCCCGGCTCTCCATGTCGCTCGGCGCCGGCGAGACCACGCTGATGCGGTTGACCGCGTCCTACGCGATGATGGTCAACGGCGGCAAACGGATCAAACCGACCCTCATCGACCGCATCCAGGACCGTCACGGCAAGAATGTCTTCCGTCACGACAACCGGGTGTGCCGGGACTGCCGGGCGGCCTTCTGGACCAACCAGCCGGTCCCCGACATTCCGGATACCCGGGAGCGGGTCGCCGATCCCGCCAGCGCCTACCAGATGGTCTCCATGCTCCAGGGCGCGGTGGAGCGGGGCACCGGACGCAGGATCAAGTCCATCGGCAAGCCCCTGGCCGGCAAGACCGGCACCACCAACGATGCGTTGGATACCTGGTTCGTCGGCTTCTCGCCGGACCTCGCCGTCGGCGTCTTCGTCGGCTTCGACACGCCCCGGTCCCTCGGCGCGCGGGAGCAGGGCGCCAGCGCGGCGGCGCCGGTCTTCAAGCAGTTCATGGCCGAGGCCCTCGAAGGCGAGGCCGCCATCCCGTTCCGGATTCCGGAAGGCATCCGCTTGGTCCGGGTCAACGCCACGTCGGGCAGGCCGGCCCGGGGCGGCGACCGCAACGTCATCCTCGAAGCGTTCAAGCCGGGCAAAATTCCGTCGGGCGAGGAGAACGTGCTCGAAGGCCTGACGGTTACCACCCGGGCGCCCGCATCCGGCACCGGCGGGCTTTATTGACGACGGTTATTGTACCCGTCTCCCGAACCTTCTAAGACACTCCGCCGAGACCCTCTTAATTTCCGATCACCGAGACCTCCCGTGCGCGCCGAAATCGAGACCCTCTCAGAGCAGATCAAGCAGTCCCTCGAACTGCTGAGGAGGCGGCTTTGACTATGACACCGCCGTCAAACGCCTCGCCGAGCTGAACGTTCTCGCCGAGGACCCCGGCCTGTGGAGCGACCAGGCCCGAGCCCAGACGGTGATGCGCGAGCGCACCCGCCTGGAGGGCGGCATCAAGGCCCTCGACGAGCTGGAACGGGAACTCTCCGACAATCTGGAGCTGATCGAACTCGGCGAGGCCGAAGACGACGGCGGCGTGGTCGACGAGGCGGAATCGGCGCTCAAGGCGCTGGCGGCCCGGGCCGGGAAGGAGCGGGTCCGCGCCCTGTTGTCGGGGGAGGCCGACGGCAACGATTGCTATCTCGAGGTCCATGCCGGCGCCGGCGGCACCGAGGCGCAGGACTGGGCGCAGATGCTGGTGCGCATGTACGCCCGCTGGGCGGAGAGCCGCGGCTACAAGCTCGAATGGCTGGAAGAGAGCGCGGGCGAGGAAGCCGGCATCAAATCCTCGACGGTGCGGGTCCTGGGCGCCGACGCCTATGGATGGCTGAAGACCGAAAGCGGCGTCCACCGGCTGGTGCGCATCTCGCCCTATGACGCGAGCGCCCGGCGCCACACCAGCTTCGCGTCCGTCTGGGTGTTTCCGGTGATCGACGACGACATCGAGGTGGAGATCAACGACAAGGACATCCGGGTGGACACCTACCGGGCGTCCGGGGCCGGCGGCCAGCACGTCAACAAGACGGATTCCGCCATCCGCATCACGCATATTCCGACGGGCATCGTCGTCCAGTGCCAGAACGACCGCTCTCAGCACCGCAACCGGGCGGCCGCGTTCGGCATGCTGCGCGCCCGGCTCTACGAGGCGGAACTGCAGAAGCGGGAGGAGGAAGCCCAGGCCGCGCACGATGCCAAGACCGATATCGGCTGGGGGCACCAGATTCGCTCCTACGTGCTGCAGCCCTACCAGATGGTGAAGGATCTCAGGACCAATATGGAGACGTCCAACACCCAGGCCGTGCTCGACGGCGATCTGGACGAGTTCATGGCCGCGGCGCTTGCCGCCCGCATCGAGGCATCGGGCGAAGGTTAGGCGCCGGCCGCCAGCGGTTCGTAATAGGATTTGGGAAAGCCCGCGCGTTCCCTCGCGGCCTCGGCGAACGGCGGTTTCAGCGCGCCCTTGAACCGTGATCTCACCAGTTCCCGGAAGGTGTCCGCCGGATCGAGGCCGCGCTCCGCGCACAGGCGGTCGAACCACTTGACCCCGAACCCCACATGGGTCTCCTCGTCCCGGGCGATGATTTCCAGAACCCGGACGGACGCCTCGTCACCGGCCTTGCCGAGCCGCCGGATGGCGTCCGGCGCGGTGTCGAGGCCGCGGGCCTCCAATACCATGGGCACGATGGCGATACGGGCCAGGATATCGTCGGCGGTTTCGGCTGCCGCCTCCCATAGGCCGTCGTGCGCCGGCAGGTCGCCGTAAGCCGCGCCCGCGTCGTCCAGGAGGCCGGCGAGGAGGCTGAAATGCCTGGCTTCCTCGTCCCCGACCCGCACCCAGTCGTCGTAGAATTCGCGGGGCAGGGCCGGGTCGGCGAAGCGGGCAATCAGATCCCAGGCTAGGTCGATGGCGTTCAGCTCGATATGGGCGATGGCATGGAGAAAGGCGATACGCTTCGCGGGCCCGCCGCCGCGGCGCCTGGGCATGTCGCGGGGCATCAGCAATCGGGGCCGCGCCGGACGCGCGGGCCGGCCGGGAGGACGGGTCCGGCCGATGCCGGTGATGCCGCCGTCCCGCCACATGGCGGCGATCGCGCGGCTGAGGTCCGCCTTGGCGTTTGCGGGCGCGGTTTCAAGCACCGCCACCGCCGCATGGGTGAGGCTTTCGAAGGTTCGGCGACGGCTCACGAGGCGTCCTTTCCGGCGGCGTCCGCCGGCGCGTCGATCCGCCGGTGGTAAATTTCCCGGACCGTCCCGGCGGTCTCGTCCATCCGCGCCAACAGGGCGTCCACCGTCTCCGATCCCGTCGCGCCCGCCAGGATGCGCTCCAGACTGGCCGGCATGCTGTCGGTGATGACGTCGTCCAGGAACCCTTCGATGGCCAGCCGGAACACCCCCTGAACGGCCTGCCACAGACCGAGCGCCTCCCGGAGCGCCCGATAATCCGCTTCCGGGACCACTTGCTCGTTGTGCAGGTTCTCCAGCGCCTGGCGGGTATTGGCGGCCAGCACGGCGGGGTGCCCGTGACCGTGGCGCAGCTGGAGATACTGAATAATGAACTCCACATCGACCAGGCCGCCCCGCCGGTGCTTCACTTCCCACGGCACTTCGGCGCCGTGTTCCTCGGCGATCCGCCGGCGCATGGCCGCCACGTCCCGGACCAGACTTTCCTCGTTGCGCTTTCGGGTGAGGGTTTCGCGGACTACCTCCTCGATCTTCCCGCGGATGGTCCCGGAGCCGCTCAACACCCGCGCCCGGGAGATGGCGAGGTTTTCCCAGGTCCAGGCCGAGTCCATGTGATACTGCCGGAAGGCTTCGAGGCTGGAGGCGATGGGCCCGGCATTGCCCGACGGCCGGAGCCGCATGTCCACTTCGTACAATTTGCCTTCGGCGGTGGGCGCGGTGATGGCGGTGATCAGCCGCTGGGCGTAGCGGGCGAAATACGGGCCCGGCGACAATGACCGGTCGCCGTCCGATCCCTCGCTGCCCGGATCGAAATCATAGACGAACACGAGATCGAGATCGGAGGTCGGGGTCATCTCCCGGCCCCCCAGCTTGCCGAGCGCGACAATCGCAAGCTCGCCGCCGGTGATCCGGCCGTGGCTCCTGGCGAACTCCGCTTCGACGGCCGACTGCAGGACCCGCAGCGATACATCGGCCGCCGCCGCGAGGTCGGCGCCGGCCCGGTCCCAGGTCGTCCGGTTGAGCAGGCATTGCACGCCGATCTGAAACTTGCGGTCATTGCTCCACCGCTGGATCGCGTCGAGGGCGTCTTCGAAATTGTCCAGCGGGCCGACGGCCGCGCGGAGATCCGCTTCGAGCCATGTTTCCTCCGGCAGTCGATCGAGGAAGTCGGTTTCCAGGACGTTTTCAAGCAGGCCCGGGTGACGGCCCAGATGACTGGCGAGCCGGGGCGCGGTTCCGGTGATCTCGCCGATCAAGTCGAACAGGGCCGGATTGGCCCGCAGCATGGAAAACAGCTGGATGCCCGCCGGCAGGCCGCGCAGAACCTCGTCAAATCTGGCGAACGCCGTGTCAGGGTCCGGGGTCTTGCCGAACGAGGTGAGGAGCAGGGGAACCAGTTCGGTCAGAATCTGGCGCGCGCGTTCGCTGCGGGTTGCCCGGTAGCGCGCATGGTGCCAGGCCCGGATGGAGGCCGCGACCCGGCTGGGGTCGGTGTAGCCCAGCGATCTCAGGGTCTCCATGGTATCCGGGTCGTCGTCGGTTCCCGTGAAAATCAAGTTGCCGCTCACTTCGGCATCGACCGACAGGGCCGGTTCGTCTTCGAACAGTTCTGCATAGCGGCTTTCGACCGTCCGCAGAATTCTCAGCAGCTCGGTTTTGAACGCGTCAATATTCTCGAACCCCATGAAGGTGGCGATCTCGGCGATGCCTTCGTCGTCGTCGGGCAAGACATGGGTCTGGCGGTCCTCGACCATCTGCAGGCGATGCTCCAGCCGGCGAAGGAATTCATACGCCTCGGTCAGTTCCTCCGCGACGCCGGCTTCAACCTGGCCCGCGGCAACCAAGCCTTGCAGCGCGCCGAGGGTGGTCGGCGTCCGCAGACTCGGGTCGCGCCCGCCCCAGATGAGCTGCTGGGTCTGGACGAAAAACTCGATCTCCCGGATGCCGCCGCGTCCCAGCTTCACATTGTGGCCCCGCACCTTGATTTTCGCCCCCCCCCGGTGGGCATTGATCTGGCGTTTGACGGAATGAATATCCTGGATGGCGGCGAAATCCAGGTTGCGCCGCCAGATGTACGGCTGAAGGTGACGGAGGAACCTGTCGCCCGGTTCCTTGTCGCCGGCGACCCGGCGCGCCTTGATCATGGCCGCCCGCTCCCAGTTCTGGCCGACGCTCTCGTAATAGGTCTCGGCGGCGGTCACCGATATGGCGGTCGGGGTGGAGCCCGGATCCGGCCGCAGGCGCAGGTCGGCACGGAATACGTATCCGTCCCTGGTCGGCTCGGACAGCACTTTCACCAGATCGCGGCTCAAGCGGACGAAGAACCGCTGGAGTTCGTCCGGCCTGTCGGTCTCGATCGCTTCCGGGTCGTACAGGACGATCAAGTCGACGTCGCTCGAATAGTTCAACTCGTTGGCGCCGAGCTTGCCCATGCCGAGGACGATCAGCCCGGACCCGGGTTCCGGATCGGACGGCTCCAGGCCGCCTAGAATGTCGGCGCCCGGCGCATGGATCAGCAGATGCTGACAGGCCGCCGACACGGCCTTGTCGGCGAATTCGCTGAGGACGTGCGTGACGCGTTCGAGCGGCCACTCGCCTGAAATGTCCGCGACCGCCGTCAGCAGCGCGATGCGCCGCCTGGCCTTGCGAAGTGCCGCCATGATTTCGGCCTCGGTCATCTCGGCGGCCGGGCGGGACGGCAGCTCTCCCGCCTGTTCCAGCATGGCGTCCGGCCCCCGGGCCATCAGTTCGGTGAAGAACACCGGTTCGGCGGCGGCCGAACGGGCGAGGAAGGTGCTGTTGCCGAACAGCGCGGCCATCGCCTCGCCGACACGCACGTCCTCCAGCACCGCGGTGCACGCGGCTGGCGCCTCGTCGGCATCCAGAAGCCGCCGCAGCGAGTCGTTCAGGTGGTCAATACCGAGCGTCACCCGATCCGAATCGGCGGGAGCCGGAAAAACCGCGTCCTGTGACCAAATTGTCAATTGCTGCATTTCAATATGCTCGGAATTGCCGCACACTGCTGTAACTAAATATTGTGGTCAAGCCGCGTTAAAGGTATCGAAACGCAGTGATTATTCACACCTTTCGCGGATTTATGCAGCTGATCGGCGTGCTCGCCATCGGCCTGGCGATCGCCTTCGGTTTCCTGGCCTGGCGGCTGACGGCCGGACCCATCTCGCTCGCGTTCCTCTCACCCTATTTCGAGTCCGCGCTGAAGTCCGACGACGGTGCATTCGCGGTCAAACTCGATGACACCATCCTGACCTGGTCGGGCGAGGCCAACACGCTTGAAATCCGCGTCCGGGGAGCGAAGGCCATCAGGGAAGCCGGCACGGTCATTGCCGAAATTCCGGATCTCAGCGTCACGTTGAGCGGCGGGGCCCTGTTGCAGGGGAAACTCGCCCCCCGGTCCATCTCGATCCGCAACCCGGCCCTCAATCTGACGCGGCAAATCCACGGCGGGATTGAACTCGACTTGCCGGACGCGAAGGGCACGAGAGGCGGGGCGGCGGTCGCCCGCGTGATCGTACAGCAGTTCCTGGCGCCCGCGGACATGGCGGGGCCGCTCAGTCATTTGCGGCGACTGCGAATCATCAATGGCGATCTGACGATCAACGACCGGCTCACCAATACGGTCTGGCGATCCGATACGGCAAATATCGACCTGTCCCGCGAGTTCGGCACTGTCGTCGGACAGGCGGACCTGAATTTCGATGTCGGGGAAGAAACGGCCTCGTTTTCCATCCGCGGGACGTTCGACATCAGCGAAGAGAGCCTCAAGCTGGATGTCGGGTTCGTCAATCTCAATCCCCGGCTATTCGCCCGGATTCACCCGCGGCTCGACCTTGGGAGCTTCGTCGACGCGGCGGTGACCGGCACGGTCACCGCGACGGCGCTGGCCGGCGGTGACATTCCCGAAGCCGAGTTCGTGCTCTCCACCGGCGCGGGGCACATTCTGGTGAGCGGCATCGCCGATTTTGAGCTTCCCATCGAATCCGCCGGCCTGAGAGGACGCTTCGACCAGGCGCAGGCAACCGCCTTGATCGAAGAATTGTCCGTCGAGTTTCCGAAAGAGGGTGCGATCCAGCTTCCCGACCCGGTTAATCATGGCTTCCCCTTGCGCGGATTGAAACTGACCGGCCGGTACTTTCCGGACTTCGACCGGATGGATATCGCCAAGCTGTCCCTGGAGTTGGACGGCCCGACGGCCACCCTAACCGGTTCGGTTCTCGAATTCGGCGGCGATATCGAGTTCGAGGTCAACGGCGTTGTCAACGATTTGCCCTTCGACCGGCTGAAGGAGTTCTGGCCCGCGCAGTGGGGCGAGGATCCGCGAAACTGGATTTTAGCCAACATGGCCGGCGGCACGTTCAGCGAAGCGACGGTTCGCCTGTTCGGCACGTACAACGAAGCCAACGGGTTTTCCGTATCGGCGATCAGCGGCGGCATCGCCATCGATGACACTCGGGTGACCTATGTCGAGGGCCTGCCGCCGGTGGCCGGGGTCAGCGGCCGGGCCACTTACAATGCCAAGCGATTCGACATCACCGTCACCGGCGGTGCCTCCAATGGGCTCAACGTTCGCGGCGGAACGGTGGTATTCACCGGCCTCGACGAGTTCGACCAATTCGCCGACATCGAGGTTCTCGTCGATGGTCCGCTGCAAAATGTCCTGTCGCTGATCGAAATGGAGCCGCTGAAATTTGCCACCGCCGCCGGCGTCGACCCGGCGGCGGTGGCCGGCGTGTCCAGTACACGCCTCAAGCTGCGGTTCGTGACCGAGCGCGATCTCACCTTCGACGGGGTCGAGATCGAAGCCAAATCGACCCTCCGGGATGTCCGGGCGGACGGCCTCATTTATGGCTTCGACCTGTCGAATGGGCAGCTGGATCTGGAGGTTGACCGGGACGGCATGAACCTGACGGGCCGCGTCCAGGTGGCGGGCGCCGACACCCGGGTCGGCTGGCAGGTGAACTTCGCCGGGGATACCGCCCGGCGAAGCCGTCAGACCATCGAGGCGCGCCTCGACGCGGCGCAGCGCCGGCAGGTCTTTGGTCTCGAGCCGCAGATGTTTGGGCAGGTTTTCCTCGAAGGACCGACGGATATCGGCGCCGTGCTGGTGCGGGACCGGGAGGGGGCCGGCGAGCTTTCCGTCGAGGTGGGATTGACCGGCGCGAAACTGGCGATCCCTCGCTTCGGCTGGCACAAGAAGGCCGGCACCGAAGCCCGGGGCAATATTGCCGCCCGCCTCCATGGCGACACCCTGCTGGATGTCCCGTCCTTTTCCATCGGCGGCGGCGGACTGGAGTTCAAGGGATCCGCCGGCATCCGCGACGGCAATTTGCAGCGCGTCACCATCAGCCGGCTGGCGTTCGGCGAGACCGACGTCTCCGGCGTCATCATCCCGGGCGGCGATTCATGGGACATGGATGTCCGCGGTCCGAAGCTCGATCTGACCGCATGGTTGGACACCGGTGACGAGGCCGGCGAGGAACAGGAGCGAACGGCTTCGATGACCATTTCGCTCGATATCGGCACGGTCCGGCTCCAGCCGGAGCGCGCCCTCGCCAATGTTGCCGGCGCCTTGATCTTCGATGGCAAGCTGTGGCGCCGGATGGAGCTTCAGGCGGCGCTTGACGGCGGCGGTTCCCTGAAGCTCGACCTCAGGCCCGGGAACGGGCGCCGGTCACTGAGAATCCAGTCCGACGACGCGGGCGCGGTGCTGCGGACGTTCGATCTTTATGACGAGGTCGTCGGCGGCAAATTGCTCGTCCAAGGGGTTTACGAAGATGATGAACCCAAGCAGCCGCTGGCCGGCCGGGCGACGATCCGTGATTTCCGGGTCTCCAATACGCCGGTTCTGGCGCGCCTGCTGTCCCTTGCGTCATTGACCGGCTTTCTCGAACTGTTGACCGGCGAAGGCCTCGCCTTCAGGACGCTGGATGTCCCGTTCGTCGACCGCGGCGGCGTGATCGCGGTCACCGATGCCTTGGCCGCCGGGCCGCTGAATTTCACGGCGTCCGGCACCATCGATACCAATGCCCCGGCCATTGATCTCTCCGGCACCGTTGTGCCGGCCCCCGTGCTCAACAGTCTGCTCGGCCGGCTGCCGATCATTGGCGAGCTGCTCACCGGCGGTGAAGAAGGAGGCGGGGTGTTCGCTGCCGACTATTCGGTCCGCGGCGGGATCGAAGAGCCCGACGTCAAAATCAATCCGCTGTCCGCGTTGACACCCGGTCCCTTCAGAAAATTCTGGAGGATTCTCGAGCGGAGATCCGAAGCGCCGCCGGCCGGGACGAATTCGCCCAAGGTCGAATCGAACTGAGCCCGGCCGGGCTAGATCGCCTCTAGCCGGCCACCAGTTTCACCAGGGCGTGCCGTTTTTTGCCCGCCGAGAGCTTGAGTGTCCGGTCGGCAAACGCGGAGGCCTCCACGGTCTCCGTTTCGCTCGCCACCGGCCGGCCGTTGATGCGGGCGCCGCCGCCCTTGATCAGGCGGCGCGCCTCGCCGTTGGAGTTGGCGAGGCCGGCGCGCTTGAACAGCTCGAAGGCCTGAAGACCGCCGCCGAAGTCGGCTTCGTTGATCTCGATACTGGGCAGGCCCTCGTCCGCCGCCCCTTCCTCGAAGGTGCGCCGGGAGGTCTCCTCGGCTTCCCGCGCGGCTTCGGCGCCGTGGCAGAGGGCGGTGACCTCGGTAGCCAGGAT
>CAZUGT010000047.1:0-11665 GCA_964620095.1 uncultured Rhodospirillaceae bacterium | reverse complement strand
GTTCTACGACGCCATGATGGGGCGGATCGACGAGGTGCTGGATCACCTGGACGAAAACCGGGACGGGGAAATGTCCGACCCGGACCGGCGCCTCCACTTGCTCCTGCTGTCCCTGGTGGAGGTTCACACCTTCGTGGAGCTTTACGGGCTGCGGGAACCGCCGACCGCCTGCGACCAGCGGCGGTTCGTTCGGATCTAGAGAGGGGAGGCGGGTGCGATTTCGAATTCGGCGCCGGCCTCGTCCCGGCAACCACACGGCCCAACCACCCAGCATCGAGTAGGCACCGGTCATTGCGGTTCCGACGGCCGGAGCGCGGCATTAAGGTGCGGAAAAGGCCTTGCCCCGCCCCCATCAAGCGGTCCCTCGAGGTTGCCATGAGCCGAGTGGTTCAGACGCGATCTGTCTACAAACCGTCATGCAGCCAGATTTGGGTCGACGGGAGGCAGAAATTGCCGATCAATGCCAATCTAAGCTCAAAATTTGCATGTTGGCCCGGGGCGATAAAACACCAATAATCCCGGGTGAAGACAGTTCACAGGCTTTAGAAAGGAGACATCCTATGAAGCTCGATCTCATGCATAAAACGCTCGGCGCCGCCGGCGGCCTCGCGCTCCTGGCCATGTCGGCGACCGCCGTCCAGGCCAAGGACTATGTCCTCAATACCGCCTCCACCGGCGGCACCTATCATCCGGTCGGCACGGCCATCGCGACACTGTCCAAGGTCAAGTTGCTGCCCAAGCACAAGTTCAGCCTCACCGCGGTGAACTCCGCCGGTTCGGGCGCGAACGTCCAGGCGCTGGGCGCCAACACGGCCCAGTTCGCCATTTTGCAGGGCCTCTTCGGGTCCTACGCGGTGACCGGCACGGGTCCGGTGTCCGCGCCGCAGAAGAACCTGCGCTCGGTCAGCATGCTGTGGCAGAACGTCGAGCAGTTCGTGCTGTCCAATCAGCACGTCAAGAAGGGCACGGTCAGCGACCTCGTGGCTCTCAAGGGCATGTCCATGGGCATGGGCCGTCAGAACTCCGGCACCATCGGCTCCAACCGGGTGCTGATGTCCGGTCTCGGCATCGACATCGCCAAGGACTACAAGCTGGTCTATGCGGGCTATGGTCCGACCGCCGATGCGCTGGCCAACGGCCAGGCGGTTGGCGCCGGCATTCCGGCGGGTCCGCCCACCGGCGCGATCACCAAGCTGATGGCGTCCAATGCCGCCAAGTTCACGCTGCTCAACGTCACCGCCGACGAAGCCAAGAAGATGGACGGCGGGCGCAATCTGTGGGTGCCCTACACCATCAAGGCCGGCACCTATCCGGGACAGACCAAGGACGTCCAGACCATCGCGCAGCCGAACTTCCTCGGCGTCAACGCGGACGTCAGCGCGGACCATGTCTACCTGCTGACCAAGTCGATCTACGAGAACCTGCCGTTTCTGCAGGCGATCCATCCGGCGACCAAGGCAATGAACGTGAAGAAGTCCATGGCCGGCCTTCCGGCGCCGCTGCACCCCGGTGCGGCCCGCTACTACAAGGAAGCGGGGCTTTCCATCCCCGGTCACTTGATGGCCAAATAACCAGACTCCCATGTACGGTGACCGGTTGACGGCCGGTCACCGTACCGCTCACATGCGCCGACACGCTTTTAGCGGGATTGTGCCATGACCGAGTCTGGACCGGGCGCCAAGGACCAGGGAACCGCCTCCGCTGATCGGGCCGGCGCCGCGGAGACGGCGCCAGGCCATGAGTTGTTCGACCTCGACCGGGCAATTCGAAAGCCGGGCCTGCCGACGCTGATCGTCGGCCTCAGCTGCCTGTTCGGCATTTGGCACATTCTCACCAATCTCGTCCTCAATGAGCCGGGGATGTGGCAGAACGCCATCCACTTTGCCGGTTTCGCGTTCCTTGCCGCCATTTCCCACCCCCTGTGGCGCGGCTCCTCCAGGGGAGGGCCGTGGGTTCTGGAGTGGATCTTCGGCATTGCCATCGCGCTGAGCGCCCTTTGGATCGCCTACAACGAATCCGGCCTCTACGAACGCACCCTCGCCAAGACCGGCCAGGAGTGGCAGTTCTCGGCCCTCGACTGGGTCACCGGCATCATCGTGATCGCCGGCGCGGTGGAACTGACCCGCCGGATGACCGGATGGATCATCCCGTCGCTGGTGATCCTGGCGCTGGCCTATAATGCGTTCCTCGGCGAGTACCTGCCCGGCGTTTTCCGCGCGGCGAGCCTGCCGGTATCCGACGTAATGTTCCGCTCCCTCTACAATGACGAGGGCATGTTCGGGATCATCACCACCATCTCGTCGGCCAATATCACGCTCTTCATGATCTTCGGCGCCTTCCTGGTGATTTCCGGCGCGTCGGACTTCGTGATCGAGGTCGCCAAGGTCATTGCCGGGCGCTTCCGGGGCGGCGCGGCGTTCGTCGCGGTCATCGCGTCCGCCTTGACCGGCACCATCTCCGGCTCGGCGGTCGCCAATACGGCGTCCACCGGCGTGATCACCATTCCGCTGATGAAGTCCAACGGCTTCCAGCCCAAATTCGCCGCCGGCGTCGAGGCCTCCGCCTCCACCGGCGGTCAGCTCATGCCGCCGATCATGGGGGCCGGCGCCTTCGTCATGGTGTCCTATACGGGCATCCAATACGGCACCATCGTGTTGTTCTCCATCGTGCCGGCGATCCTCTACTTCCTCTCGGTCGCCTTCGTGATCCGCATCGAAGCCGTCAAATCCAGCATCGACATCGCCGATGTCGCCACGGTCGACCGGGTGAAGATCGCCGCCGGGGCCCTCAACTTCGTCCTGCCTCTCGGCGTGCTGACCTATTTGCTCGTCACCGGCCGGACCCCGAGCTTCGCCGCCTGCGTCGCCATCGCCACCCTGGTGGCCGGCAGTTGGCTGACACCCAACAAGATGGGACCGGAGAAGATCGCCCGCGCCCTGACGCTCGGCATCTGCACCTCGATCATGACGGCGGTGCTGCTGGTGACCGTCGGGCTGATCAACAATGCGGTGACCACATCTGGGCTCGCCAACAGCTTTGCGCTGATGATCGCCGAATGGTCGCAGGGTTCGCTGATCATCGCCCTTGTGCTGGTGGCGCTCGCCTCGCTGGTCCTCGGCATGGGTCTGCCGGTGACCGCGGCCTATATCGTGCTGTCCATCCTCTCGGCCCCGGCCATTGCCGGCATGCTCGCCGACAGCATCGTCGTCGACCTGTTGGCGGCCGGCATCGGCGATCCGGTCAAGGCCGCCATGTTTGCGCTTGTGGACTCGCCTCATGCGGCGAAGGCGGCGGCGGGAATGCCCGTGGAAGAGGCGCGCCAACTGGTCGCTGCCATTCCGTTCGAACTCGCCATCGTTATCCGGCCCGCCCTGGTCGATACCGAGCTGATGACCACCTTCCTGCTGACGGCCCACCTGATCGTTTTCTGGCTGAGCCAGGATTCGAACGTCACGCCGCCGGTCTGCCTCGCCGCCTTCACCGCCGCCGGGATCGCCGGATCAAGACCGATGGCCACGGGCGTCTCGGCCTGGAAGATCGCCAAGGGCCTCTACATCGTCCCCTTGCTGTTCGCCTACACCCCGCTGGTCGGCGGCACCTTCGCCGAAATCATGCAGGTCGCCATATTCAGCCTGTTCGGCATATATGCCTTCAACGCGCTCATTCAACGCTACGCCGAAGGGCCGTTGTCGGTGATCAGCCTGCCGCTTCTCGTCGCCGGCTGCGGGTTGAGCTTCTGGCCATTGGAACTGGTCGCCAACCTCTCCGGCGCCGCGCTGGTCGCGTTGGCGGTCATCGTCACCCGCAGGGCTTCGAGGGCGCCCAACGGCAACTGAACTGCCATCGGCCCCCCCCCCCGCGCTAAATTAATAGGTGGCTGCCACCCCTTCACCCAGCTTCGGCTATGGCTCGCCTGGGCAGTCGCTTCGCTTTGTGCCCTAGCTCGCCGAGCCTCCGCATCCCTCTCCCCCGCGAAGGGGGAGAGGGTGGCGCTTTAGCGCCGGGTGAGGGGGCGCGCCAGAAGGGGAGCTATGCGTTTTTGTACGACCTATTGGGTGCGTTACCTCCCGAACGGGTGACAATAAATGTCCATAAATGACTATAAATGCCTATACCGGCGAAAAGTGCCGAGTTGGAAACTGGTTATAAATTATGGTTTTTCAACACCTTGCCGCTATGCGTAAAACGCATGGCTCGCGCGGGCAACGCCGCCTACGCCGGTTCGACACGTACCGCCGAGAACTTCAATTCCGGGATTTTGCCGAACGGGTCCAGGGCTGAATTGGTCAGGATATTGGCGGCCGCCTCCTCGTAGCAGAACGGCATGAAAACAAGTCCCTGGGGCATTCCGGGTTCGCGCCGCGCCGCCAGCTCGACCGCGCCCCTTCGGGTCGTCAGCCGCACACGCCCTCCCGGTTCGATCCCCAGGCTCGCCATGTCCTCCGGCGAGATTTGCACGGTCGCTTCCGGTTCCAGGGCATCGAGCTTCGACGCCCGCCGGGTGATGGCGCCGGTATGCCAATGTTCGAGCAGCCGGCCGGTGGTCAATATCAGCGGATAATCCTCGTCCGGCGTCTCGTCGGGAGGGAGGACGTCCGCGGGAACGAAACGGCCGCGCGTCGACTCCGTTGGAAATCCGTCGCCGAAGATCACTTCCTGGCCGGGCAGATCCTCCGCGTCGCACGGGTATGTGACGGCGTCTTCCCGTTCCAGCCTCTCCCAGGAAATATGCTCCATGGACGGCATGCAGTGCCGCATCTCCTCGTGAACGTCGCGGGGATGGCTGTAGGTCCAGTTCAGCCCGAGCCGGTTTGCGATTTCCTGGATTATCCACCAGTCCTGGCGGGCATCGCCGGGCATCTCCAGCGCCTTGCGGCCCATTTGCACGCGGCGGTCCGTATTGGTCACCGTTCCGTCCTTCTCGGGCCACGCGGAAGCTGGGAGGATGACATCCGCGAAGGCGGCCGTCTCGGTCATGAAGATGTCCTGGACGACGAGGTGCTCGAGTTTCGCCAGCGCCGCGCGGGTATGCCGGGAATCCGGGTCCGACATGGCCGGATTTTCGCCCATCACATAGATGCCGCGGATGTCTCCGTCATGGATCGCTTCGGTAATCTCGACGACGGTGAGCCCCGTGTCGGGATTGAGCTCGGTATCCCAGAAGGTCTCGAACTTCTCTCTCGCGTCCTCATGGGTCACCAGTTTGTAGTCCGGATACATCATCGGGATGAGGCCCGCATCCGACGCGCCCTGCACGTTGTTCTGTCCGCGCAGGGGATGGAGGCCCGCGCCGGGGCGGCCCACGTGGCCGCACAGCAGCGCCAGCGAGATCAGGCACCGCGCGTTGTCGGTGCCGTGAACGTGCTGCGCGATCCCCATTCCCCAGAAGATCATCGCCGCGCGCGCACCGGCGATCTTGCGGGCGACAATTCTCAAAGTATCGGCGTCGATGCCGCAGATGCCTTCCATCTTTTCCGGCGGAAACGCCTTCACGTGCCGGGCGATTTCGTCGAAACCCTCGGTGTGCGCCTCCACATACTGCCGGTCATAGAGCTCCTCGGTCACGATCACATTGAGCAGGGCATTGAGCAGCGCCACATCCGATCCCGCCTGGAACTGCAGGTAGTGGGAGGCGTAGTTGGCGAGGTTCTTTCTCCTGGGATCGATGACCACCAGTTCGGTCCCCTTGGCCGCCGCGTTCTTGATGAACGTCGCGGCAACAGGGTGATTGCCGGTGGGATCCGCGCCGATAACGACGATCAGGTCGGAGTTGAGGCATTCGACGACCGGCGCCGTCACGGCGCCGGAGCCGATGGTTTCGAGCAGCGCCGCGACCGAGGAGGCATGGCACAGGCGTGTGCAATGATCGACGCTGTTGGTCTTGAAGCCGGTCCGGACGAGTTTCTGAACCAGGTAGGCTTCTTCGTTGGACCCCTTGGCCGAGCCGAATCCCGCCAGCCCCTTCGGGCCCTGCTCATCGAGAATTTTCTTCAATCCCGAAGCCGCGAGGTCCAGGGCCTCTTCCCACGACGCCTCCCGGAAGGTGGCCAGGGGATTTTCGGGATCGAACCGTGGATCGGCGGTTTTCGGCACGCCGTCCCGGCGAATCAGCGGCGCGGTCAGCCGGTGAGGATGGCCGGCATAGTCCATGCCGAACCGCCCCTTGACGCATAGCCGGTTTTGATTGGCCGGACCGTCGCGGCCGTCCACCTGGACGATCCTGTTGTCCTTGACGTGAAATCTGACCTGACAGCCGACGCCGCAATAGGGGCAGACGCTGTCGACGACCTTGTCCGCCGCCACCTCGCCGTCTTCCAGTTCGATCCCGGCCGGAAGAAGCGCGTTGGTCGGGCAGACCTGCACGCATTCGCCGCATGCGACGCACGAGCTGTCCCCCATCGGGTCTCCCATGTCGAAGACGATGGCCGCATCGAACCCTCTGTGGGCCATGCCGATGACATCGTTGGCCTGGACTTCCTGGCAGGCCCGGACGCACAGGTTGCATTGGATGCAACGGCCCAGATCGACGGCGATCGCCGGATGGGAGCTATCGGGCGCGACCGGTTCGCCGGCCGGAAAGCGGCTTTCCACGACCCCCATTTCGCCGGCCCAGCGCTTGAATTCGGCCTGCGGCTCGTCCTGGTCGGCGAGCAGCAGCTCGATCACCATCTCCCGCGCCTTGCTTGCCCGCTCCGAGTCCGTCGAGACCTTCATGCCCGGCTCGGGTTTGCGGATGCACGACGCCGACAACACCCGCTCTCCCTCGATATCCACCATGCAGGCGCGGCAATTGCCGTCACCCCGGTAGCCCGGCTCATGCAGGTAGCAGAGGTGAGGAAGCTCGTTGCCGTGCCGGTGCGCCACCTGCCAGATGGTTTCGTCCGGGCGGGCCTCGACTTCCGCCCCGTCGAGAAGGAATTTCACGCCCTCCGTCATCCGATCTCTCCCTCAAAAAACCGAAAAGCCGACTGCACGGGGTTCGGCGCGGCCTGCCCCAATCCGCAGATCGAGGCCTCCCGCATGGCCAGGCTCAAGTCATCCATCAGCGGCTGGTCCCAGCGGTCCCGTTCGAGCAGTTTCACCATTTTCTCGCAACCGACCCGGCACGGCGTGCATTGACCGCAGCTCTCGTCGGCGAAAAACCGGAGGAGGTTGAGGACCACGTCCCGAATCCGGTCCTGCTCGGAGAAAATGACCACCGCGGCCGACCCGACGAAACAGCCGAACTCCTCCAGCACCCCGAAATCCAACGCCAGATCGTCTTTCGACGCCGGCAGTATTCCTCCGGATGCGCCGCCCGGCAGATAGGCCTTGAACACGTGCCCCTCGGCCATTCCGCCGCAATGTTCGTCGATCAGTTGGCGGACCGTCACCCCCGACGGCGCCTTGACCACGCCGGGCCGCCTGACCCGTCCGGACACCGAGAACAGGTGAGGGCGTCCCTCGTCCAAATACCACTGGGAGCCGTTTCTGGCGATATCCGCTACCCAGTAGAGGGTTTCCACATTGTTGATCAGGGTGGGCCGCCCGAAAAGTCCCGATTGGGCCGGGTAGGGCGGCCGGTTTCGGGGCAGGCCCCGCTTTCCCTCGATGCTCTCCAGCATGCCGCTTTCTTCGCCGCAGATATAGGCGCCGGCGCCGCGCCGCAGGTGAATCCGAACACCTTCGGCGAGGCCTTCTTTCGTCACCGCTTCGATTTCCCGCTCGAGCAGCGCATGGATATGGGGATACTCGTCCCTCAGATAGATATAGATGTCCTCGGCTTCGATGACCGCGGCGGCGATCAGGGCGCCATCCAAGACCTTGTGGGGCTCCGTCTCGAAGCAAAACCGGTCCTTGAACGTTCCGGGCTCTCCTTCGTCGGCGTTCACCGCCAGCACCCGCGGCTTGGCCGTCCCCTCCAGGAAACGCCATTTCCGCGCCGTGGGAAATCCGGCGCCCCCCATTCCCCTGAGATCCGCCGCCTCCAGCTCGCCGATGAGGTCGGCGCCGCTGAGCCCGCCGTTTCTGAGCGTCTCCAGCGCCCCATAACCGCCGGCCGCCCGATACTGGTTCAGCGGTTCCGCGTCCGGCAGACCCGGCGTCGTATCGCCATCGGCCAGCGCCTTCGCGACGGCGCTTGGTTCGGCCTCGTGCACCTGTTTCTTGCCGACGACGGCAACCGGCGCGGCGAAGCACCCGCCGACGCACGGGACCTTTACCACCCGGGCCGTATTTCCGATTTCGTCCGACAGTCCGGCATAAAGCTCGTTCGCGCCGGCCATCTCGCAGGCTATCCCGTCGCAAACCCGGACGGTAATTTCCGCCGGCTCGGCCTCCCCTTCCTTCACGATGTCGAAGTGATGGTAGAAGGATGCCGTTTCGTAGACCTCGGCCTGCGAAATTTTCATTTCCTGGGCAAGCGCCGCCAAGTGACGGGCGCTCAAATGTCCGTACCTGTCCTGGATCAGGTGCAGGAATTCGATCAGCAGGTCACGGTTCCGGGGCGCATCCCCGATCAGCGACCGGACCTCGGCCCGAGATTCATGATCGACCTGACGGCCTTTCGGATAGGCGTTCTTGTTTCGGGGCGCATCCATAGTGGGTCTATTTGGCTCTTTCCCAGGGAAACCGGTTCAGCGGGGATCTTGTCGTCCCAAGGTCCTTTCTGGCGCACTGAGAATCTGGCAGAAGTATTCTAAACGGTTTGACGATCGTCAAACGTTGCCTGAAACGCCGGTGGCGGCGGCACTTGGCTCATATTTCCCGATCCCGCCGATTGCAGGTTCGCCGCGGACTGACGGAGGCTCTTCATGGCCGATTCAAATGACTGGCGGATTGCCGGGCTTCTTTGTTCGAAACTGTGCCATGACCTGATCAGCCCGGTAGGAGCCGTCAACAACGGTCTGGAACTGCTCGGCGAAGACCAGGGCATTCGGGATGAGGCGGTCGCCCTGATTGGACAGAGCGCCAGGCAGGCGGCGGCGCGGCTGGCGTTTTTCCGCGTCGCATTCGGCGGCGCCAATCCGGGTGAATCAATGACCGCCGAAGACGCCGCCGGATTGGCGGAGGATTTCTTCGAGGGTTCCAAAATCACCCTCACCTGGGCGTCTCCGGCGCCTATGGCGGCGAACACAATGCCGCGATACCGGGCCAGACTGTTGCTCAATATGGTTCTCCTGGCCGCCGAGACATTGCCTCGGGGAGGGGAGGTCCACGCGTCGCCGGGCGAAGCGGCGAATTCCCTCTCGGTTTGGTCCAGCGGCGAGGGCTGCCGGCTGAGCGATGCCGCGGCGGCCTGTCTGGCGGGCCAAACGCCTGCGGAGGCCCTCGAAGTCCGGGATGCCGTGCCGTATCTTTGCCGCGCCTTGGCGGAGAGCGAGGGCCTGACGATCGAACACGCCATCGCCGGGAGCGACACCCTGGAATTCCGGGCCTTCTAGCCGGAACCCCCGTTCATGCGGGCCGAGCGAATTTCAGACTAATTTATTGGCGTGCGCGGCTAGGCGGTCGCCCTGGCTCGCTTCCTGGCCGGCTTCTTCGGCGCCTCGTCGGCATCCTCCGGGTCGCGCAGGACGTATCCCCGGCCCCATACCGTGTGGATATAGTTGTCGCCGTCGCAGGCCGTCGATAGTTTCTTGCGGAGCTTGCAGACGAAAACATCGATGATCTTCAGCTCCGGCTCGTCCATCCCGTTGTAAAGGTGGTTCAGGAACATGTCCTTCGTCAGGGTCGTGCCCTTGCGCAGGGAAAGCAGCTCGAGAATGCCGTACTCCTTGCCGGTCAGGTGCACGGATTTGCCTTCGGCCTCGACCGTCCGGGCGTCCAGGTTCACCGCCATCCTGCCGGTTCTGATGATGGATTCCGAATGTCCCTGCGACCGGCGCACGATCGCATGAATCCGGGCGATCAGTTCGTCCTTGTTGAACGGCTTGGTCAAATAGTCGTCGGCGCCGGTTCCCAGGCCTTTGACCTTCTTGTCCGACTCCGTCAATCCGGAAAGAATCAGCACCGGGGTCTCGACCTTGGACGCCCTCAAACGGCGCAACACCTCGTAGCCGTCCATATCCGGCAGCATGAGATCGAGAATGATGATGTCATAGTCATAGAGCTGGCCGATTTCCAACCCGTCCTCGCCGAGGTCCGTCGTGTCCAGGACCATGCCGGCCGAGGTCAGCATCATTTCGATGGATTTGGATGTGGCGGGATCGTCTTCGACGAGGAGCACGCGCATCTGATCGTTCCAAAAAGCCCTTCTGGGCGCCGAATCGGAATCGGTTAACAATAGGGATGGGCCGCTTCATATTCAAGGGGCGTGCCCTGGATCGGGTCTACACTGTTGAAATAGATCGGATTCACATGTTTTGACGAAACCGCGCCGTGGTTCCGTCAAAACATGACCCGATCTAGCCCGCATCTGGTTCAACAGGTTGGGCAGGATTTCCGGCAGGAGATCCGCCGCCGGGATGGCCCGATCGCCGGGGGGGGGGCAGGAACTACACCGAGGTGCCCGACGAAGGACTCGCTGTCCTGTAGCCGCGGGCCCAACAATACCTTGGGGTCCTCCAATTTGGATAGGATACTGTGACCAATAAATTGTACGCTAAGCAAAAGCGGGATGATCGATAACCGGGCGAAAGAAATAGAACCCGACTACTCTCCTTGGGTGACTTGATCGCCAGGGGAGAGTGAACATCATCCTCGGCATCCGACGGACACCTTCCAGGGAGACGACCGTGAAGATCGACATCTATACGCACTGGTGGCCCCAGAAAGCCGCCCAGCGATTGCTGGAAAGGGCCAAGCCCACTACCGACCCCATCGCCAAAAAGTACCTGGAACGCCGGGAATCGCGAACCGCGGTCAACACGCTGGACCTGCGGTTCCGGTTCATGGATAGGCATCCGGACGTCCTGCACGTCCTGACAATCTCCAATCCGCCGCCGGAACTGTTCACCGACCCGGCCGATACCGCCGAAGTATGCCAGATGGCCAACGACGAAATGATCGATTTGGTGATCAACTATCCGGACCGGTTTATCGGTGCGGCGGCGATCCTGCCCATGAACGATATGGATCTGGCGCTCAAGGAATGCGACCGGGCGCTGGGCGACCTCGGGATGCACGGTATCCGGCTGTTCACCAATGTTCTCGGTGAGAAACTCAATGCCGAGATGTTGCGGCCGCTCTACGAGAAGATGGTCGAATACGACAAACCGATCTGGATACATCCGACCGAACCCCAAACCGTTTCCGTCGGCCAGGAGTGGCTGCTGGGCTGGGAGTACGAGACCTCCAAGGCGATGGTCGATATCGCCGGCAGCTGGGTATTCGAGGATCTGCCCGGCTTGAAGATGATCACCCATCACCTGGGTTCGATGATTCCCTTCTTCGAGCAGCGTATCCGCTGGTTGGCGCCAAATCCCAAGACCCACAAGAACCTGAAGAAATTCCACAACGACACGGCCCTCTACGGAGGTACGGCCGCGCTTATGTGCGGCTACGCGTTTTTCGGCGCCGACAACATCCTGTTCGGCACCGACGTGCCGTTGGGAACGGCGCGGGTCCCTCATTCGGCGGGTTTCATGGAATGGACGCTGCGGGCGGTCGAAGCCATGGATATTCCGGACGAGGAGAAGGAAAAGATATTCCTGCTCAACGCCATCGATCTTCTTCGCCTGGCGGT
>CAZUGT010000046.1:0-2998 GCA_964620095.1 uncultured Rhodospirillaceae bacterium | reverse complement strand
CGGGGCGGCATCCAGTTCCAGCAGATCGAAGATCGACCGGATGCGCTCGGGCGCGCCGGCCAGCGTATCCGGGTCCGGATCCTGCAGCGCCACCGGATGCCCGGCGGCCAGAAATACCTGCGCGATGCCGTGGCCCATGAGGCCCGCGCCGAGTACAGCGATCCGTTTCATCGGCGGCGGCTAGCCGGCGGTGAAGCCGCCGTCCACGTACATGACCTGGCCGGTGCAGAAGTCGGACGCCGGCGAAAGGAGATACAGCGCCATTCCCATCAGATCCTCGACCTCCGCCAAACGGCCCAGGGGAATTCGCGAGAGCGACCGGGCGCGGGTCGCCTGCCCCAACTCGTCGTCTTCGTCATACATCCAGGCCGTGAGCTTCGAGCGGAACACGGTCGGCGCGATGGCGTTCACGGTGATGCCGTACTTCGCCCATTCGGTCGCCAATACCCGGGTCAGCGAATCCGTGGCGCCCTTCGACGCGCAATATCCGGTATAGCCGGAGATGTTGCCGTGGCGCCCGCGGACGGACGACATCATGACCATCTTGCCCCTGATCTCGTTTTCGATCCAGTAGGTGCCAAGGGCCTTGGCCATGAACCAGTTGCCCCGGACATTGGCATCCATGACCGCCTGCCAGGTCTCGTAGTCGAGTTCGTGAATGAACCCGGCCTTGTTGTAGCCGGACCCGATCGCCAGCATGTCGGCGCCGCCGAACTCGTCGAGGGCGGCCTCGAGCATGGCCTCGGCGTCCTCAAGCGTATCCGGCCGCCGGTAGACCGGAATTGCGTTTCCGCCGGCGTCCTTCACATCGGCGACCGCCTCGTCGAGGTCTTCCTTGGTCCCGGACGCCATGACCACATTCGCCCCGAGCGCGCCCAGCGCTATGGAAACGCCGCGCCCGAATGCGCCGGACGCGCCGGTCACGACGGCGGTCTTGCCCGTCACGTCGAACATGCTGAGCGGATTTCTGAGGGTGTCGCTGATCTCCCCCATGCGGGCCTCCCAATTCCGTTGCTAAGGTCTTGTCGTCAGCTGCCGGTCTCGAACCGGAAATTCTGTTCGGGATCGATCACCGCCAATATGCGTACCCCGCATCCGTCTCCGCCCTCCCAACGCCATGGGAAGCACATGAAGGTGCAGCGCTTGCCGGTTACCTTGTCCAGGTCCCCGCCCACATTCTCGACACCCGGAATGCCGCCGCCGATCATCAGCGTCTTGTGTCCGGCCTCCCAATCCGGGAAGTCCTCCTTCGGGTCCCGGCCGAACTCGGCCTTGTATTCCTCGATCAGGTGGGGGTGGGTCGGCCCGAGACCATGATCGACCAGCTTGGTCGCCATGGGATGGTCGTTGGACTGCACGTCATAGCCCACCAGCTTGACCTTCTTGTCCACCAGCCACTGGGCGCCTTCCTTGTAGATGCCCGGCGAGTAGGCGAAGTAGTCGTCGGTGTCGTCCATGCGATGATGCATGCCGGTATTGATCATCACCATGTCGCCTTCCCGGATTTTCGGCCGGGCGTTTTCCAGGTCCTCGGGCGTGATCACCTCCCACCGCTTTTTCGGAATCGAGACCGCCACGCCGGTGCCGAAGAACCGCCAGATGGGATAATCCATGATATGCGGCGTATTTTCCGTCACATGGATGGGAGCATCCATATGGGTGCCCCGGTGCATGATGCCCTCGAACTCGGTCTGGAAAACGCCGTCCTTGGCGTGGAACTTCCTGACGTGGACGTTGACCCCCGGGGTCGACGGCCATTCCGGCATGTGATGGCCCCAATCCTGGCTCAAATTGTAGATGGTCAGGCTTTCATTGTTGCCCGCCAGGTCCAGGTCTTCGGATGTGCGGATATCGTCCATATCAGTCCACCTCCTTGCCGCTGTCGATTCGGCAGTTTCCGCCGGGATCGATCATGGCCACGAATCTCACCGGGCACGCATCGCCCTGGTCCCATTTCCACGGTGTTCCGTGGAACGTCGCCCGCTTGCCGAGCAGGTCATCCACATCCCCGCCGACCTGTTCAATGGTCGGGATGCCCGCGGCCAACAGGGTCTTGTGAGCCGCGTTCCACTCGGGAAAATCGTCCTTCGCCCGGCGCCCCGTCGCCTCCTCGTACTTCGGAACCAGCCTGTTCATCAGCGGCCCGCCCCTGTGCGGGCCCAGCGAGGTCGCCAGGGGGTGGTCGACCTGCGGCGTATCGACGGCCACCAGCTTGACCTCGCGGGCGACCAGCCACTCGGCGGCCTCCTTGGACAATCCCGGCGAATCCCCGAAATATTCTAGGCTGTCGGAGTATTTGTGGTGCCAGCCGGTGACGATAACGACGAAATCGCCGCGCCGGACGCCGGGAGAAGCCGCCTCGAGGTCTTCGGCGGTCACCAGTCCCCACATCCCCTTGGGGACGGAAAGGACGACGCCGTTGCCGAACAGATGCTCCAGCGCGATCTGGCCGACGGCGGCGCCGCGCTGAACCAGATGTATGGGCGCATTCATATGAGTGCCGGAATGCATGACCATCTTGATGCGGTGGGTCATGACGCCATGCTGGGCGTGCTTGACGGAACGATACATCCGGACGTCGTCGTCGCCCGGCATGGAGGGCGCGCCCACGCCCCAAACGTGGCTGAGCTCGAACAATTGAAGGCCCGAATAGGGATCGACAACGGCATTCATGGATCGTTTTCCCCGCTAACCATTTGGCTTCAATCGGGTCCGTTCGGCGGTCTTCGAAAACGGATCACGTTCATTTTTGAGCTTGGCATTTTTGTGTTTGGGCCGGTCTTTGTCAAATGCCCAATGGGCATGGGCGGGGCAACAAATTCTATGGCAGCCGCGGGGCCCTGTTTGCACGCATCGCGGCATTTTGACCCGCGCCCCGCTGAGCAATCCCCTCACCCTACCCTCTCCCCTTACGAGAGGTAATTTCCATAGCCCCCCCCCCCTCGACGCCCGGCCGCATCGCGTTCCCTCTTCCCCGCCCGCCTATACCCTCGCCCCC
>CAZUGT010000045.1:0-13681 GCA_964620095.1 uncultured Rhodospirillaceae bacterium | reverse complement strand
CGTGACCACCCACACGCTCGAGACCCACGTCTACCGGCTGCGCCAGAAGATCGAGCGCGACCCGTCCAACGCGGTGATCCTGGTCACCGAGCCCAACGGCTACCGCCTGGTTCCCTGAGCGGCGGCCTTACGCTGACCGGGGCGAGGGAATAGATCGCAAGCCGTCATGCCCGTGCTTGACACGGGCATCCACGAATCAAGCTCCTCCTCACCTTCAAGAACGGCTCAATGAGAGCCGGCCAGGACTTCCCGGCGGCCGACCCGGTCGGCCTGGCTGACCACGCCTTCGGCCTCCATGCGCTCGATGATGCGGGCGGCCCGGTTGTAGCCGATCTGCAGGTGCCGCTGGATGAAGCTGGTGGACGCCTTGCCTTCCCGGGTGACGATGGCGACCGCCTGGTCATAGAGGTCGTCGCCCGTCTCCCCCGGCGCCGCGCCCGGCGCGCCGAAGCCGCCGTCCAGATCCTCGGTGACGGCGTCCTCGTAGGCCGGCTCGCCCTGGCTCTTGAGGAACTTGACCACCTGCTCCACCTCCTCGTCGCTGACGAAGGGGCCGTGAATCCGCGAAATCTGGCCGCCGCCCGCCATATAGAGCATGTCGCCCTGGCCGAGCAGCTGTTCCGCCCCCTGCTCGCCGAGGATGGTGCGGCTGTCCACCTTGGAGGTGACCTGAAACGAAATCCGGGTCGGGAAATTGGCCTTGATGGTGCCGGTGATGACGTCCACCGACGGCCGCTGGGTCGCCGTGATCAGGTGAATGCCGGCGGCGCGGGCCATCTGGGCGAGGCGCTGGACGGCGGCCTCGATGTCCTTGCCGGCGACCATCATCAGGTCCGCCATCTCGTCGACCACGACGACGATGAAGGGCAGGGGATCCGTGCCCAGCGGCTGGTCCTCGTAGACCGGCTTGCCGGTCTCGTCGAACCCGGTCTGGACCCGGCGGGTCAGCTCCTCGCCCTTCTTGCGGGCCTCGGCGAGCCGGGCGTTGTAGCCGGCGATGTTCCGCACCCCCATCCGGGACATGTCCCGGTAGCGCTCCTCCATTTCCCGGACCGCCCATTTGAGGGCCACCACCGCCTTGGACGGGTCGGTGACCACCGGCGCCAGCAGGTTGGGAATGCCGTCATAGACCGACAGTTCGAGCATCTTCGGGTCGATCATGATGAATTTGCACTGGTCCGGCGACAGCCGGTAGAGCAGCGACAGGATCATGGTGTTGATGGCCACCGACTTGCCCGACCCCGTCGTGCCGGCGATCAGCAGGTGCGGCATGCGGGCGAGGTCGACCATCATCGGGCCGCCGCCGATATCCTTGCCGAGCACCAGGGTCAGGTTGCCGCCGCTGCGCTCATAGGCGCTGGAGGCGAGCAGTTCGCGGAGATAAACCGTCTCCCGCCGGGCGTTGGGCAGCTCGATGCCGATGACGCTGCGGCCGGGGACCACGGCGATGCGCACCGAGAGCGCCGACATGGAGCGCGCGATGTCGTCCGACAAACCGATCACCCGGGAGGTCTTGGTGCCGGGCGCGGGCTCGAGTTCATAGAGCGTGACGACGGGTCCCGGGCGCACCTTGACGATCTCGCCGCGGACGCCGAAATCGTCGAGAACCGATTCCAGCAGGCTGGCGTTCTTCGACAGGGCGTCCTTGTCGGCCGTATTGGCGGCGCTCGCCGGCGGCGCCTCCAGGAGGTCGAGGGGCGGCACCTGGAAGATGTCGGCCACCGGCATGACCAGGCTGCCCTGGCGGGCATCCTTGGCCCGCTTGCCGGCCCTGGCGCCCGGCTTCCGGGCCTCGACCACCGATTTCCGCTTTTTGCGGGGGGCGGGCGGTACCCCGGGCTCCTCTCCGTTCCCGAGGCCGTCCCCGGGTTCGTCTCCGAATTCGTCCCCATATTCATCCCCAAATTCATTCACTGCCGCGGGGGCGCCGGTCAGGCGGGGCTCGACCCGCCGGCCGCTATCGCTATCCGTGGAGCGCCCGGCGATGCCGCCCGCCCAGCGCCGGGCGAGCCCGCCGCCGCGCCGGACGATGCCCCAAATATATGCCCATTCCGTCCGGTCGAGGCCGGCGGCGAAGCTCAGCAGGCCAATGGACAGCAGGACCGCCGCGCCGACGAGTATCCATCCGCCGGCGTCGTTCATATGCGCCGGCAGCCAGCCCAGGACGAGGCCGGTCAGGACGGTGCCGGCGGCCCCGCCCATGCCGGCCCTCAGCGGCCAGTCCCCCGGCGCCGGCAGCGGGGCGGCGGCAAGGGACAGGGCGAGCATCCCGGCGATCACCGCCAGGAGCCGGAACCACACAAGGCTCAGCAGCTTGCGTCCCGCCAGGCGCCAGGCCCAGGCGACCAGCACCAGGGGCGCCGCCCAGCCGGCGAGGCCGAAGAACTGCCAGGACAAGTCGGCGGCGATGGCGCCGGGCAGGCCGAGGACATTTTGGACGGCGCTTCCCGTGGCGTTGTTCAGGGACGGGTCCGACGGGGAATAGGTCGCGAGCGCAACCGCGATCAGCAGCGCGGCGGCGAACACGCCGATGCCGGACAACTCGATGAGCCGTTGACGCAGGGCGTCGGCGAAAGCGGCCGGAAGCAGCGTCCGGCGGCGATTCTGAGGGATTGCGCGGGCCATGACCCGATTCTGGCCCGAGGTTCTTTAAAGACCGTTAACGCCCGCCCGAAATTCCCCGTTTTCAGCGGGTTTTCCGTCGGTACTGTCCCACCCTCACCCCAACCCTCTCCCTCCCAGGAGGGAGAGGGAGCACTTGTCCCCTCTCCCCCCTCTTGAAGGGGAGAGGGTCAGGGTGAGGGGGTCATAAGAAGTGGGGGGTGGAAGTTCGTGGATGGCCGGGCCACTTTGCCGGCTGGCCCGGCAAAGCCGGTCCAGTGGCGCCCGGCCATGACGCGTGATGCTGACTCAAAGAAGCTCGTCATGCCCGTGCTTGACACGGGCATCCACGCCTTACGACCCAAACCAGCCCCCCCTCCCTGACCCTCCTCCTCGAAGGGGGGAGGGAATGGGTGGTCGCCCAAAAAAACTCCCCTCCCCCTTGAAGGGGGAGGTCGGTCATTTCCCACAGGGAATTGACCAGGGTGGGGGTGAAAAAATTCCCCCTCAGCCCGCAAGCGTATTCCTGATCCGCGTCAGGCCTTCGGCCACCGTCGCCGGATCGTCCACCAGGGCGACCCGGATGCGGCCGTCGCCGGGATTGACCCCCGATGCGTCGGCGAGGCCCAGATAGGCGCCGGGAACGACCCGCACCGCGGCCTCCGCCCACAGGCGGCGGGCGGCCTCCTCGCCGTCGCCCACCTCGAGCCACAGAAAGAACCCGCCGTCCGGCCGGAAATAGCCGAGGACGCCGTCGAGAATCTCGTCGGCCCGGTCGAACTTCTCCCGGTAGAGGGCCCGGTTGGCCTCCACGTGCGCGTCGTCGTTCCAGAGCGCCGTGGCCGCCTCGGCCAGCGGCGCCGGAATGGTCGCGCCGCCGTATGCCCTGAGCCGCTTGAGCCGCGAAATGACCTCCTCGCCGCCGGCGACGAACCCGGACCGGAGGCCGGGCGCGCTCGACCGTTTCGAGAGCGAATTGAACGTCAGCACGTTTTCGAGGCCGCCGCCCATGGCGGCGCAGGCCTGCAGGATGCCGGGGGTCGGCTCGCCCAAATAGATTTCGGCGTAGCACTCGTCGACGGCCAGCACGAAATCGTATTCCCGGGCCAACTCGACGGCGCGGGACAAATAGTCGAGACCGGCGGCCGTGCCCTGCGGGTTGGACGGGGTGCACAGATAGACCATCGCCGTCCGGCGGAGCTCGTCGCCGCCGAGCTCGGAAAAATCGGGCAGATAGCCGCCCGCCTCCGTTCCCGACAGCACCGCCACCTCGGCGCCGTTGAGTTTCGCCGCCCCGTAATAGGCCTGATAGAACGGGTTGGGAATGGCCACCACGGGCCGCCCGCCGTTCCTGGTCCGGGGGATGCAGACGTCGCCGGCCATGTAGAGGCTTTCCCGGCTGCCCATGGCGGCGCAGACGTGCCGGGCCGGATCGACCATGCCATGGGCGAGGCCGTAGCGGCGTTCGAGCCAGCCGGCGCAGGCCTCGAGATGGGCGGCGGCGCCGGCGGTCGGGGGATAGCGGCCCCATTTGTCGCCGTGCTCGGCGACCGCCCGGTTGATGATCTCCGGCGGCGCGTGGCGGGGCTCGCCGAGGGACATGTTGACCGGATCGAGGCCCGCCGGCGGGGTCACGTCCTTGAGCAGCGCCCGCAGCCGGTCGAAGGCGTATTCCTCCATCTCGTCGAGAACCGGATTGTGCATGCGCCGCAATACTCCAGGGGGGGCTCCAGGCGGGCCCCGGAAACGCGACCGCCCCGCACCACACTCGGTCGAGCGCGCCGCGGGGCGGTCGCCTGGTTGCCGAAACTAACGGGCGCCGGGCCGATGGGCAACCGGCGCCCGTTTAGGCGTCAGAGGGCTTCGGGGCCGGTCTCGCCGGTCCGGATGCGGACCGCTTCGTTCAGCTCGTAGACGAAGATCTTGCCGTCGCCGATGCTTTCGGAGTTGGCGGTCTCCCGGATGGTCGAAACCACCTGATCCGCCAGCCCGTCATCGACCGCGATCTCGATCTTGGTCTTGGGCACGAAGTTGATGGCGTATTCGGCGCCGCGGTAGATCTCGGTGTGCCCCTTCTGGCGTCCGAAGCCGGAGACCTCGCTCGCCGTCAGGCCCTGCACGCCGATCCCGGTGAGCGCCTCGCGCACCGCGTCCAGCTTGGCCGGCTTGATCACTGCCACTACGTACTTCATGGCTGCACCTTTGCGTTATCCAGTTGAATCATATTGAGATAAGAGCCGGGCTCCCGTCTACAGATCATAGCTCCGCTCCCCATGGGCCGTGATGTCGAGGCCTTCGGTCTCCTCTTCGGGCGTGGTCCGGAGCCCGACGGTCGCCTGCACGATCTTGAGGATGATGAAGCCGACGACGCCGGCCCAGATGACGGTGACGACCGTGCCGATCAGCTGGCCGATGAAGGCCGTGCCGATGGAATAATCGTCGCCGCCGAGGCCGCCGAGCCCGGGCGCCGCGAACACGCTGGTCAGCAGGATGCCGAGAACGCCGCCGACGCCGTGGACGGCGAACACGTCCAGGGAATCGTCGATCTTCCACATGCTCTTCACCACGTTGATGGCGTAGAAGCAGATGAGCCCGGCGAGGAAGCCGAACACCAGCCCGCCGATGGGCCCGACGAAGCCGGAGCCGGGGGTGATGGTCGCGAGGCCGGCGATGGCGCCGGTGGCGATGCCGACCAGGCTCGGCTTGCCGAACTTGATCCATTCGATGGCCACCCAGGTCAGGCACGCGGTCGCCGCCGAGATGTGGGTGACGGTGATCGCCATGCCGGCGGCGCCGTCGGCGGCCAGGGCGCTGCCGCCGTTGAAGCCGAACCAGCCGACCCAGAGCATGGCCGCGCCGATCATCACCAGCCCCGGATTGTGGGGCGGGCGCAGCTCGGTGGGGAAGCCCTTCCTGGGGCCGAGGGCGGCCGCCAGGATCAGCGCCGCGACGCCGGCGTTGGCGTGAACCACGAGGCCGCCGGCGAAGTCCATCACCGCGACGCCCTTGAGGCTTTCGGAGATCCAGCCGAGATCGGCGAGGATGCCGCCGCCCCAGATCCAGTGGGTGGACGGGGCGTAAACGAAGATCAGCCACAGGGCCGAGAACAGGATGACGGCGGAGAACTTGATCCGCTCCACATAGGCGCCGACGATCAGCGCCGGGGTAATGACGGCGAAGGTCATCTGGAACATGAAGAACACGCTCTCCGGGATGGTGCCGGACAGGGCGTCCGTGCCGACATCGGCGAAAAACGCCTTGCCGAGACCGCCCCACCATGCCGACGCGTCGCCGAACGCGATGGAGTAGGCCAGCACCAGCCACAGCACCGACGAAACGCAGGTGATGGTGAAGCAGTGCATCAGTACCGACAGCACGTTCCGGGACTGCACCAGGCCGCCGTAGAACAGGGCGAGGCCCGGCATGGTCATGAACAGCACCAGGGCGGTCGCCGTGATGATCCAGGCGGTATCGCCGCCCGCAAGCTTGGCATCCTGCGCCAGCGCGCCGTCCGCCACGAAGAAAACCGCGCCCGCGGCCAGGACGGCCGGCAGCAGCGCTTTCGATTTGGGTAACATTCAGAGGTCCTCCAGATAGTCGCCCGCAAAAACACCCGTGGCCCGGATGACCTGCCACGCACAGGCCCTATCCCAAGAACCGTGCCAAACGGGTCCAGGAGGGCGTTTTTCTTTGTTTACAGGCACTTAGGGTGATGGTTGCCGGCGCGGACCAATGCCGGTTTTGCCTGACGATCGGGCACGCGATGAAAATTGGTCAAAAATTAGGCAAAATCACCACAGAGACAGTGAGGAGCACCGCCAATTCGTCATGGCCGGGCCCACTGGACCCGTTTTGCCGGGCCAGCCGGCAAAGTGGCCCGGCCATCCATGTGTAGAGCCGCCCCCCAAAACGTGGATGCCCGTGTCAAGCACAAGCATGACGACTGGAGTGGCCCCAAATGGAGTACGTCATACCCCGGCACAAAGCCGGAGTAAGTCGTAGTCGAATCCCGTAACTCACTAGAATCATTGAAATAAGGAACCCTTAGATTGATGGCGCGGAAGCCAGAATCTCAAATCAGTCATCAAATCGAAAGCAGAATTTTTCAATATCGGGTCGGCCGTCGGCAGTGTCTGGCAACGCATTACCATTTTCGAGCGTCAAGGCCAATTCGAGGCCGAATTGGGTGAGAACCGATTCACTCGTATACGTTCACGTCTCGTCCAGGGCGATCCTTACGCTGTTTTCTCCATGGGTAATGAGCTTTCTGTCCTCCTGGGGTCCTTCGGCGAAGACGACGCCTTGGAGGATCAGAGCTCTTCTTGCGCTGCCGTCCATCGGTAACTCGATAGTCCAGATCGCACTGCCGCTTACGCCACCATGGGTCCGGGGAATCCACGGATCGTCGCTTGTAATGGCGTACTCACCATAGTCCCAACCATCCTCGTCTGCCGCCTGTTCTGCTGTCCTGCCTATCAGCATGCCGTGGGCGACCACCATGTTCTCGTCGAGGTCGCTCGCGGCGTGGACGAATCCGAAAACAATTCCGATCTGGCATACTTCGCCCTCGAACGCATCGCGCGGTCTCGCCCTGTTGCGGAAGACGGCGCCAAGTGCCTCCATCCTCTCCACTTCTTCTCCCGACAACGGCATCCATCCAATATCCGGACCCAGCGGCCCTTGGTTGGCTTCTCCCCGGCCTGCCATGCCCGCGCCTTCAATCCTGATCCAGTTGACCAGTTCTCGGTCCTGGGCCGGGAGGACGAGGATGTTCTGCCTGTCCTTGACGGTGCCGATGACGTGCCCGGCCGTCAGAATGCCATGCTGGCCATCGGTTCTTCTGACAAATGTTCCAGAACCGATTGGTGTCAGCTGCCCATCCACGCCGTAACCGATGATCGTCGTGTATCGGCGTACGAGATCGCCCAGGATCCGTGGCGCAGTCTCGGGATTCAACTGGTCCCCCTGGAAGATGCCGGTCCTCGCAAGGTAGCCCGAAACTTCGGGCCAACCGGCGGTCACGATCGCGGGTTCTGGAGCCATGATGGATTCCATTCTGTTCGGTGGCGGGTCATACCGGGAGATGCTGGGCGATTGGAAGTCTGAGGCCGGTGGGTTTGGGCCAAGTCTATAGGGATGCGGTGCTCTTCGGGCGGCGATGGTGTCAACGGCGGAGCAGATTGTGCCGCGGTTGGCGTAAGGGTGTACGCCGGTACGGCGGCAGCTTGTCCCCATAGTCCGCGGGAGGGCCCCGCGCGCGGGGCGGCGCCATACTCGCCAGAGTTTCCGTATGGGGCTGGAGACGTGTGGTTGTTTCTTAGCTCCCCCTCAGGATAGGTTCGAGATTGCGGACCAAGGCCGCGAGACTCTTCCGAAGTGAGCGGGCGGTTTCCGGTGCCGCGTCCCTGAGTTTTCAGAGACCGCAGTAACGGCGCACGACAGCAGGTTCAATTCAGAATTCTCGATCGGGCCAGTTCCTGTATCTCATCTGCATAGACGACACCGCCTAAACCGCCTGATCGGTCTTCGGAAGTGATTACGCGGTCCCAATACCCGTTCTTCTTGTACCAGTCGCACTTCAGCCCCCAGTCGGATTTGTATGATGCCTTGTCAAGCATGCCGAGATGTTCCCAATACCACGTCTTGCCTTGATAGTGCACCGTGAAGTCCGGTAAGCGGAAATCATTCGGGTCTCCGGCTTTGCTCATGAGGGGAGCTTCATACTCGATGGAGAGCCCGAGGCTGATGAGAATATCGTAGACGATGACTTCGCTCTTGGAACGAACCGATGTTCCGTCGGAAGTACGATGGATCAAGCCTTCCGGGCGATAGGGACCGCTGATGCCAATGTCCCCTGCATCCTCGCCAATTAACAGTTTGAACATGCTGGTCGTCCGCCGCATTGTATCGGAAGCTTCAGGCCGGCGAAGGTCAAGCAGCGGTTGACTATCTTTTTCGACCAGCAGAATCAGCTTGTCCCTGAAGCGGGTCAAGCCGGTATAGAGAAGTTCGCGGGAAAGCGTTTGGGCCTTTTGCGGCAGTACGAGTATCACCGTCTGAAAGTCGCTCCCTTGTGCCTTATGCACCGTGAGCGCATATGCAAGTTCAATCGCCTCCTCGACATTCGCCTTCGTGTACCGGTACTCACAATCTGACTGTGTCGAAAACGCGACATATAGATTATCGGGTTTCCCTTCCCTTCCCTTCCAAGCTTTCGTCACGATACCGATTTCTCCGTTAGCGACAAACCGCAGCCCTTTCGCGTTCTTCGGAAGCGATTTCGGCTGATTGACACGCTGCATGACCTTGTCGTGAAAGACGATATCCTGGTCGCCCATTGGAGCAGGCCAGCGGGACTGCCAGTCCCGCGCCATACTCAGCATGCTCGCGCGAAAGCGTGACTGTATCACGCGGTTGAGTTCGTCGGTGCCGCACGGTTGGATACGCGTCGGCGATAGGATTTGCCATTTTTCGCTCGCCTTCCAGTCCGCGTCTTTAATGCCGAGCGAACGGACGAAAGCGGTCTCGTCACTACCACGAATGGAAAACTGCGTCTCCAAGGCGGTATTAATTCCCTGAAGCAGTTCATCGTGATCGCTCCAGAACGCGATACGGACATCAGCGGTTTCGCCTTTCTGGACGAGTTCTGACAATACAGCATCGTCACCCGGTCCAGCCTCATCCCTGTATCCGGACGCAAGTTCCAATCCCTTGCTGATGCTCGCTTCGCCGGTCACGGTTTTCGTGACGCGCATACAGGTTTGTAGTTCTGCAATGCACTCAGGATGAGATTCCCGCATCCAGTGCAGCGCGTCCACGAAAGGCCGTCCGGGCCCGATCGGAGGAAGTTGATAAGGATCACCTACAAAAATGAGTCGCCGGGATGCGTTGGTATCGATGGCGCGAAACAGTGCCGCTAGAAGTTCGACAGAAGGCATCGAACTCTCGTCGATTACAACGTTCTTATATACCAACTTGCCCTTTGTAGGCGCATCGAGAATCCGGTAGTTCGGACCAAGCATGCCTACGTCGTTCAAAATTTGGTGGATTGTGTTGGAAGACCGGCCTGTTGCCGCTTGTAGGCGAACGCGTGCTTTTCCTGTTGGCGCGGCAAGGAGTGTGGCAGTTGCGCCTTCGATGTCGCGCAACTGATTGAGAAAGATCTTGAGGACGGACGTCTTTCCAGTTCCGGCTCCACCCGTCAGAATGCTGATCCGCTGGCGGAAAAGAGTGGCAAGAGCTTCTTCTTTCTCGTCAATGGCATCATTCTCTCGTTGGGACTGTGGCTCGCCAAACCCCCCGTCTTCTATCGGCACTGTCAGCAGCGTACGCCAATCCGGCATCGCAGACGGCAAGTCGTCAATTTGGCGAATGCCATCAAATATCCGAGCGACTTCGACTTCCTGTCTGCGAACAGACTTGAGTGCGATCAGTTTGACTGTGGGAGGCGAGCTATCGTCGTCGGCATCGTCAGTGCCCAGGTCTTCGACAAGATCGTCGTCCATCAAAGGCGAAATGGACTGTTTGCCCGTTTCAGGAACGTCAGTTCGCCAGGAGTCCGGGTAGGGCTGCTCACTGAACCAAAGGATTTTGTTGTGAAATTCATGTTCTTCGCCGGACCAGATAACTTCCCGGTCGGCGAGGCAGCGGCGCTTGTCTGGAAAACGATCATGCACACGTCGCATGAATGTATCGAACGGGAGTAACGTATCGCCAGCGTCAGCCGCATCTCGTAATACCGCGCAAGCCGTTGCCCGCACGCGCCTTTGATCGTTATGGGCGACGGCTTGCTCGCTACAGAATAGCGCGGCATCGCCTTCAGGCCACATACCATGGTCTATCGTTTCCAGTCCGATCGGTTCGCTGTCGTGGCTACCCCTGTCCTGTTCATAGAGCAGGTAAGGGTTTTGGACGATCCTGCCGGGACGCGCAGCAATGCCGCGCTGGTCGCGCTGGTCTTCGTTCGCAACTCCAGTCACTTGGTCCGTCGTCAGCTCAAATCGTGCTAGCGTTTCCAGCAATCTCTGGCGCGTCACCATCGATCGCCATTGTTTGGAGGCGACGAGAAGTCCTTCCCGGTATTGGTCATCAGCGGGCTGGACACGTCCCTCAAGGATGGGGAGCACATGATGCCACGGATTGTCGCCTGCCTTCTCCAGTTCGTTCAAAACGGTGGCGTGATAGGCATGTCCTTGCTGGCAACCCAGATAGCGCAGCACAGAGCCGATTCCGGGGAAAGCGCCACGACCGGCCCATACTTCGTCAAGTACAGCATTGCACCAGCCAATGGCATCCTGCCATGGGCCGGCGACGATACCGTCTTTGCGAACGCGTTCGAGAGACTTGAGAATTGCCAGGATTGCCGAGACCGCCTGACCATCGGACAAATGTTCGGCGACATAGGAGAACGGCAGGTTCATGCCGCTCGGCGGTCGACAGAGAATGCTCTCTGTTTCCTCGTTACGGGCAATATATTCCTGATAGGGAAGGCGGACGCCTTCACGGGGCATGGTGCTCTTGATCTGGCGTGACCAGACGGGAAAGTTTCCGGGCCTGTCGGGCCTGCGGCCGAAATAGAGTTGATCCCCGATTTCAAGAATCCGTGAAACGCCTACAATCAGGCGGTTAACATCGTCATCAACAGCATTGCCACGATTGCAATAATAGAAAATGAGCGACCTTTTCTTTTCTAATTTGCCCCAAAAGTGACCGAGCAAAGCTCTTTGCCGGTCATCTTCCATTACCCAGGTGGATGATGAGTTTGGATCTTTGCGGCCGCGTATTAGAAGCGCTTCATCCTCGCAAATGTCCCGGAAATGGGACTCAAGCATCCACCTGTAAGGCGTAGGACAACAGGCATACGAACCAAGCTCTTCATCCACGCTTGGAAGTGCGCGCGCTTCGAGAGGATCATGGTGGGTAATAACAAATTTCTCCCGCCCGAAGGCATTTGCGTCCCGCTGGCAAGGCGGGAGGTAGCCTGTTGCGGCGCGAACGCCACCGATTGCCTGCCCGCGATGTTGGTGTTCAAGAGAATTGTCGCGAGAAGTACGAACATGCTCATGCACCATGCATGCAGCATTGAGAATAGGTTGGCTGCAGATACGGCCATTCCAGCTGTCTTGGTGCCATGTCAGTCGGGCCGACAAATGTGTTGTCAATTCCGTTTCCCCTGTTGCTTATACTCGCCTGTCTGAAGTGGTCGCCTACTCATGCCAAAGACTACGCAGACAAGCAGTTGCTGTGCCAGTGGTATGTCTCCACGCCGTCGCTTGGCACATAGTTGATGGTCTTGACACTACACGCTGCACGACTATCGGCAAGTGTGCCCGCGTGGGCAGTTCATGCGGATCCTCTCGCTTGACGCCGACAACCTGTGGGCGGTCCCCACGGCGTCGTGTTGCTCTTCGTGTCGCCCGCCTTGTGTCCCGGTTCAAGTCCGGGGTATCCAGAACAACCTGGATGCCCCGCACTATCGGCGGGGCATGACGGCTTGCGTGTGGCCAAAATGGAGTACGTCATGGCCGGGCGCCAGACCCGGCCATCCACGTGTAACAATGGCCGCCAAAGCGTGGATGCCCGTGTCGAGCACGGGCATGACGATCTGGTTTGCGTCGTCACTCTAAACCTGCCCGGCCCCGGTGGCGGGTCGCGGGCTGGACAATCCGGTCCCATGTGGCAAAACCTGGGCCATGAGCGGAATTCATGACGTGGCCATCGTCGGCGGCGGTTTCGTCGGCGGCGCCATAGCCGTCGCGCTGGCCGATGCCGGGCTCGAGGTGCTGGTGATCGACCGGGATGCGCCCGAGGCGCAGGCGGCGCCCGAATTCGACGGGCGGTCCTCGGCCATCGCCGCCGCGCCGCAGCGGCTGCTCGACCGGCTGGGCATCTGGCTGGGCGTCGCGGCCGACGCCTGCCCCATCGAGGACATCCGGGTGGCGGACGGCGGCTCGCCGCTGTTTCTTCACTACGGCCGCGACGAGGTGGGCGCGCCGGCCCTCGGGTTCATGGTCGAGAACCGGCACCTGCGCATGGCGGTGGGGGAGAGGGTGCGGGAGACCCAAGGCATCACCATTATGGCGCCGGCGGCCCTCGGCGGTATGGAGACCGACGATACCGGCGCGGCGCTCACGTTCGAGAACGGTCCAACCGTCCGCGCCCGGCTGGTCATCGGCGCCGACGGCCGGGGCTCCTTCGTTCGGCAGGCGGCGGGCATCAGGCTTACCCGTCGGCAATACGGCCAGACGGGCATCGTCTGCACCGTCGCGCATGAGCACCCTCACCACAACGCCGCCCACGAGCATTTCTTCCCCGCCGGCCCGTTCGCCATCCTGCCCCTGACCCGGAACCGGGTCTCCATCGTCTGGACCGAGCGGACGGCGGTCGCCGAACAAATCCTGGCGCTGTCGGCGGAGCCTTTCCTGGAGGAGCTTTCCGAGCGGCTGGGCGATTTCTTAGGGAAACTGGAGGTCGTCGGCCCCAGGTGGTCCTATCCCCTGGCGCTGCAATACGCCGAGACCATCACCGGTCCCCGCATGGCGCTCGCCGGGGATGCCGCCCAGGCCATGCACCCCATCGCCGGCCAGGGCCTCAACCTGGGGCTCCGCGACGCGGCGGCGCTGGCCGAAGTGGTCATCGACGCGGCGCGCCTGGGCCTCGATATCGGCGCGGCGGCGACCCTCGCCCGTTACCGCCAGTGGCGGCGGTTCGACAGCCACCTGATGCTGGCCCTCACCGACGGGCTCAACCGGCTGTTTTCCAACGACCTGCCGGGCGTGCGGGGCGCGCGGGATGCGGGCCTCGCGCTGGTCCACCGGACCGGACCGCTCAAGACCTACTTCATGCGCCACGCCATGGGCGAAGCGGGCGACCTGCCCCGCCTGCTCAAGGGCGAAGCGCTGTAGGGTCCGGCGTCGATGGGGCGGCCGTGGGAGTGTTGCGGGTTGTCGGGGGAGGGCATGGTGTGAGCCTGACATACCCCCCCACCCTCGACGCCGGACCCTACAGCGCTTCGCCCTTGAGCAGGCGGGGCAGGTCGCCCGCTTCGCCCATGGCGTGGCGCATGAAGTAGGTCTTGAGC
>CAZUGT010000044.1:0-3689 GCA_964620095.1 uncultured Rhodospirillaceae bacterium | reverse complement strand
ACCTCGGCCGGACGGCGACGAAAAATAAAACTACTCCCACTCGATGGTGCCCGGCGGCTTGGAGGTCACGTCGTAGACCACCCGGTTGATGCCCTTCACCTCGTTGATGATCCGGGTGGCCACGGAGCCGAGAAATTCCTGATCGAAGTGGAAGAAATCCGCCGTCATGCCGTCGGTGGAGGTCACCGCGCGGAGCCCGCAAACGTAATCGTAGGTCCGGGCATCGCCCATGACGCCGACGGTCTGCACGGGCAGCAGGACGGCGAAAGCCTGCCAGATGGCGTCGTAGAGCCCGGCGCTCCGGATCTCGTCCAGGTAGATGGCGTCGGCCTTGCGCAGAATCTCCAGCTTGTCCCGCGTGATTTCGCCGGGGATGCGGATGGCGAGGCCGGGGCCGGGGAACGGATGCCGCCCGACGAAGCTCTCCGGCAGGCCGAGCTCGCGGCCGAGCTCCCGGACCTCGTCCTTGAACAGCGACCGCAGGGGCTCCACCAGCTTCATGTTCATCCGTTCCGGCAGGCCGCCCACATTGTGGTGGGACTTGATGGTGACGGACGGCCCGCCGTGGAACGAAACGCTCTCGATGACGTCGGGATAGAGGGTGCCCTGGCCGAGGAATTCGGCGCCGCCGATCCTGTTCGCCTCTTCCTCGAAGACGTCGATGAACGTGGCGCCGATGATCTTGCGCTTCCGTTCGGGGTCGGCGACCCCGTCGAGCTTGTCCAGGAACAGATCGGCGGCGTCCCTGTGGACCAGGGGGATGTTGTAGTGATCCCGGAACAGGCCCACCACTTCGTCGGCCTCGTTCATCCGCATCAGGCCCGTATCGACGAACACGCAGGTCAGCTGATCGCCGACGGCCTCGTGAAGCAGCACCGCGACCACCGACGAGTCCACCCCGCCCGAGAGGCCGAGAATGACCTTGCCGGCGCCCACCTGCGCCCGGGCGTCCTCGATGGCCTGGGTCTTGAAATGGGCCATGGTCCACTCGCCGGAACAGCCCGCCACCCGATGGGTGAAGTTGGCCAGCAGCTTGGCCCCGTCCGGGGTGTGGATCACCTCGGGGTGGAACTGGACGCCGTAGAATCCGCGCTCGTCGTCGGCGATGGCCGCGAAGGGCGCCGTGTCGTTCCTGGCCACCACCCGGAACCCGTCGGGGATGCCGTCGACCCGGTCGCCGTGGCTCATCCACACCTGGTGGGTCTCGCCCTTCGACCAGACGCCGTCGAACAGCCGGCAGTCGCCGGTCACGTCGACCATGGCGCGGCCGAATTCCCGATGGTCCGAGGCGCGCACCTCGCCGCCCATCTGGGCGACCATGGTCTGCTCGCCGTAGCAGATGCCGAGCACCGGCACGCCCGCCGAATACACCTCCGCCGGGGCCTTGGGCGTCCCGATTTCGTGGACGCTGGCCGGGCCGCCCGAGAGAATGATGGCCCGGGGATCGAAGGCCTCAAGGCTTTCGGCCGTCACCGCGTTGAACGGGTGGATTTCGGAATAGACCCCCGATTCCCGGACCCGCCGGGCGATCAGCTGGGTCACCTGGGATCCGAAATCGATGATCAGAATTCTGTCGGACGTGGTCGCCGTCATGCTCAATGTCTCTTAAGGGGAGTCGCCCAACGCCTCAATGGCTTTTGTCAGGTCGGGCCAGCCGTAGCCGGTCTCCTTGAGGTCGGCGCCCCACAGGCGCTCGACCCGCTCGCCCTCGCGCCGGCCGCCCATGGCCTCGTAGAAGTAGCGGCTCGGGTTGGCGGCCAGCACCCAGATCACCGCCGAATCGAGGCCCGCGCCCATCAGTTCCTCGAACAGGCGCAGCAGCAGCCCCCGGCCGTTGCCCTGCTCCTGGAAGTCGGGGTGGACGTAGAGGGTATAGACCTCGCCCGCGAAACCGGAGCGCCGCTGGCGGTTGGGCCCGCAGCTCCCGACCCCGATGACGCCCCCGGTGCTGTCCTCGGCGACGACGATGATCTCGGGGCTCTTCTTCTCGATGGCCCTGGTAATTGCCCGCGTCCAGCGGACCGCCTGGATTTGCGGCGACATCTCCAGCAGCACCTTGTCCGGAACCGACCCCGCATAGGTGGTCCGCCAGGTTTCCACGTAGACGCTTGCGATGGCCGGCGCATCGTCCGGGCGGGCGCGGCGGAAGCGGGACGCCATCAGGCCCGCTTTTCCAGCACCGCGACGAAGAACCCGTCGGTGCCGTGACGGTGCGGGGTGAGGCGCAGGAAATCGCCGTCCCGGGCCGGGTCGGCCGGACACGCGCCGCCGATGGTTTCCTCCCACACCCGTTTCACCGGGACCACCCGGAAGCCGCCGAACCATTCGAGGAAGTCTTCGACCTGGCGCTCGTTCTCTTCGGCCAGGATGGAGCAGGTGGCGTAGATCAGCCGCCCGCCCGGCTTCACCAGCCGGCAGGCTTCGTGGAGGATGCGCCGCTGGTCCTTGGCGAGGTCGCGCAGCTCCCGCCCGGTCAGCCGCCAGCGGGCGTCGGGCCGCCGCCGCCAGCGCCCGGTGCCCGAGCACGGCACGTCGGCCAGTACCCGGTCCATGGCGCCTTCGTTGTCGTAGACCCACATGTCGCCGCCGGGGACCAGCACCCGGCTCTCGATGCTCCGGCATTCGGCGCGCTTCAGCCTGGGTTTCAGCGCGCCCAGGCGCCTGGGGTCGATGTCGCAGGCGGTGATCTCGCCCTGGTCCTTCATCTCCGCGGCGATGGCCAGCGTCTTGCCGCCGGCGCCGGCGCAGAAATCGGCCACCTTCATGCCCTTTTCGGCGCCGACCAGCAGGGCGATGATCTGCGAGCCCTCGTCCTGTACCTCGACGAAGCCGCCCTTGTAGGCGGTGGCCGCCTGAAGGTTGACCCGGCCCTGGATACGCAGGCCGATGGGGGAGAGCGCCGTCGGTTCGGCCTCGATGCGATCGGTCTTCAGCACCTCGAGGGCCCGGGCGCAGTCCCCCTTGAGGGTGTTTACCCGGAGATCGAGGGGGGCGGCGGTGTTGAAGGCGTCCATTTCCTCGGCCAAGCGGCCGTTCAGCAGGTCGGTGAGCGATCGTTCGAGCCAGGACGGGAATTCGTGGGCCACCCAGGCGGGCTGGTCGGCATGGTCGAGGGTCTCGCCGGCCAGCGCGTCCACCAGCCCGGTTTCCTCCGCCGTCAGCGCCTTGGGCGCGTAGCCGGCGCCGTCGAACAGGGCTTCGATGCCGCTCCTGGCGAGGCCGTCCGCCAGGGCCAGATCGGCCAGCGCGCGCCGCCGCCCGTCGGGCCGGCGGTTGTCCTGGACCCGCAGCATCCACCAGTCGAGCCGCGCCCGGCGGCGGACGATGCCGAAGACGCGCTCGGTGACGGCGCGGCGATCCTTGGCGCCGGCGTAGCGCCGCGCGCGGAAATAGCGCTCGATGGCATTGTCGGCGGGCGCCCCGGTCTCGTCCAACAGGTCGATGATTTCGATCGCCGCGGCGATCCGGGCGCCGGGGGTCATCGGGGCGCCCGCGCCCGTCCGGCGCCTCGCCCCCTGGATACCCCGCATAAAGCGGGGTATGACGAGTGGATATACGACACAAACCAAGCCGTCATGCCCCGACTTGTTCCACTGGTGTCCGGTTTAAATATGTGGACAGGTTGCACGGTGTTGATTCTACTTGTTTCCAAGCGTTTTGCGACGATTTGGACACAAGAAAGGACCAGC
>CAZUGT010000043.1:0-9340 GCA_964620095.1 uncultured Rhodospirillaceae bacterium | reverse complement strand
CCAACCGAGCGGTCAGTTCCACTCGATCAAATTGAACAGGAAGCCTTCGGGCTTGCGGTGACAGCAGGTCGGCAGCTTGACCTCCTTGGTATGCGCCACCGCGGAGGCGATCGGTACGATCGGCATGGAGTAGCGCTCCTCGGTGACCCGATCGAACAGCTTCTGATATATGGCCTCGCGCTTGGAGAGGTCCAGTTCGGTCTGGCCCTGCTTGTGCCACGCCGCCAGCTGCTTGTCGCCGTTGTAGTTCCGCGAGCCCGGCAAATAGAAGAAGCCGGAGGTGGAGACCACGTCGGCCTGGCCGCCGCCGTTATCCCACAGGCTGACGAAGGCCTGAACCTTGCCCTGGGCGCGCTTCTTCACGAAGCCGCCGATGGCGTTGTTGTCCACCGTCGCCTTGATCCCCAGCTTGCGCAGCTGGCCGGCGACCGCCTCGGCGGTCGGACGCGACGGACCCCACGTCGTGAGCGCCAGCGAGAAGTTGGGGTCGACGCCCGCTTCCTTGAGCAGGGCCTTCGCCCGCGCGGGATCGTAAGCCGGCGGCGACTTGGTGGCCTTGCAGCCGGTATGCCATTCGTGACACATGGAGATTTGCAGCGGTTCGCTGGCGACCGGTTCCGGCACCAGCGCCTTGGCCAGCCCCCGGCGATCGATGGCATGCATCAATGCCTCCCGCACCCGCTTGTCCTTGAAGATGCCGATCTTCGACCGGTCGGCGGCATCCACCATGAAATAGATGAACTGGATGGTGCTCCCGACGGTGACCTGCAGGTTCGGCATCTTGGCGAGGTTCTCGGCCTGATCCTTGCTGATCTGGTAGACCAGGTCCTGCTCGCCGGCGATCAGCCGGGCGATCTGGGTCTGTTTGTTGGCGATGGTCTTGAATTCGATGCGGCCGATTTTCGCCGGTGATTTCGAGCCCTTCGCGGCGAGCTTGAAGTTGGGGTTCTTTTCCAGCACCACGCCTGCGGTCGCATCGACCTGTGTGGCCATGTAAGGGCCCGTCCCGATGGGCTTCAGGCCGAACTTGCTGCGATCCTCGAGCTTGCTGTGAACGGCCTTGGGGAAGATCGGCAGCGACATAATGCGCGATTCGAACGGCGCGTATGTCGCCTTGGTGGAAATCCGCACCGTGTGATCATCCACCTTTACCGCCTTGCTGTAGACTCCATAGCGGGTGCCCTTGAACCGGAAGTTGACCTTGGGGTCCTTGACGAAGTCGAAGGTGTACACCACGTCGTCGGCGGTCACCGGCATGCCGTTGTGAAATTTGAGGCCCTTGCGGAGCTTGTACTCGATGGTCAGGGGATCGACGCGGGTATACGACTCGGCCAACAGCGGCACCACCTTGCGCGCCTCGACGTCGTAGTAGACCAGCGTGTCGAAGACCATCCGGTCCAACAGGTTGGTCTGCGGGTTCGGATCGAACACGGCGTCGACCACCCGAACGGGCTGCAACCCAGCGACCCTCAGCGTGTCCTTGGATTTTTGCGCCGCGGCGGGATCCGCGGCCGTCGCGAGAAGTACAGCCGCCCCTGCCGACAATGCGTAACGTGCGAATTTCATTTCCGGATTCCTCCCAGTTCTACGTCTTGGCAAGACTAATATTGGCCTGCCCGCAATTATCCTAACGATGGGATGTTAACGGACGCGGCGTCGGTTGGATAGATGCAATTGCAACGATACCCGCAAAAACGCTACTCTCGTTGAAATTCCGCATCGAAGGGACGGGAAATGGAAGGCTTCGACCTGGAACTGGAGGCACGCCGGACCTGGCGCGACGGCGACTATTCACACATTCCGTTCTGGGTCTACTCGGATGCCGCCAATTATGAGGCGGAGCTTCGGAATATCTACAAGGGCCCGGTGTGGAATTTCCTCTGCCTGACGGCCGAACTGCCCAAGAACGGGGATTACAAGACCACCAAAATCGGCGAGACGCCGGTGCTCGTGGTTCGCGGCGAGGATGGCGTGCTTCGCGGTTTCCTCAATCGCTGCGCCCATCGCGGCGCGCTGCTGTGCCTGGAGCCGCGGGGCAGCGTCAAACGGCTGACCTGTGTCTATCATGCCTGGTCCTATGACCTCGAGGGCAACCTCCAAAACGTGGCGTTCGAGGACGGTGCGGACGGCCGGGGCGGCATGCCCGACGATTTCGACAAGTCCCGCCACGGTTTGCGGCCCATCGAGGTGACCGAATTCTGCGGGCTGGTCTTCGGTTCCTTCGATCCCAAGGTTCCGGACATCGAAAACTACCTCGGGCCGGAATCGGTACGGTTTCTCGAGCGCGCCCTGGGCAAGGCGCCGCTGAAGCTGATCGGCCGCTCGACCCAGGTCATGCACAACAACTGGAAGCTCTATCTGGAGAACGTGAAGGACGTCTACCACGCGACGATCCTGCATCTGTTTTTCACCCGCTTTCGGCTCAACCGTCTCGGACACGAAGGCGGGATAATCGTGAGTGAGAGCGGGGCGCATCACGTGAGTTATTCCAAGATGGATGCCGAGCGCGGCAACCAGGACTATGCGTCGCAGGAAATCCGCTCTACCGGCGAAGGGTTCTCGCTCAATGATCCCTCGCTTCTGGATTCCATCGACGAATGGGAAGACGGCATCACCGTTCAAATTCAGAGCGTGTTCCCGTCCCTGGTCGTCCAGGTCATCCAAAACTCCATCGCCGTACGTCAGATACTGCCCACCGCGGTCGACCGGACGGATCTCAACTGGAACTTCGTCGGCTTCGAGGGAGACAGCGAAGAGATGACCCGCACGCGGGTGAAGTTGAACAATCTGGTCGGCCCGTCCGGGTATATTTCCCTGGAGGACGGCGCCATCGGCGGGTTCGTGCAGCGCGCGATCCGCGGCGTCGAAGAGGATTCAGGCGTCGTGCGGATGGGCGGCGACGACGTGACGACGGTCGACTACCGCGCCACCGAAACATCCGTCCGGGGGTTCTGGAAAATGTACCGCAGCCTGATGGGCGTTTGAGGCGTGAGTTCGCCGGAACTGCTGCAGGCCAAACTGCTGGCGGACGGCCTGCTCGCCCGCTACGTCCGCTGTCTGGATGACGGCGACTTGGGTGCGTGGCCCGGATTTTTCACCGATCCCTGTATCTATCGGGTGACCCACCGCGCCGATGATCGGGCCGGATATGAGAACGCGCTGATATTCGCCGATTCCCGGGGCATGCTCATGGACCGGGTCAACGCCGTCGAGAATGTCAGCGTCTATGAGCCGCACGGGTACCGGCATATCGCCGGCGCCAGCCTGATCGAACAGGTCAACGGCACGCTGATCGACGCTTCGACGTCATTTCTCGTGGCCCGCATCATGCAGGACGGCGAGACCTCCGTCTTCGCCACCGGCATCTACCGGGACCGTATAGACATCTCGGGCGACGAACCGCTGTTCGCCGAGAAGGTCGTGGTCATGGACAGTGAGCGGGTGGACACCCTGCTCGCCATCCCGCTCTAACCCAGTGGATCAGCGGTTCGGGTTGTAGAGAAGTTCGATCAGAACGCCATCGGGATCGGGAAAGAACAGCTGCCGGAGTTCCGTATCGGGCACGTTGGTTTCCTCGTATTCGACGTTGAAATCGTCCAGGCGCTTCTTGGCCGCGTCAAAATCCTCGATTTGCATGGAAAAATGCGAGATGGCGGCATCCTTGGAGCCGGTGAGCAGCCTGTTGTCGGGCAACGGCGAAATGATGTGGATGATGGGCCGGTCGCCGCAATACATCCAATGGCCCGGCCGGTCGAACGGCGGCCGCTCCCCCGATTTCAGGCCCAGCACGTCCTCATAGAATTTGGCCGACACGTCCACGTCGACCGCTTCGATATTCACGTGATCCAGCAATGAGATTTTCATATCCCGGCTACCCTGTACCGATGTCTTTCGGCAGTTTGTTCCAGCGGGCATGCCGTGTCCACCCTAGAGCCGATTCACATGTTTTGACGAAACCGCGCCGTGGTTCCGTCAAAACATGACCCGATCTAGGGAGCTTCCGGCCTCGTTCGAAAGGGAAGCGGCCGATGGCATCGTCGCGGGTCTCGACCAACCGGCGTCCGCCGGATAAAACGTGGCCGGGCTTGAATTGGAGGTGACGTGACAGCGGCAGGAAAGACCGCCGAATGGGCCACGGACGCGGCAAGGTCGGCCGACCTGGCCCGAGGCCGAAAACTGATCGGCTACTGGCTTTTCGCCATGTGCGGGATGGTCTTCATCATGGTGATCATCGGCGGCGTGACCCGGTTGACCGAATCGGGGCTTTCCATCGTCGACTGGCGTCCGGTCACGGGCTGGCTGCCGCCGATGAGCGACGCGGCCTGGCTCGCCCTTTTCGAGGCCTACAAGCAGACGCCGGAATTCCTGAAGATCAACACGGGGATGGATGTCGAAGGCTTCAAGGGCATTTTCTGGCTCGAATACGTTCACCGGCTTTGGGGCCGCTTGATAGGTGTCGCTTTCGCGGTGCCGTTTCTCTACTTCCTGGTCAAACGCTGGGTAGACCGACCTCTCGCCCGGCGGCTGGTATTGTTCTTCGTGCTCGGCGGGGCGCAAGGCGTATTGGGCTGGTTCATGGTCAAGAGCGGTCTGGTGGACGATCCCGATGTCAGCCCGTACCGGCTGACCGCCCATCTCGGACTGGCCATCGCCATCTACGCCGCCATGTTCTGGACCGCGCTCGATCTGGCGGTCGGGCGCAACGCGCGGCGGGCCCTTCCCATGCACCTCCGGCGCCTGTCGGCGGTCGTTCTCGGGTGGGTCTTCGCCACCATGTTGTCGGGCGGATTTGTCGCCGGTCTCGACGCCGGCAGGACCTACAACACGTTTCCGCTGATGGACGGCAAATGGATACCTGACGGGTTGTTCATTCAGGATCCGGCGTGGCGCAACTTCTTCGAGAACGTGACGACGGTGCAGTTCGACCACCGGGTGCTGGCGATCGGCGCTTTGTTGCTGATCGCGGCCGCCTGGGCATTGGCCCTGCGGGCCCGGTTGCCGCTCCGTGAAACGGCCCGGTTTCACCTGTTGGCCGGCGTTGGCCTCCTGCAGGTCGTATTGGGCATCTCGACTTTGCTGCTGGTGGTGCCCATCTCCCTTGCCGCGATCCATCAGGCATTGGCGCTCGTGCTGTTGACGGCCGCCATGCTCGTCGTCTGGTATGGCCGGCCTTCGCGAGAGCCGCCGGGAGGGATTCGCCGGGGAAATCCGCCGGTGTCCGACGGTTCGCAATAACCCGATCGTTCTGGATTTGCGGGACGAAGAGACTATATTTCCGGAGAACAGGTTTATGGTCCATGCGCCGTTTCCGGAAGCGAATATTTCCATTCGGGCCATTCCGGCGGACCGACGCGGATGGTTGAGAGACGGGAGTAGGTATCAGGTATGAAGCAGACCGTGAGGTCCCGATCGACCCGATTGGCCATTTTGGCCGTTGCCGTCCTGTTCGCCGGCGCCGGCGGATTGACGGCTTGCGCCAGCGGCGGCACCGAGGTCGCCCGGGTCTTTGGCGGCTTCACCAACGCGTTTACCGCCGACAAGAAATCGGCCGAGAGCGTCGAGACCTTCCGCCAGCTCTTCGACCAGTACGCCAAACGGGATTCCTCGCGCACCCAGCAATTGCGCCATTTCCGTGACGCCTATCTGCGGGTCCGTCAGGAGTATGTGCAGTCCATCGATGATGCCGTGCTGATCAAGGCCGCCGTGGACGGCGTCAAGAAGCTCGAGGGCAAGCCCGGGACATTCACCGCTGCCCAAGTCACCGAAGCCGCCCTCGACGGCATGCTGACCAATCTGGATCCCCATTCCTCGTATCTGAACCCCGACGAATTCCGCGAGAGCCAGGTGACCACCCGCGGCGAATTCGGCGGTCTGGGCATCGAGGTCAACATGGAGGACGGGTTCGTCAAGGTGATCGCCCCCATCGAGGATACCCCGGCGAGCCGCGCTGGCATCAAATCCGGCGATCTGATCACCCATGTCGACGGCACCGGGATCAAGGGGATGTCGTTGATGGAAGCGGTCCGCTTGTTGCGGGGCAAGCCCAGGACCGATGTGCGGCTGACCATCCGGCGGGCGGATGCCGGGGAATTCGACGTGACGGTAACCCGGGCAATCATCCGGGTGCGGCCGATCAAGTGGAGCATCGAGGGCGAAGTCGGGGTCATCCGCGTCACCAGCTTCAATCAGCGGGCCGATGACGAATTGCGCCGCGCCGTCAGTGCGATACGCCGCAAGCTCGGCGGCAAGCTGCGGGGCTTCGTTCTGGACCTCCGAAACAATCCCGGCGGCCTGTTGAGCCAGTCGGTGGCGGTGACGGATTCCTTCCTCCACCGGGGCGATATCGTTTCGGTCCGGGACCGGGACGGCAATGGCCGCGCCTTCAACGCCGAAACCGGCGATCTCGCCGACGGACTGCCCATCGTCGTGTTGATCAACCGTTGGTCCGCCTCGGCTTCCGAAATCGTCGCGGGCGCCCTGCAGGATCAAAACCGGGCAACGGTGATCGGCTCCCGCTCCTTCGGCAAGGGATCGGTTCAGACGATCACCCCGCTGGACTGGGATGGGGCGCTGCGCCTGACCACGGCGCTTTACTATTTGCCGAGCGGGCGCTCGATCCAGGGAACCGGCGTCGAGCCGGATATCATCGTCACCGGCGGCGACGCGCCGCCTCATCCGCGGCGCGAGGATATCCTCGGCCGTCTCTTCCCCGGTAAAGAGAAAGAGGCCGATTTGCCGCACGCGCTGCAGGTCGAGAAGCATCAGCCCAAACCGGCACGGGCGAAAATTCGTTTGGATGACTGTCCCGGCGCCGGCGCCGGCGACAAGGACCGGATGCTGGGGTGCGCTGTAACGCTGATCAACGACGGGGGCTCCGAGGCCAAGTTCCTCGCCCGCTTCGGCTCCCGGACCAAACTCTGATCCAGACCACGAAGGGGGGAGAGATGGCCGATAACCCGTTCCCGGACAGCCCGTACGACATTCGGAGCGATCTGTTGAGTGCGCATGAGGCCGCGCTCGCCGGCATTGCCCGTCCCGGCACCTGGTTCACCGGCGAGCAGCGGGTGTGGATTGCCGAAGAAGTCCGAAATGCCCGGAATTGTCCGGCCTGCGCCGAACTCAAGGAGGCGCTGTCACCCGACAACCTGTCCCAGGAACATAGGTCACTGGGCAATCTCACTCCGGCGCAGGTGGATATCGTTCACCGGGTGGTCACCGATCCCGGCCGGCTCAGCGAGAGGTGGTGCCGAAGACATATCGACGGCGGCATGCTCGAGGGCGAATTCGTCGAGATGGTCGGCGTCATCGCCATGACCATGATCATGGATACCTTCGCATTCGGCCTGGGTCTTCCGGTGGCTGTTCTGCCCCGGCCCGCCGCCGGTGAACCCTCGCGCTATCTGCCGCCGGGCGCCCGGCGCGAGGCGGCATGGCTCCCCATCGTCGAGCCGGGCGACGAGGTGCCGGAGGACGGTCCCCTGTATCCCACACCGACGGCCGGCTACATCCAGCGGGCTCTCAGCATGGTTCCCCAATCGAAGCGCGACTATTGGAATCTTGCCGGCGCCCATTATCTGGAGGGCGGGCAGGTATACGATTTCGGCAACAGCGTACGCGCCATCAGCCGGCCTCAGATCGAGATCATCGCGGCGCGGATATCGGCGCTCCATCAGTGCCTCTACTGAACGACGGCGCATGCCTACATGCTCCGTGAGAGCAGCAACGCCGCCGACAACGAAGTCGATCTCCACGACATTACGGAGGGATACCGGCATGACACCGACATCGAGCACGCCGAATTGCTGATGGGCTTCGCTGAGGCGGTCGCGCGGCGGGACGAGAACGGGACATCGGCTCACCGGCAAAAAATGCTCGAACTGATGGGTGAGCCGGCAACGGTGGACGCAGCGGCCATTGCCGGGGCATTCCATGGCTTTGTGCGGCTCGCCGACGCGATCGGGATTCCCTACGAGGGAGCCGCGGCCGGCACCGACTCGACCGAATTGCGGGATGAAATCGGGATCAGCGACTTCTATCGCGCCCGAAACGCCTGACAGTCATCGACTGGCCCGTGTCGCACCCGTTTGCGGCCGATTGTCTCCCTTGGCGGCGCCGGCGGGATAGGCGTCTGAGAGCCGCCTATACTGCTCGGCCGTCAATTCGAGGCCGCAGGCCTCGGCATTCTCGATTAGGTGCTCCTTGCGGCGCGATCCCGGGATCGGCACCACGTGGACCGGGTTGTCCATGAGCCATTTGAGGGCGGCCTGACCGGGCGTTCCGCCAAGCTCGCCGGCCACCTCGCGGAGGGTCCGCAGCAATTCCAGATTGTGGCCGATGTTTTCGTCCTGAAAGCGGGGCATGTTCCGCCGGTAACGGTCGGCTTCGGGAAAGTCCTCCTTGCTGGTGATCTCGCCCGACAGAAGGGCGAAGGCCAGCGGCCCGTAGGCGACGAAGGTGATGCCCAGTTCCGCGCAAAGCGGCAGGAATTCGTCTTCGACCCCGCGGGTGAAGAGCGAGTACTCCATCTGCAGCGCGGATACGGGATGGACGGCGTGGGCGCGGCGGATTTCCTCCACGGTCGGATTGGAGATCCCCAGGCTCCGGACCTTGCCCGCGTCGACCAGTTCCTTCATCGCGCCCCAGGTCTCCTCCACCGGGACGTTCGGGTCGACGCGATGCTGGTAGTAGAGGTCGATACGGTCGGTCCGAAGCCGGCCAAGGCTGAGATCACAGGCCTCCCTCAGATATTCGGGCGTTCCGCAAATGGCGGTTTTCCCGCCGCTGCGCCGCATGCCGAACTTGCTGGCGATGAACGCCCGATCCCGGCGTCCCTTGAGCGCGGCGGCCAGGAATTCCTCGCTTCCGCCGTCGCCATACGACTCGGCGGAATCGAAATGGATGACGCCCCGCGAGAGCGCTTCGTCGACGGTCGCGAAGAGCCCGGAATCCGAGGAATCCGTCAACCGGTTGCAGCCGATGCCGACCGGCGGAATTTCGATGCCCGAATTGCCGAGTTGCCGCGTTTCCATGAATTCCCCGTAATTTCTGCGTGCAGGTTGTGCGTTTGCCGATGAACCCTATAGGATCAGGACGCGGCATGGAAAGCATTCGGGCAAACCGGATGAGTGATGGCGGCGCCGGGGAGGCGGGGCGATGAAATTCGGACTATTCGATCACGTGGACGTCAACGATCGTCCGCTGGCCCAGGAATTCGACGAGCGGCTCGAGTTTGTTTCCGCCGCCGATGAGGCCGGATTCTACTGCTATCACGTTGCCGAGCACCACGCGACGCCGCTGAACATGGTGCCCGTGCCGGGCGTCTATCTGGGCGCCATAGCCC
>CAZUGT010000042.1:0-36402 GCA_964620095.1 uncultured Rhodospirillaceae bacterium | reverse complement strand
CGCTATATTACCCGGATTGAGACAACGGCAGAGCACCCTGTGGGGGGACCGACCGCCCCCGCGTTAGTGGCCTGCCAGCGTTGGGCTGGCAGCAACGAACAGCGTCATGATTCCGTAACCCGCCGCAAAATGGCGAGGAAGTCTCAATGGGCATAATCGCGCCAAACGAAGAATCTACCTATCGCAGGATGCACGAGGTCCTGAAGAACCTCATCCCGGATTTTGAAATCCAGGAGAAGGCGAAACTCGCCTACAGGATCAACCGCCTCAAAAAAGAGAAAAACGCGGTCATTCTGGGCCACAACTACATGGAAGCGGCGCTCTATCACTCCGTCCCGGATTTTACCGGCGACTCGCTTGCGCTTTGCCAGCAAGCCGCCACGACCGACGCCGACATTATCGTATTTTGCGGCGTCCGCTTCATGGCCGAATCCGCGAAAATCCTGAACCCGGAGAAAACGGTCCTGCTGCCGGCGGTGAAGGCCGGATGCTCCCTGGCCGCGGCGATTACGGCGGACGATGTCCGCGCGCTGAAAAAGCGCTTTCCCGGCGTACCGGTGGTGACCTACATCAACTCCTACGCCGACGTGAAGGCGGAGACCGATATCTGCTGCACGTCCGCGAACGCCGCCAAGGTCATTGAATCCCTCAAGACCGACACCGTTATCTTTCTTCCCGACGAGTTCATGGCCGGCAACATTGCCGCCGAACTCGGCTGGTCGACCTACTTTCCCCAAGATGACCCGGAGGGGACCAAGCAGCCGGCGAACCTCGAGAACACCATCATCTCCTGGCATGGCTCGTGCGAGGTCCACGAACTCTTCACGCCGGAGGACGTCACCTCGGTCCGCAAACAGTTTCCCGATGTCGCCGTCCTCGCCCACCCGGAATGCAAACCGGAAGTGGTTCGGGAATCCGATTTCGTCGGCTCCACAAAGGGCATCATCGACTACGTGGACGCCAACGATGCGCCGGAATTCCTGTTGCTGACCGAATGCGCCATGGGCGACAACATAATCGCCGGTCACCCGGACAAGAATATTCTACGCCTGTGCAGCCATCGATGCCCGCACATGGCCGAGATTACGCTCGAGGATACGCTCGATGCGCTCGAGAACACGCGCTACGAGATCACGGTGCCCGAAGACATCAGGCTCCGCGCGCTGGGCTCGATCGAGCGGATGCTGGCGATCGTCTAGATCGGGTCTAGAGCTTCACCCGCCCGGCGATTTCCGGCGAATCTTCCGCGTACCGGAACGCCCTGAACACCCAGTTCACGCTGTCGCCGTCTATCCCGGGGCCCCGGTGCGGGTTGATGAACTCCCACGCCAGTTCGCCGTCGGGCGTGACCTCGAACAATCGGCCATTCCTCCCCTCGCAGATCAGCGTATTGCCGGTCCACAACCGTTCCTGGCCGCTGATGTGGTGGGAATAGAAATCGGTCCGCGGCTGGGCCCGGTACTGCCAGACAATTTCGTTGGTCTTGGGATCGATTTCGAGAATCAGCGAGTGGGGATGCCCCTCGTAGCTGTTCATGCCGTTGGCGAAGACGATGACGTTCCCGTTCGGCAGCAACTGAGGGTCATGCTGGCCGCCCAAGATCATGTCGGTGAATTCCCAGCGGAACTTGTTCGTCTGCCGGTCGATAATCGCGATGGTGTTGATCTGCCGCAGACTGATCAGCACATCGCCGTTCTCCAGCGGAAACGTGGTATTGCACCACGCGAATACGCGCCGCGGCACCAGGGGATGAATGGGATACTTTTCGATGTCCATTTCGTAGGTGTGCCACTCCCAAACGGTGTTGCCGTCGGGATCCACTTCACGCACATAGTCGCCGAAAATTCCGCCCGGCGGTTCCGTGCCCGGGCGCCCGCCCTGAATCCGCTTCTGTGCGTCTTCGGGCATTACTGCCCAGCCGGCATAGACGATATTGCCGTTGGCCAGCTTGCGCGCGTCATGGTGCTGCCAACCATCGATGAATTCCGTCAGGACGTTTCCGTCCCAATCCACCTCCCGCATGAAGCCGCCCTGGGCACCGCCCTTGAACGGCGGCACATCGTCGCCGTCCCACTGGGCGGCGTAGAAAAGATTACCATTGGGCAGCAGCCGCGCGTACCCACCCGGCGTGCCCGGCAAATCCCACTCGTGAACCGGCTCGCCATCCATGTTCAACAGAATGGTCTTTTTCGTCCAAAGCGGCGAATAGAGGGTGAAGCCGGGCGTGGCCTTGCCGTCATCCTTGTAGGTCAGGCCGGTTTGCAGAATTCTCATGTGTCTCTCCTTGAGGTTTCCACCGGGTTACGCCGCAACGCGCGTTTCGGCGGCGGGCAGGGCGGGCTTGCCCAAAATCGAATCCGAAGCCTTCTCGGCAATCATCAGGACAGCGGCATGGATGTTTCCGCTGATCAGGTCCGGCATGGCGGACGCATCGACGACGCGCAGCCCCTCCACACCGCGAACCTTGAGGTCCCCGTCCAATACCGACGCCTCATCCGCACCCATCCGGCAGGTGCCGCAGGGGTGGTGAACCGTGGTGCACGTCCTTCGGATGTAGGCGTCGAGGCCGCCGTCATCGGTTACGCCGGCGCCGGGAAGCCGTTCCTCGCCAAGAAACGGCCCGACCTGGGCTTGCGAAAACAGTTCCCGCGCCAGCTTGAGCCCCTTCCGGAGAATGGCCATATCCGCCGGCTTCTCGAAGAAATTCTGGTAGAGCCGCGGCAGCTCCATTGGATCCGCGGAGACGAGCTCGATCCGGCCCCGGCTCTCCGGATGCAACAGCACCGCGCGCGCGCCCGCGCGATCCTCGAACGGCGCCTTGATGCCCGGAAACCAGGGGTGGGCAAAGCGGTTGGTGAAGGTGAACAGGAACTGAATGTCCGGCGCCGCAAGCGCCGGGTCAGTCCGCAAAAATCCGACGATGCCAGTGGGAAAATCGGTCGCCGGACCGACACCCGACCATCGGGCCCGCGCGACGCTGATGGCCAACCGGTCCCATCGGGATTGCTTTCTGAACGGTCCCGGAGCAGCCCGGGCATAGTCGACGCCGGCGGAAATATGGTCCTGCAGGTTCCGGCCGACCGCCGGGACATCCGCGACCACCGGGATGTCGTGCCGGCGCAGCTGGTCCGCCGGGCCGACACCGGAGAGCATCAGGATATGCGGCGAATTTAGCGCGCCGCCCGACAGGATGATTTCCCGGCCCGCCGTCACGCGCCGGTTCTGTCCGCCGCGATGATAGCTGACCCCGGCGGCGCGGCCGTTTTCGATGACGATGCGATTGACGTGGGCCTCGGTCTGGAGCTTGAGGTTGGGCCGGGTCAGGGCCGGCCGCAGGAACGCATCCGCCGCGCTCCAACGCCGTCCGTGATAAATATTCTGCTGCATGCGGCTGACGCCCACATTGTCGCCGCTGTTGTAATCATCAATTCGCGCAAGCCCGATTTCCCCGGCGGCCTCCTGGACCGGCTCGATCATTGGGTCCCGATAGGAACTTCTTCGGATGCGCAGCGGGCCCCGGCCGCCCCTGCCGACGCTGTCGCCGCCCTCCCAGGTTTCGCTGCGATTGAGATAGGGAAGAACGTCGGCGTACGACCAACCCGTCAAACCGGTCTCGGCCCAGCGGTCATAGTCCGCGGCGTGACCCCGTACATAAGACATGGCGTTTATCGAGGAGCACCCGCCGACGACCCGGCCGCGAACGCATTCCAGGACGCGATCGTCGGTTTGAGGTTCGGGCTCGGTGTCGTAACCCCAGTCGTGATGCCGCTCGTCGACGAACTTCCTCATCCACACCAGCGGCACCTTGATCCACGGGTCGTCGTCCATGCCGCCGGCCTCGAGCACCAGAACCCGAATATCGGGATCCTCGGACAGCCGGTTGGCCAGCACACAACCCGCCGATCCCGCGCCGATAATGATGTAGTCGAAGTCCTGGCCAGCCAAACGTACGCGCTCCCCTCTGCGGGGATTATGGCAGGCCAGTCTCTGAGGTAAATCCCCGTAACCCGATACCGGGGAAAATGGTGGGTGCTATAGGACTCGAACCTATGACCCGCTGCTTAAAAGGCAGCTGCTCTACCACCTGAGCTAAGCACCCAACGGCCGGGTTTCTAGGCGTTTTGCCCCTATTGGGCAAGCCTGGAAATCCGCGCCGGCAACTACGATATTTCGGCCAGACGCTGCTCGATTTCCTCCAAATTCGGAACGTCGGTGTAATCCTCGCTGAGACCGCCGGTCCCGGCCGGGCTCTTGCAGGTAAAGAAGCGGCACGGTCCCTCGAGTATCCGTATCCCGTGGACCACATTGCGCGGAATGTAGACCAGGTCCCCGGGACCAAGCATATGGTCTTCGTCCCCAAGCACGTGCGCGAGACGGCCTTCAAGCATATAGATCCACTGTTCGTCGTTCGGATGATAGTGCGGCGGCGGCGTCTCACCCTCCTCGTAGGTCACGATGCCGACCTTGATCAGTTCGCCGCCGAACTGCTTCATCATGACTTTCGGATTGACGACGTCGGGCGTCGCCTCCATTTCATCGGCTCTATAGACCGGCATAGCCGCCTCCTCCGCAATCGTTCCACTTTCGATCTCACCGTCATATCACGGCCCCGCCCCCGCCGACAGCTTCGAAGCAGGCTCAGTCCGGCTCGACGACACCCCGCTGCTCGGTGATGAGCCCGTAATGTTCGATCCGCCGGTGCTGTTCGAAGTTCAGCAGATTGTCCTTTAGGTCGCGGGCCAGATCGAGATCGCAATCGGCGCATATGAGTTCCTGCTCCCGGGTCTTGCATTCCACGACGATTTCACCCGTCGGCGCAATGATGCACGTCCCGCCGATCAGTTCTTCCCCGTCTTCGACGCCCGCCTTGGCGACGCCGACGATCCAACAGCAGTTCTGATAGGCGCCTGCCTGCATGCTCAAATGATTGTGGAAATCACTGAGCGGATCCTCCTCATGCGCCCAATAGGGTTTGGTCGGCGTGTTGTAGCCGATGAAGATCATTTCGGCGCCCTTCAAGGCCAGGACCCGATAGCTCTCGGCCCAACGGCGGTCGTTGCAGATGCATACCCCCATGACGCCGCCGAACCCGCGGACCGTCCGGTAGCCCGTATCGCCGATATCGAAGTAGCGCTTCTCCAACGCCTGGGCGGGGAACCCCGGATCCGGCTCGAAGCGGCCGGGGAGATGGATTTTCCTGAACTTGTTGATGACCTGCCCGTTTTTGCCCACCAGCACCGACGAGTTGAAACGGCGCTTCACGCCGCTCTCCTCCGCCAATTCGGCGTACCCGAGATGGAAGCCGATTTCGAGACGTGCGGCCTCCTCGAACAGAGGCCGGGTTGCCGGAGAGGGCATATCCGCCTCGCAAAACCGGTCGAGTTCATCCTCGTCCTCGATCAGCCACCGGGCGAAATACGTGGTGAGAGTAAGCTCCGGAAACACGACGATGTCGCATCCCTCACCGTGCGCCCTTCGCATCTGGCCGAGCAATTTTTCGACCACGCTCTCTTTCGGCTCGTTGCGTGATATGCCGCCCATTTGAGCGGCGCCAACCCTTACTATTCGGCTCATGACGGCCTCCCCTACCGTCCGACTAGATCTGGCCCGAGTTGGACCGCGGCAGATATTCACCGCCCCCGGCGCGGCCCAGCCAACGATCACCATCGACGATCACCTGTCCCCGCAGGAATACCTTCTTGACCCGGCCGGTCACTTCGCGGCCCTCGAAGAGAGAGTAGTCGATCCGGCTGTGGTGCTCCGCGGCCCGGATCGTCCAGCGCTCTTCGGGATCGAACAGGACGATATCGGCGTCCGAGCCCACCGCAATCGTTCCCTTGCGGGGGAACAGCCCGAACAGTTTCGCCGGCGTCGTCGAATTCAGCTGAACGAAGCGGTTGAGGCTCATGCGTCCGGTGCGGACCCCGCCGTCGTAAATCAGCGGTAGCCGGGTTTCGACACCGGGCGCGCCGTTGGGCATCTGCGCGAAGGATTCCTTGCCGAGCGCCTTGGAATATTTGAGCCCCCAACTTTTCTCCTCGAGACAAAACGGGCAGTGGTCGGTGGAAATTATCTGCAGATCGTCCGTCGCAAGACCTCGCCATAGGGCATCCTGGTGCTCCTTGGACCGAAGAGGGGGGATCATCGTGTACTTCGCGGCCTCCGCATCCGGGGCATCGTACAGTTCCTCGGTCAGAAACAGGTAGTGGGGACAGGTCTCGGCATAGATGGGGGTACCTTCGTCGCGGGCCTCCGCTATGTGCCGGACGGCATCCTGCGACGAAACATGCACCACATACATGGGCGCCTCGGCCAATTTGGCGATCTGGATCGCCCGGTAGGCCGCCTCTCCTTCGGTCGACGCCGGGTGTACCTTCGGGTGATTCAGAACCTCGTTCCTGCCCTGCGCCACCGCTTCCTTGATCAGCACATCGATCAGCAGGCCGTTCTCGGCATGGACGCAGGACAAGCCGCCGTTTTCGCCGGTCATCCGCATGATCCGGTAAAGCTCGGCATCGTCGATCATCATGACTCCCGGCATGACCATGAACATCTTGAAACTGGTCACTCCATCGCTTCGAAGTACGGACTTCATGTCGGCCAGGGTCTGATCGTTGAAGGTCGTGATGATCATATGCGCGCCGACATCGACGCAGGCCCGGCTCGCTCTTGCCTGCCAATCGTCGAGCCCGGCGATGACGCTGCCCCCGTGGGGCTGCTGGGCAAAGTCCACCAGCGTCGTGGTGCCGCCGAACGCAGCCGCCGTCGTCCCGCTCTCGAATGTGTCGACGGTCATCGCCGGACCGACCTCGGCTTCCAGGTGCGTGTGCACGTCGACGCCGCCCGGGAGAACCAGGAGGCCGGAGGCGTCATGCACGTCGACATCCTCGCCGGCCTCGAAATCCAGTCCGATGGCATGAACCCTGCCGTTTTCGATCAGGACATCGGCCCCGTAGTCGTCGGTCGCGGTAATGACACGCCCGCCCTTGATCAATGTTCTGGTCATCCGCCGCCCTCCCACATCAGCCGGCCGTAGGAAATTCAGGCCGCTATCACGGATTCCTTCTTCAGCATGCCGATCGTCCGCTGGAACGCCTCGGCGGTTTTCTGCAGGTCCCGATCCTCGTGGACGGCCGATATCCAGCCGCTGAACCGCGGCGTCACGTCCACGCCATTTATGAGCATCGCCAACCGCACCAGTCCCACAAGCTCCGGATCGTTTCCCGTGAGTTCAGACGGATCAATGGTAGCCGGATCGAATTCCAACGGCAAAACCCGACGATCGCCGGGATTGGTGAACAGGTTGAACCCGGAGAACTCGCCGTATACGGACCACGGCACCTTCTCGTCCGTCAGCACCTGGTTCAGCATACGGCGCAACGCCTCTCCCGAATTATTGGCGCGTTCGCAGGCGTCCGTACCGGCGACGATCTCCAGCGCCGCGATGCCGGCCGCGGCGCTCAAAGGGTTTCCGTTATGGGTGCCGGGATGTCCGATCTTTTCCCGGCCCGCCTTCGCAGCCGCCTCGAAATCGAGATGGGACAGAATATCCGCCCGGCCGGCAACCGCGCCGCCGCCCAGGCCGCCCGCCAAAACCTTGCCGAGCGTCGTCAGGTCCGGCGTCACGCCGAAATGGGCCTGGGCCCCGCCGGGAGAGACGCGGAACCCTGTCACCACCTCATCGAAGATCAGCACGATATCGGCACTGCTCGCAACCTCGCGGAGGAAGGAAAGGAAAGAAGGATCCAACGGGCCGGCGCCGAAATGGGCGCCCGTCGGTTCCAGAATTATCGCGGCAATGCCGTCGTTGGTGTCTATGAACCGCAGCACGGCATCCTCGTCGCCCGGATCGGCGATCAAGGCGGCCGAGGCAACATCGGCCGGGACGCCGACCGGCGCCGAACCATCGAAATGGGAAGCATATCCGGCGACGAACTGATCGTACCAACCGTGGAAATGGCCCTTGAAGCGGATGAATTTCGAACGGCCGGAATGGGCGCGCGCGAGCCGCAGGGCCAGCATGGCGGCTTCGGTCCCGGATGCGGTAAAGCGCACTTTTTCAGCGGACGGAATCAGATCCCTGACCAATTCCGCCCAGCGCAGTTCCTGTTCGTGGCTGCCGCCAAGATGAGTTCCCCGCGCGGCCTGGCGCCGGACGGCGGCTACGATTTCCGGCCGTCCATGACCGAGCAGCAGCGCCCCGTGGCCGCCGTGGTAATCGATGTACTCGTTGCCGTCGGCGTCCCATTTTCGGCTCCCCTCTCCGTGCGAGACGTAGAGGGGGTACGGGTGCTGACGCCGAAGGTCATGTGTGATTCCGCCCGGCATGGCGCCGACGGCCCGGCCAAAAAGCCGCCGCGATTTCGGCGTCCGATTCTTGAACTGCTCCACGATCGACACTGTCCGTCTCTCCGGATCGCGGCAGGGAATGCCCCTCACCGGTCGTACTATAGATGAATCACGGCGCCTGTCGCCCTAGAGCCGATCATGTTTTGACGAAACCGCGCCGAGGAATCATCGGCAGCAGCAGATAGTTCCGCCGGGCTTCGTCGGCGTGCAGCGTGACCTGATTCGCGAATATCCCGGGCGGCCGGTCCCGGGGGTCGTCGTGCAGAAACGGCCCACAGCCCTTCAACTCGTTCTTGAAGTTGCTCAGCCGTTCGCCGGCGGTGTCCCCGGCCCATTCATAATCGCATCCGCGCACATTGAGCCGCAGGGTATGGCCCGGCGGAATGACGATCGACGTCGGCCAAATTTCGATATCGAGTTCCACGACCTCGCCCGGCGTCAGCGGCTGCTTTTCGTCCTGGGTGTGATACGGGCGATAGGGCTCGCTCAGCACCGGGTCCAGCTTGCGATGGGAGGCCCTGAGCCAGCCCTGGGCGATGGGCGTGTGGGGATCGATGGCGCCCTGGAAGACCACTTCGTTGCCGTCCGGATCGTAAAGGCCGACCACGAGAAACAGGTCGGCATCTTCGGTCGATGACGAAACAAACAGCTTCGACGCCAATGGGCCGGTGATTTCCGTCGGCGCATCGAACGGTTCGGTCTCGAAGAACAGTCCCGGCGACATGGCCTCGTAGGAAATCTCGGCGGCGGTGCGTGGCGGCGCCCCGGCCAGCTTGCCGTTTTCGAGATCGAGATAAAGTTTGGTCCATTCCGTATCGGGGATCGGCCAGTCGGCCTCGCCGCGGGGAATGAACCGCTCGGTCTCGCGGACCAGCAATTGAACCCGCGGTTCCCTGTCCCATCCGTTCGCTTCGCCCTTCAGGAAATGATCGAAGAACCTCAGCTGAATTTTCCGGCCGTAGTCGGTGTAGAACTCCGTCCAATGTTCGATGCCGTGGACTTCCAGCCATTTGCGGCCGCTGGCTGACCTGACATAGCCTTCGAAGTTGCCGCGCGGATGAAGCCCCTGCCCGCCCCAATTGGCCGAGGAAAGAAGCGGCACATCGATGTTCTCCCAATCGGGGGAGCGGGCCTTGTGGTAGTCGTCGTCCAGCGGATGTGCGCAGATTTCATCTCCGAAGGCACAGCGGTTCCGGGCCAGCCGGTCTTCGCTCAACGTCTCGTCGCCGCATACCAGCTCGCCGGTCGCCCGGCTCCTGGGCCCGTTCTCGCCCAGGCCGTACTGAACGGTCGTCACCTGCATGTCGTACCAGTTGTCCCAAAACGTGCAGAGGATGCCGCCGTGATGGGTCATGTCCCGGTACCAGTCGGCGGCCCCTTCCCAGACGCACATGGCGGCCAGGTGCGGGGGTTTAAGGGACGCGACATGCCACTGGTTGATCCCGTAGTAGGAAATCCCGTTGAGCCCGACCTTGCCGTTGCTCCACGCCTGCACCCCGGCCCATTCGATACAATCGTAGAAGTCCTTGGTTTCCCGGGGCGAGAAGTGGTCGATGTAGCCGGGCGACCGGCCGCAGCCCCTTGAATCTACCCGTACGCAGGCGTAGCCCTCGGGAACCCACTTCTCCGGGTCGACCACTTCCCAGGCCTGGTACAGGTTGGACGAATTTGCCGGCACGTCCGGGTGCTCTTCCGCCATCCGTTCCCAGGCACTTGGATAACCGTCCTGAAACGCAAGGCCCTTGGCATAGGGGCCGTAGGAGAGAATGACCGGATGCCGGCCGTCGCCGGCGGGGCGGAACACATCCGCGCGAACCACCAGCCCGTCATCCATCTCGATGGGGACGTCCCAATCGACGGCCATGCCGTCACGAAGTTCCGTCTTGTACTCTGTCATGGTGGTTCCTTCTATTCAGCAGGTTGGCTACGCCATTTCGCGCAAGGCCGTCTTCAGGACCTTGCCATAATTGTTTTTGGGCAGCGCATCGACAACCCGGTAGGCCTTGGGCCGCTTGAATCTGGCAATTTGTTCGATGCAGAGAGCGTCCAGTTCGGCATCGTCCAATTGCGCGCCCGGCCGGGGGACGACGAAGGCCACGACTTCCTCGCCCCAGTCGGCGTGCGGCCGGCCGATGACCGAACACTCGAGAACGTCGGGGTGGAGCAGAAGCACCTCCTCCACCTCCCGCGGATAGATGTTGGATCCGCCGGAGATGATCACGTCCTTGGACCGGTCCTTCAGGGTGAGATAGCCGTCATCGTCGAGAACGCCGAGATCACCCGTATGCAGCCAGCCGTCCTTCAGGGCCTGGGCGGTTGCATCGGGGTTCCGCCAGTAACCCGACATGACGACATCGCCCCGCACCTGAACCTCGCCGATGTCCCCTGCCGGCAAGGGATTGTCTCCGGCGTCCGCCACCCTGACCTCGACGCCGGTGTGCGCCCGCCCGACGGAGCCGAGACGCTGCAGGTAGCGCGGATTGTCGGCCTCCATGTGCGAGGCCCGGTCAAGCACCGTGATGGTCATCGGCGCTTCACCCTGGCCGTAAATCTGAACCAGCTTCGGCCCCAGGGCCGCGAGCGCCCGCTGACAGTCCCCGGCGTACATCGGCGCGCCGCCATAAACGATGGTCTTGAGTCCGGACAGATCGGCGTCCGCCAGCTCCGGCGCGGCCAGAAGCCGGGTGACCATGGTCGGCGCGAAAAAAAGCGTCGCGCCCGGCCAAGCCGACAACAGATCGAAAACCTCCGCCGGATCGAACCCGCCCGAAGGCGGAATGACCTGTGCCGCCCCATGGGCGACGTGCGGCACGAGATAAAGGCCGGACCCATGCGACATGGGAGCCGCATGAATGATGCAGTCGCCGGATACGACATCATCGACGCAGGCGAAATACGAAGCCGTCATCGCCCGCAGATTGCCGTGGGACAGCATGGCCCCTTTCGGCCGGCCGGTGGTGCCCGACGTGTAGAACAACCACGCAAGGTCTTCGGCGCGGCGATCCGCGAGGGGTGACGGCGGGCGCTCCCGGAGCATCGCCAGCGTCTCGTCGCCGGCGGGAAGGACGCGTTCGAGGCCCGCCATCTCTGCGCGAACCTCCTCGAGGCCGGCAGCCAGGCCGGCGCCGGCAAAGCAGATTTTTGCCCCGGCGTTATCGATTATCCACGCCACCTCCTTTGGATGCAGCTTGGCGTTCACCGGTACCGCAACGGCGCCCGCATGCCAGACGGCAAACAGTATTTCGGAATATTCGGGCGCGTTGGCCATGGCGATCGCCACCCGATCCCCGGGCGCGATACCGAAATCCGCCGCCAACGCGCCGGCAATCCGGGCCGAACGCTCGGCATGTTCGACATAGGTTGCAACGACATCACGTCCCCGCGCCAGGGCCGGCGCGCCCGGCTGCGCGGCGGCGGAATCCAATAGGAACCGGGCTAGATTCATCGGACGCGGGCTCCCTCAGACGGGTTCGGCGTTCACCAGAATGGCGGCCAGCAGGCACGGCTCGTCGGTCCGGACGCTCCAAGAATGGTTCGTGCCTCGCTGGACCATCACATCCCCTTGTTTGAGACACACCTCGCTGTCATCGAGAACCGCCCAGATTTCACCTTTGAGAACCAGCAGGTAATCGACGGTCGCCGTTTTGTGCATCATCGGATCGTCGCTGGCATCGTCCGTGGCGTGGTCCGCGCCAATCGATGCGAAGGCATCCTTGGCGTCGGCGCGGCCGCGCCACTGGCTGTCCGGCGGAAATTCCACAACCCGGAAAATGGTGCCGTTCGCGGGAGGCTCGAGCACCACCGGCCGGTCGGCGGCATCGGCGTTCCCCGCATTGCTCGCCGGCGCGCCACCGGTTTGCCAGATGTCGGTCAACGCCAGACCCGGCATCGACTCCATTTCCTTCACCGCCGTCGCATCACCATCGATGATGAACACCGATTTTCCGTTCTCGTCGTGGCCGGTGATCACCCGCCTGATCTTCTCAACCATAAGCCCTCTCTTTTCTGATGATCCGGTTGCGCAAAATGCCGATCCCCTCGACCTCCAACTCCATGACATCGCCGTCGGAGAGGTAACGCTCCTGCTCCAGGCCACTGCCGCCGCCGACGGTCCCGGACGCGATGAATTCACCGGGATACAAGGTTTCGGAGCGGGAAATGTGGGCGATCAAATCCTCGAAGGTCCAGTGGATCGAGCCCGAATGTCCGCGCGAGCGCTCCTCCCCGTTGATGCGGGCGATCATGGTGCAGTCGTAGGGGTCCAGTTCGTCCGCGGTCACGATACAGGGACCGATGACGTTGCCGGTGTCGAAGTCCTTGCCCTTGCCGGGTCCAAGTCCGCCCGGCATCTCGACCGCCTGGGTATCGCGGGCCGATATGTCGTTGAAGATGGCGTACCCGAAAATGTGCTCCCGGGCCTTCTCCTTGGGGATGTCGCGCCCCCCCTTGCCGATGAAAAACCCGAACTCGAGCTCGTAATCCATCACCTCGGCATAATCGGGCCAGATCACGTCCTCCTCCGGGCCGACGACGGCAAGGCGGTTGGCCTTGTAGTAGATGGGCTGCCGGTACCAGACCTCGGGGATGCGAAAGAGCCCCTTGGCCTCGAACTCCTTCAGCGCCGCCTCCGGGTCCGGTTCCATGGCCGCCCGGTTCCTGCGCAGGACATCGTAGGCCTGTTTCAAATGTTCCTCGAAACACAGGCAATCCCGGATTTGCGGCGGCGCCGGCAGGGGCGTCAGAAGCTTGGCCCCTTCCGTCATATGGACCGCGATGGACGGCGGGTTTTCCATGACCTCCCTGGCGGCATCCAGTGCCCCGGGCCCGCCCTCGATCAGGGCCTGCATGGAGCCGAAATAGGGTTCGGGCCTGGCGGCGAACAGATCGACGATCCGGGTGTCGCCGTCGAGCAGAACGCCGGCCCGGGCATCCCCGTCACGGTGCAGGAAGGTGGCTAGTCGCATGGGCGGTCCCCGGCGTCGGAATCGGTATCGGGGACCTTACTCCGCGGCCGGGCCGTCCGCGAGCTTCTCGTTCATCCGTTCGACCACACGGGGCGAGAGGAACGGTTTGATGTCGCCGCCCAGCATGCCGATCTCCTTCACCAGCCGCGACGAGATGAATTGATGGTGTTCCGAGGCCATGAGAAACACGGTCTCGATGTCGTCGTTGAGCCGTGCGTTCATGCCGACCATCTGAAACTCGTACTCGAAATCGGATACCGCCCTCAGACCCCGCACGATCAAGGATGCGCCGCACTCCTCGGCGAAATGCATCAGCAGCCCTTCCATGGGACGAACCTCGACACGGGCGCCGTTGGTATCCATCTCCGCAACTTCGGCCTCGACCATGGCGACCCGCTCATCGAGCGAGAACAAAGGTCCCTTGCCCGCGTTGACGGCGACGCCGACGATCAGGTGATCCACCACCCGGGTCGCCCGGCTGATGATGTCCTGATGACCATGGGTGATCGGATCAAAGGTTCCGGGATATACGCCAGTTCTATCCGCCATTCGCCCTACTCTCCTGCCGGGGCCGGCTCGTCCGCTGCCGGTTCGGGAATTGCGGCATTTTCGGCCTCCTCGCCATCGCCGTCGACGTCGCGAATTCGAGAGACCGAAACCACACGCTCATCCTCGCCGACCCTGAAGCAGGTGACGCCGCGCGTCGTCCGGCCGGTAAAGCTGATGCCGTCGATGGGCATCCGGATGAGCTGCCCGCCATCGGAAACCATCACCAGCTGATCGTCCCCGATCACCGGCAAAGTCGCCACCACCTGCGTGCTCGGATCCTTGCCGCGCTTCAAATCCATGCTGTCGATGCCCTTGCCGCCCCGGCCCGATATCCGATAATCATAGGCCGAAGAGCGCTTTCCGAAGCCATCCTCGGTTACGGTGAGAATAAACTCTTCCTCGGCGGCCATCTCCCGGTACCCGGGCGCCTCCAGCTTGGCGGCCAGATCTTCGTCGTGGGTCTTGTCTTCGGCCCGGTCGGTGTAGTCGCCGCCCGCCAGACGCCGCTTGGCATTGACCGACTTCAGGTACTCATCCCTGACCGCCACCTCGACCTCGATATGCTTGAGGCCGGACATGGAGATCACCTCGTCCCCGGCGGCGAGACGAATGCCCCGGACGCCCGTCGAGGTGCGGCCTGAAAACACGCGAACGTCGGTGACCGGAAAACGGATGCACTTGCCGCCGCGGGTGGCCACGAAGACATCCTCGTCCTCGCTGAAGGTACGAACCCGGATCAGCCGGTCTCCTTCATGGCCGTTCTCGAACTTCATGGCGATTTTGCCGTTGGCCATTACATTGGTGAAATCGCTCAAACGGTTGCGCCGCACATTGCCCGACGCGGTCGCGAAGACGGCGAAGAGGTTTTCCCACGTCTCCTCGTCCTCGGGCAGCGGCATCACCGTCGAAATGGTTTCGCCCTCATCCAGGGGCAGGACGTTCACCAACGCCTTGCCGCGGGACTGCGGACTGCCCTGGGGCAGTTTGTAGACCTTGAGCTTGTAAACGATGCCGGTCGACGAAAAGAACAAGACCGGCTGATGGGTGTTGGCGACAAAGACCTGGGAGACGAAATCCTCCTCCCGGGTGCTCATACCGGCGCGCCCCCTGCCGCCCCGGTTTTGCGCCCGATAGGTCGAAAGCGGCACCCGCTTGATATAGCCGGTGTTGGACACGGTGATGACCATATCCTCGCGCTGGATCAGGTCTTCGATGTCGGTCTCGAATTCCGCTTCCTCGATGACCGTCCGCCGCGGCGTGCCGAACCGCTCCTTCATCTGCAGCAGTTCTTCCCGAAGGATGCCGAACAATTTCTCCTTCGACGCCAAAATCTCCAGATACTCGGTGATCCTGGCGCAGATTTCCTTGAGATCATCGGCGATCTTGTCCCGCTCCAGGCCGGTCAGGCGTTGGAGGCGCATCTCCAGAATGGCCTTGGCCTGTTCCTCGGAGAGCATGTACGTCCCGGCTTCGGAAACCTTGCGGTCCGGCTCGTCGATGAGCGCGATCAGCGGCGCGACGTCGCCCGCGGGCCACGGCGTCGCCATCAGTTTGTCGCGGGCATCCTGCCCGTCCTTGGCCTTGCGGATCAGCTCGATTACCGGATCCAGATTGGCGACCGCGACCGCCAGGCCGGCCATGACATGGGCTCGCTCCCGCGCCTTGCCGAGCTCATACGCGGTCCGGCGGGTAATGACTTCCTCGCGGAAATCGATGAACGCCTGAAGAATCTCCTTGAGATTCAGCATTTCGGGCTTGCCGCCGTTCAGCGCCAGCATGTTCACGCCGAAACTGGTCTGCAGGGGCGTGAAGGAATAGAGCTGGTTGAGCACGATCTCGGCCATGGCATCGCGCTTGATTTCGACCACCACCCGCACGCCGTGCCGGTCGGATTCGTCGCGGAGATCCGAGATTCCCTCGATCTTCTTGTCCCGTACCGCTTCGGCGATAATCTCGATCATCCGGGCCTTGTTCACCTGGTAGGGAACCTCGGAGATGATGATGGCTTCGCGGTCCTTGGCCATCGGCTCGATCTCCGCCTTGCCTCGGATGACCACGGAGCCCCGGCCGGTCTCGAAGGCCTGCCGGATGCCGTTGCGGCCCAGTATCACGCCGCCGGTCGGGAAATCGGGACCCTGCACATGATTTTCGATCAGATCGGCAACGGTGAGATCCGGGTTGTCGATCAGCGCACTGCAGGCATCGATGACTTCGCCGAGATTGTGCGGCGGGATGTTGGTCGCCATGCCGACGGCAATGCCGCCCGCGCCGTTGACCAGGAGGTTCGGGAACTCCGCCGGCAGCACCGACGGTTCCCGGACGCTGTCATCGTAGTTGGGCTGGAAATCGACCGTATCCTTGTCGATGTCCTCCAGCAGATGGTGCGCCGAACGCGCCAGCCGGGCCTCGGTGTAGCGCATGGCCGCCGCCCGGTCGCCGTCCATGGAGCCGAAATTGCCCTGACCGTCTATGAGCGGCAGGCGCATGGAGAAATCCTGGGCCATGCGAACCAGCGCATCGTAGATCGCCGAGTCACCGTGCGGGTGGTATTTGCCCATGACGTCGCCGACGATTCGGGCCGACTTGCGGAACGGCCGGTTGTAGTCGTAACCGCCCTCCTTCATGGCATAAAGAATCCGGCGGTGGACCGGCTTCAGGCCGTCGCGAACATCGGGCAGCGCCCGGCTGACGATCACGCTCATGGCGTAATCGAGGTAGGACGAGCGCATCTCGTCTTCGATGGCGACCGGTTTTATGTCGTGATCGAAAGGCTCATCGGGGCCGTGGCTTTCGGGCGGCTCGCCGTCGGGCGGCAAGCCGCCGCCATTGCCTTCAGGTGTGTCAGGCGGCGCAGTCAAAGGCGTTGATCCTGTTGGAATTTTTGGGCTCGCCGCTGGGCCGGCGGAGGTGGAAATTCATGAAATATTTATAGCAAAACCGGCCGCCCGCAACAACCGAACAAGGCCTATTTCGAGGCCTGAAATTTTGGCGTAACCCATTGATAATATGAATTAAATTTCAACGGGACGGGATTGGGCCGGCGATGACCGGCCGGGACCGTCCCAAAGGGCGAAAATCATCCGAATCTGGCCGAATCGGACAACACTGACGGGTCCGCGGGAAAGCGCTTGCAGGGGCCTTCGGGCTCCCGTAAAGCACCGGGGTGAGACTATCCCGGGAAAAGAAAAACGTCGGCGTTCTTGGCCTTTGCCAGGTTCTGTTCAACACCGGCCGGGGCCTGACATTCGTCGCTTCCGGACTGGTGTCCCAAGGCGTGTTCGACGCCGGCGTGCTGGTCACTATTCCGATCACCATGATGCTGATCGGCACGGCCGCGGGGACACTGCCCTCGGCGCTATTGATGCGGCGCATCGGCCGCAAGGCCGGGTTCGTCGTCGGCTCGGTGATCGGCACCGGCGGTGCGCTTTTGGGCGCCCTCGCCATCATCGAAGTGCAGTTCGTGCTTTTCAACGCGTCCATCTTCCTGTTCGGCCTCTACTCCGGGTTCGCACAGCAATACCGGTTCGCCGCCGCCGATGTCGCCAGTGCCGACTTCAAGGCGACGGCCATCGCTCTGGTGCTCGCCGCCGGGGTCATGGGCGCCTTCACCGGCCCCTACTCGGCGATTGTCGGCAAGGAATGGATCGACGGGGCCGCCTTTGCCGGATCATTCCTCATTCTCGCGGGCACCACCCTGCTCTCCGGACTGGTGGTGCTGGGAATAGATATTCCCAAACTCACCAAGGCCGAGTTCGACGACCCCGGCCGCCCGCTCCTCGAGATTTTCAAGACACCGGTGGTCATCGTCGCCGTCATCGCCGCCACGTTCTCGTACATAGTGATGAACCTCCTGATGACCGTGACCCCCATCTCCATGCAGTACGGCTATTCCTTCGGCGACGGCGACGTCGCACTGGTTATTTCCTGGCACGTGGTCGGCATGTTCGCGCCGGGCTTCGTGACCGGTTCGCTGATCAAGCGGTTCGGCACCCTGCAGATCATTACCGTGGGCCTTGCCCTTCTCACCGGTGCGGTGGCCGTTGCGCTGCTAGGCGTGGAGTTCTGGCATTTCTGGGTCAGCCTGTTCCTGCTCGGATGCGGCTGGAACTTCGCCTTTACCGGCGGCACCGCCCTGCTCACCGAAATCGATACGCCGTCGGAACGCGCCAAGCTCCAGGGGACCAACGATTTCATCGTCTTTACCGGCGTCGCCATCGCGTCCCTGGTCTCGGGCGCGGTCTACCAGCTGCTGGGCTGGGACTGGGTCAACATCCTGGCCGTGCCGATGATCGTTATCGCCATGGCCGCGGTCACCTGGCTGGCCCTTACCCGCCGGCGGGAGCGCATCGCGGCGCCGGCGGAATAGCGCCGCGCACCCGCACCCGCTACACTCGGCCGATGGCCTATGACGAACATCTGGCGGAGCGCATGCGCGCCATCATCCCCGGCGACCCTGCACACGACGAAAAGAGGATGTTCGGCGGTATCGCTTTCTTCTGTCACGGCAACATCGCCTGCGGCGTCAACCGGGACAACATGATCGTCCGCGTCGGCCCCGACGCATACGAAGCCGCCCTCGCCGAAGATCACGTCAAGGAGTTCGACATCACCGGACGGCCCATGACCGGCTGGGTTGAAGTGGCCCCGCCCGCCTTCGAGGACGAGATGGACCTCGAGACGTGGATCGAACGGGGCTATGCCTTCGCCCGCTCCCTGCCGCCGAAATAACTACGCCGCCAGGAACTTCCGCAAGAGACCGATGGTCTCTTTGGGTTTGTCCGTATGCACCCAGTGACCGGCGCCCTTGACCACCGCGTGCTCGGCATTCGGGAACAGGGAGCCGATCAGCTCCTTGTGCTCTTCCTCGATGAAGTCCGAGGTCTCGCCGGCGACGAACAGCGTTCGGCCCTCATATTGCGCACCGTCCATGTCGGGGAAACCGTGAATCACGCCGGCCCCGTCGCGCAGCCCGTCCAGGTTGATCCGCCAGACGTAGCCGTCCTCGCCGCGGGCGAGATTGGAAAGCAGGAGCGCCCGGACCGCCGGATCGTCCACCCCGCCGGACAGCATCTCATCGGCGCTCTCGCGGCTGGTCACCAGTTCGAGGGGCAGCGCCTGCATCGCCTCCATGTGATGGTGGATACCGTGGGCGTAGGGGACCGGCGCGATATCGACCACCACCAGCCCGCCGACCAGGTCGGGCCGGGTCAGCGCCAGCGCCATGGCTACTTTGCCGCCCATGGAATGGCCGACCACGGCCGCCCCCTCGAGCCTGTGTCCCGTCATGAACTCGGCGACGTTGGCGGCCACCGAGGGGTAGCTCACATCCCCGGTCCAGGGCGAACGGCCGTGATTGGGGAGATCGACGCTGACAAGCCGGTAGTCTTCGGCGAGGCCCTTGGTGACGGCGGCCCAGTTCCGCGCCTGGCCGAACAGCCCGTGGAGGATGAGGACCCCGGGTCCCTCGCCGACCTCCAGGTAGTGAAGCTGCACTAGTTGAGCCCGCGTTTCAGCTCATCCAGCATACGCTCGGCGTCCCGGTCGTTGAGCGCCGCGCCGCCCAGCGCGATGTAGTCCTCGAGCACCATTATCGCGGCCTTGAGATTTCCCTGACCGGCCTCAAGCGCGGCCAGCTCGATGTTGGTCTCGCCATGACCCGGGGCGATCAGGGCCATGCGCCGCAGCACCTCGACGGCGCGGGGGGTGTCTCCCTGCTGCAAGGCCCGGGTTTTTATGTTGTTCTGCAAGCGCAAGAGAATGTCCCGGTTGCCCACCGAACGGACGAAATCGGGCTTCATCGGCAGCTCGGTCCCATAGACGCCCTTCAGCAGCCGCTTGAGTTCGCTCATCTGCAGCATCCGGGCGCCGTCAAAGGGATCGATGATCGCCGACTCGCCTTGTGCCTGCAGCCGAAGCAGGAAGTGACCGGGGAAATTGATTCCGGCGATGTCCCACTGCACCGAGCGGGCGACGTGAATGAGGATGATCCCCAGCGACACGGGAATGCCGCGGCGCCGGTCGATCACCCGCATGAGGTTGGCGTTATCCGTGTCGTCATAGGTCTCGGCGTCCCCCAGGTAGCCGCCGTCGGCAAACACGACGTCATGGAGCACCGCGGCCCGGTCGTGGACGTCGGTCGCCTGCGCCCTCACCGCCTTGGCCTGGCCCGCCAGCCCGGTCAGATGGTCCCGGTACTGCTCGACCCGCTTGTCCGGGTGATCCAGCGCCCCCAGCAACAGCGCCGCGCCGGCGAGATCGATCTCCCCGTCCTCCAGTGAGCCGACGATGTTGAGGTTTACCAGGACGTCGGTCAAATCCGACAATTGGGTCTCCGAAAACGTGATTGGAACGGCCTAGAACGGAATATCGTCGTCGAGGTCGTCGGCACCACCGCCTCCGCCGGGCGCCGCATATTCGGGCTCGGCTCCGGGATCGCCACCGCCATGGTCGCCACCCCCGCCGCCTCCGCCGCCGCGGGTATCCAGCATGGTGAGCACGCTCCGGAAACGGCCCAGCACGACCTCGGTGGTGTACCTGTCCTGGCCGTCCTGGCCCTGCCATTTGCGGGTCTGGAGCTGGCCCTCCATATACACCTTGGAGCCCTTTTTCAGGTACTTCTCGGCCACGTCGGCGATACGGTCGTCGAACACCACGACCCGGTGCCACTCGGTCCTTTCCCGGCGCTCGCCGGAGGCGCGGTCGTTCCAGGTCTCGGAGGTGGCCACCGACATGTTGACGATCTTGTTGCCGTCCTGGGAGAAGCGGACCTCGGGATCACGGCCCAGGTTTCCAATCAGAATGACTTTGTTAACGCTGCCGGCCATGCTCTCCGCCCCCTTCAGGTAGTCGTGGAATTTCAGTCATCGGTTTCTCCTGGGTTATGTACCCCGATTCCCCCGGGGGTTCACCCCTAATCTGGCAACCGGTTTCTAAACACTCTGGCATTGAACAAACCCAAATGTTCATGCAATGTTCTTATAGCAGGTTTCTTTATATCAGGGGAAGGGATTAGATGATCCAGGGGAGTTGTCTGTGCGGCGCGGTCGAATTCGAGCTGTCGTCGGAGCCCGCGGTGATGGGCACCTGTCACTGCTCGCGATGCCGGAAGGCCAGCGCCAGTACCGTGGTCTTTGTCAAAAGGGAAACCTTGGAATGGGTCCGGGGGAAGGAGCACGTGGCCACCTATCAGCCGTCGGCGCCGTACAAATACGGCAGATGCTTCTGCAGGATTTGCGGCACGTCATTGGGGGAGATCACTGCCGATGCGGACACGTTTCCCATCGCGGCGAACGCGCTCGACGGCGCGTTCGGCCTCGCCAACCAGTTTCACGAGTTCGTTTCCGAGAAACCCCATTGGTACGGGATTTGCGACGACGCGCCCCAATCCGAGGGACATCCCCCGGGAGCGGAATGAGCCTTCGGGCTAGATCGGATTCACATGGATTGTCGGCGTTGCAAGGCAATTCCGACAATCCATGATCGGCTCTAGGCGCGGGTTTACGCTGAACTTTTCCGTTGAGAACTCCCGGTGCTTCTTGGCAATTTACCTCGATCGCGTAATCCTCGCGGCAATTGAACAATTTTCCAGTCACCTAGTTATCACTTGCGGCCCAAGGGACAATGGAAATGGCCTATCTGGATTTGGGAACAACAGGGAAGAATTTTGCCGGGGAGGAACTCCTGGAGGAGCTTCAACGGCTGGTTCCCGCGCTGCTGGAACGCGCCGGGGAAGCGGAAGAATCCGGCCGCATCCCGGAAGCAACCATCGAGGATTTGAAGCGGATGAATGCCTTCAAGGCGGTCGTCCCGTCGGCTTATGGGGGTCTCCAGGCCGACTATCCCGTGATACCTCAAATGTTCCGCATCATGGGCCGGGGCTGCACCTCGACCGCCTGGTGCATGGGATTCTTGATTTTTCACAATTTCCAATTCGCGTTCTTCCCAAAGCAGGCCCAAGACGAGGTATGGGGCGGCAAGGGCTACACCATGGCACCCGGCCAAATCATGCCCAGCGGCAAAGCCACCCGGGACGGCGAGGGATATCGCCTGACCGGACACTGGGGGTATGCCACCGGCATCCTGCACGGAGACTGGATATTGTTGAGCGCGCCGTTGGAATTGGCGGACGGCTCCGTTGAGATTCGGCGCTTCTATGTGCCCGTCCAGGACGTTGAAATTCTCGACTCCTGGCATGTGTCCGCGATGAAGGCTACGGGCAGCCATGACGTGACCCTGGAAGATGTGTTTGTTCCGGCCTACCGAACCGTCCTGGTCGAGGAAATGCGCGAAGGGACGGCGGAGGGCCTCACTCATTTGGAGGGGTCTCTGTGGAAAATACCGCTCCTCACCTACATGATTTTTGGCGGCGTGGCGCCCATGATCGGCGCCGCGGAAACCCTGTTCGAAATGGTCAGCGACATTCTTACCACCAAAGTGGGCGCCTACTCGGGGGAGAAACAGGCGGACCTCGCCACCCAGCGGGTCAGAATGGCGCGTTTGCGGATGGAGCTTGAGTCCACGATCGGCTTGTTTGAATCCAGGATCGAGTACGTCTGGAACACCGTTCAGCGAGACGGCGGACTCAGCCGGGAGCAGCGGGCCGAAATACGCATGGTCATTGTCCATGTTGCGCGGAAATGCACGGAAATCGTCAATGAACTGACCGTGGTTGCCGGCTCCCGCGGCACCTTCCTGGCGTCACCCATCCAGCGGTTCCACCGGGATGTCACGTCCCTGGCGACCCATGCGGTCCATGACTACGATCATGTCGCCAACCTCTACGGCGGACGGTTCCTCGGGGCCGAACTCCCCGGAAACGCGATGATTTAGATTTCAAACAAGGGAAACTCGATGAGTTGGTGACGGTGGCGGGATCACCCTGTCTCGGCAGCCGGCATCCCCCTCACGACCCGATAAACAGGTCCGGCTGAACCGAAAGGTGACGGATGGCGAGGCCGCGCGACTCGAGGGTTTCGGCGATCATGTTGCGGTGACAGCTCTTCGGGTCCCGTTCCAGACACATGAGGCACGGCAAGCCCTCGGCGGCGAACGCCGTCACCTCGGCCAACGCCGCCTCCGCCGGCTCACTTGCAAGCTGACCGGCGTAGATGGAACGGTAGAGGTCCACGTCGCCCGACTTGGCCGCGTCCCGCCCCTCTTCCGGGTTGCCCAAGGCCTGCAGGTGCTTGTACCCGATCCCCGACTCGTCGAGCGCGGCGCTCAAGGGATATTTGCAGAAGTCGGGCTTGCGGGACCAGGGCACGTCCCGGACATCCACCAGCACGCTCACCCCGTTCCGTTTCAGGGCGGCGACGAACTCGGAGATGCTCGCGCCCTCGTAGCCGATGGTGGCGACGGCCTTCATTCAGCCCCCCAAGCGCCTCGTCATTGCCCGGCTCCGCCCGGGCAATCCAGCAATCCAAATACTGGATGCCCCGCGCGGAGGCGGGGCATGACGGTCAAGAGCTGCGCAGTGACCGCCTTTGGCCACTACGGAAAGATCCCGTGCCTGGATATCCCGACGCCGGTGCCGATGCCCGTGGCGGGGGCATCCGCGACGATGCCCGAGCCGGGCCCATAGACCGACGCGCCCGGCAGGACGTCCAACCCGCCATAGACAAACGCCACCTTCAGGACCAGCGCGATCAGCAGCAGCACGAAGGCGATTGTCGCCGCCTGTTTGGCGAACCAGTAATAGGTCTCCCGGAGCGCGACCCCGATGACCTGTTGGGCGATCTCGGCCGGCGGACGGAATTCCTTCTTGAGGATCAGCCACACCTCGGTCTTCTTATAGGGACGGGTGCGGGCGCGAAGCGCGCACCACACCAGAATGAAGGCGAAGATCAAGCAGGCCATGCCGCCCACCTGGGCGGCGAAGGCCGGGTCGAACGAGAGCCCGAAGATCAGGCAGAAGATGGCGAGACCGGTAAACCCGCTGGCCCGGCCGACGGACACGTAGGCGGCGTTCTCGATCTCGTTCATCCGCTAACCGTTCAAATGGGCCCCGATGGCGTCGGCGAACTCGTCGGGCTTGAAGTCCATCGGTCCCTCGCCGCCCACATAGGCAAGCTTGCCGCCGGCGTCGATAAGGAACAGCCGCATGGGAATGGCGATGTACTGCTCCTCCACCGTGTTGCCGATGTCGTCGATCAGCATGGGCATCTTGAGGTCGAGCATGTGCTGGCAGACGCTCGCCACCTCGGTGCGTTCGTCGTCGGTGGTCGGTTCCTTGTAGACGATGCCCTCCTGCAGGTTCTTCGGCGAGCGCCAGCCATCATCGGCATGGGCTTCGCGGATGTAAATGGACAGGAACCGCACTTCGTCCTTGTACCGGTCGTAAATCTCGTTGAGGCGCACGGCCCAACCGCGATAGGGCGGTCACGTATAGGAACCGAAGATCAGCGCCACCGGCTTGCCGCGCAGGGATTCGAGGCTCACCGTCTCGCCGGTACGGCCCTTTTCGGGATCGAGCACGTCAAGGGTAAAGTCAGGCGCCTCGTCGCCGACGCCGGGCACTTTCTCGCGGCGCGCCTTCTGCCACGCCATCTTGGCGTCGAATTCCTCTTCGGTGAGATCGGAAATCTCGATCCACACCTTGCGTTTCTCCGGATAGGGCAGATCGGCGAAAACCTTCACCAACTCACCCGGATCCATCGACCTGAAATCGCCATCGGCCATTAGTTTGTCCCCCAACCAACGATTTTGCCGTAACCGCACCCATGTTCGCGCCGGGCGGCTCGGGGGTCAAGACGGGTGCCGGCGGGATAAACTGCTTGTGAGACCGCAACCAGCCGCTATGCAGATGGCATGCGGGGGAAACTGCCGAACACCTGGAACCGATACTTCGCGCTGATCATCGGCTCGACCCTGATGACGCAGCTCGGCATGCCGATCATCACCCCGTCCTTCCCGGCCGTGCAGCAGGCGCTTGGCGTGGCGGATGCGGACATCGGCCTGATCATGGCGGTCTATTCCCTGCCGGCTTTGGTCTTCGTACCGCTGCTCGGCCTAGCCGCCGACCGGTTCTCCAAGAAATGGGTCGTGGTGCCGTGCCTCTTGCTGTTCACCGCGGGCGGCTTCGCCTTCACGGCGGAGAATTTCGAAACCCTGCTGTGGCTGCGCTTCATCCAGGGGGTCGGGGCCAGCGGCCTGTCCGGCATCGCCCTCGGCCTTGTCGGCGACTACTTCCGGGGCGAAGACCGAACCCGGGTGCTGGCCAATGCCAGCTTCGTGCAGAATGTCGGCGCCGGCGCGCTGCCGGTGATCGGCGGTGCCCTGGTGGTCATCGCCTGGGACGTGCCCTACCTGGCGAGCTTCCTGGCCGTCCCGCTGGCGTTGTTCGGGCTGGTTATCATGAAGCCCGGCGACAACACCCCGGCGCCCGGCGGCAGGGCGCTGCTCGGTTATGCCTGGCGCAACATTACCGACCGGCGGGCGCTCGAACTCATGGGCATGACCGGTGGATTCATCCTGGTCGGCTTCGGGGTATTCGTGACCTACATCCCGACCTTCCTCGCCAACAACTTCGCCACTGGCTCGTTTGTCATCGGCCTCATCGTCGGCGCGCGGTCGGTCTCCGGCGCCATCATGTCGTCCCAGATCACCCGGCTGATGCGCGCCGTCTCGCCCCGCTGGCTGATCTTCAGCGCCTTCCTGGTTCAGTCGGCGGGCCTCGCCGTCGTCCCGGTGCTGCCCAATGACTGGTCGGTGATGATTGCCGCCCTGTGCTACGGCGGGGCGTTCGGGATCGTCCGCCCGGCGCTGCAGATCATGATGCTGGAGAACGCGCCCGAGGATCTGCGGGCCACCTTCGGCAGCGGCATCGCGGTTTCCCTGCGCTTCGCCCAGACCATCGGCCCGTTTATCGCCGGGCTGGTGATCGGCGCGTGGGGGTTCGGCCCGCTGTTTTTCAGCGCCGCCGTGGTCCCCCTGCTCCTCGCCCTCTACGCCCTCAGGGCGGAGGCGTTGAAGCCGGCAACGGGTTAGCCGTCGACCACCGCGGTCACGTCGATTTCCACCAGTGCGCCTTCCATCAGCAGCGCTTCGACGCCGACACAGGTGGACGAGGCGGAGCCATCGTCCCCATAAAAGTCCGTCATGGCCTTCATGATGACCGGCCGGTGATCGAGTTGCAGCCCGACGATAAAGATGCGCTGACGGACCACATCGGCGGGCGTCGCACCGACAAGCGCGAGGGAGTCCCTGATGGTGCCGTAGATGTAAGCCATCTGCGCCGCCAGATCGCCGGCGCCGACCAGCTCGCCGTCCCTGGTGGCGGCGACGAGGCCCGACAGGTGAACGGTGGTGCCCCCCGTTGAGGTCACCAGATTGGTGAAGTGGGGCTTGTTGTGCAGGAATTCGGGCCGGCGGCGTTCTATGGTGACGGACATGTAATTTTTCCTCTCCAAAAAGGCGGCAAATTCGGGATCAAGACTCGCCATTCCCCGCCTCGGCGGCTTATATAACCGCCATGCCGAAAGACAGCGTACCGGAGGAGAGCAACGAGCAGGATTCGCGCACCATCGTGGTGCGCGGCGCCCGGGAACACAACCTCGCAAACGTGGATGTGACCATCCCCCGCGATGCCCTGACCGTGATTACCGGGTTGTCCGGCTCGGGCAAATCGTCGCTTGCCTTCGATACCGTCTATGCCGAGGGACAGCGCCGCTATGTCGAGAGCCTGTCCGCCTATGCGCGCCAGTTCCTGGAACTGATGCAGAAGCCGGATGTGGATTCCATCGAGGGCCTCTCGCCCGCCATCTCCATCGAGCAGAAGACCACGTCCCGGAATCCTCGCTCCACCGTCGGCACGGTAACCGAGATCTACGACTACATGCGGCTGATGTTCGCCCGCATCGGCGTTCCCTTTTCGCCGGCCACCGGCCTCCCCATCGAGGCTCAGACCGTTTCCCAGATGGTCGACCGGGTGATGGAGATGGAGGAAGGGACACGGCTGTATCTGCTGGCGCCGATTGTCCGGGGCCGCAAGGGCGAGTACCGGAAGGAAATGCAGGAACTCGCCAAGAAGGGCTTCCAGCGGCTGAAGATCGACGGCGAACATTACGAGATCGACGAGGCGCCCGCCCTCGAAAAAAACTTCAAGCACGATATCGAGGCTGTGGTCGACCGGGTGGTGGTCCGCAAGGGTCTCGAGCAGCGCCTGGCCGACAGCTTCGAGACGGCCTTGGAACTGGCCGACGGGCTGGCGTTCGCCGAGGACGCGACCTCGGGTGAGCGCACCACGTTCTCCGCCAAGTTCGCCTGCCCGGTGTCGGGCTTCACCATCGACGAGATCGAGCCCAGGCTGTTTTCGTTCAACAATCCCTTCGGGGCGTGTCCGGCCTGCGACGGGCTCGGCACGGAGATGTATTTCGACCCCGACCTGGTGGTGCCCGACGAGCGCCTGAGCCTGGAAGAAGGCGCCATCGCGCCGTGGTCCCAATCCTCATCGCCCTACTACCGCCAGACCCTGGAGAGCCTCGCCAAGCACTACAAGGTACAAATGACCACCTCGTTCGCCAAACTGCCCAAGAAGGTGCGCGACGGCCTGCTGTTCGGGTCGGGCAAGACCGCCATCCCCATGACCTACGACGACGGCAAGAACGCCTACGAAATCAAAAAGCCGTTCGAGGGCGTGATCCCCAACATGGAGCGGCGCTGGCGGGAGACGGATTCGTCGTGGATCCGCGAGGAACTCTCCAAGTTCCAGACCGTCACGAGGTGCGAGGCCTGCGGCGGGTTCCGGCTCAAGCCCGAGGCGCTGGCGGTGAAGATCGCCGACAAGCACATCGGCGAGGTGGCCCGCATGTCCATCGACGAGGCCGAGGCCTGGTTCGCCGGGCTGCACCGGCGCCTGACCAGGACGCAGAACGAGATCGCCCGGCGGATATTGCGGGAAATCAACGAGCGGCTGGGATTCCTCAGGAACGTCGGTCTTGAATACCTGACCCTGTCGCGGTCGTCCCGCACCCTCTCCGGCGGCGAAAGCCAGCGCATCCGCCTGGCCTCTCAGATCGGCTCCGGACTCACGGGCGTGCTCTACGTGCTGGACGAACCGTCCATCGGCCTCCACCAACGGGACAACAACCGGCTGCTGGCGACGCTCCGGCGGCTTCGGGACCTCGGCAATTCGGTGATCGTCGTCGAACATGACGAGGATGCCATCCGCGCCGCCGACCACATCGTCGACATGGGCCCGGGTGCCGGCATCCACGGCGGTAACGTGGTGGCGCAAGGGACGCCCGACGATGTCATGTCGAGCACCGAGAGCCTCACCGGCCAGTACCTTACCGGCTTCCGCCAGATCGAGGTGCCGAAGGAGCGCCGCCCGGGCAGGAAGGGTCATAGGATCACCGTCAAGGGCGCCACCGAAAACAACCTGCGGAAAATCGACGCCACCTTCCCGTTGGGCACCTTCACCTGCGTCACCGGGGTCTCGGGCGGCGGCAAATCGACCCTGGTGGTGGAGACCCTATACAAGGCGCTGGCCCGGCGGGTGAACGGCAGCCGGGTCCATCCCGGCGCCCACGACGACATCAAGGGCGTCGAGTTCATCGACAAGGTCGTAGATATCGACCAATCACCCATCGGCCGGACGCCACGCTCCAACCCGGCGACCTATACGGGCGCCTTCACGCCGATCCGCGACTGGTTCGCCGGGCTGCCCGAGGCCAAGGAGCGGGGCTACAAGCCCGGCCGCTTTTCGTTCAACGTCAAGGGCGGGCGCTGCGAGGCGTGCCAGGGCGACGGGGTCATCAAGATCGAGATGCACTTCCTTCCCGACGTCTACGTTCAGTGCGATCAGTGCAAGGGCAAGCGCTACAACCGGGAGACCCTGGAAATCACCTTCCGCGGCAAGTCCATCGCCGACATCCTGGACATGACCGTCGAGGAAGGCTTGGAGTTCTTCAGGGCCGTCCCCGCGATCCGCGACAAGATGGATACCCTGAACCGGGTGGGATTGGGTTACATCCATATCGGCCAGCAGGCGACGACGCTCTCCGGCGGCGAGGCCCAGCGGGTCAAGCTCGCCAAGGAGCTGTCGCGCCGCGCCACCGGCAAGACGGTCTATATCCTCGACGAGCCGACCACCGGTCTCCACTTCGAGGACGTGAAGAAGCTGATCGACGTCTTGCAGGCGCTCGTCGATCAGGGGAACACGGTGATCGTCATCGAACACAATCTGGAGGTCATCAAGACCGCCGACTGGATCATCGATCTCGGCCCCGAAGGGGGCGACAAGGGCGGCCGGATCGTCGCCGCCGGCACGCCCGAGGACGTCGCCGAGACCAAGGGCTCGTTCACCGGCGACTACCTGGGGCGTTACCTGAAGAAAAGAAGGAAAAAAGCGCCGAAGAAAAAGGTGGCTTGAATGAACTGCGATCATGGTTTGGGTTACGAAATTTCGTAAAATTTCGTAAGTTTATTCAATCAGATTTGCGTGAAATTTGTATTGTAAATTCCCTCATTTATAGCATAAAACTAAACAACCAACCGCAATTGACACCGAGATACAGCTTCTTGGAAGAGGGAATATGCCATACGAGAAAACAATCGTTTGTTTCGCCAACTCTCGACGTCCGGGTGGTCGATGCGTTGCGGGCAAAGAGCTAATTGGCGAAGAGTTCGGTGAGTGGGTTAGGCCAATCGGCAACGGTCAAACAGAAATTATTTCTGAAGAAGATCGCAGATATGAAGACGGAACAGATCCTGCAATTCTCGATGTGATCCGAATTCATATGTCGCAGCCTAACCCCACCTTCCACCAGACCGAGAACCACCTTATCGATGACAGCTTCTACTGGGAAAGGGTTGACACCGCGACATGGCAAGACGCCCTAAATGCCGTCGATGAAATCGACGGTCCATTGTGGCAGAACGGTGACTCTACTTGGCATGGGCAAAATGATAAGGTTGCCGAAAACCTCGCGCATCAAAATCCTAATTCGCTACTATTGATACGTCCTGACAACATCCAGATTCACGTAGCAAAAGAGGATCGAGGAACATATGGCCCTCCGCGCCGAAAGGTTCGCACCTCGTTCAACTTGAACGGCATTGACTACAAGCTGTCGCTTACAGACCCCAAAGTTGAGAGACCCTACTTGTTAATGCCGGACAATACATACCCCATCGAAGATGCAATATTCTGCATTAGCCTTTCCGGAATTTTCAAAGGATATGCGTTTAAACTGGCTGCCGGAATGATCTTGCCAAACACAAATTGAAGGGTGAAATGCCAGATACAATTTTAACAATTGGTCACTCCACACACTCAGTCGATGAATTTTTGGCTCTCCTACGCAATAGTGAGGTAAGTGCGGTCGCGGACGTCCGATCAGTTCCTTACAGTCGATTCAATCCGCAATTTAACAGAGAGAATTTACAATCTGAGCTCAAGCGTCACGGAATTAAGTATGTATTTCTTGGTAAAGAACTAGGGGCACGATCCGAGGATCGCCGTTGTTACGAAGGCGGGAAAGTACAGTATGAACGCCTCTGCAACACCCCAGAGTTTATTGAAGGCCTCGACAGACTCCAGCAAGGAGCGGCATCGTACAAAATTGCGATGATGTGCGCGGAAAAAGATCCGCTGGACTGTCACAGAACAATACTCGTGGCGCGCCACCTGGTCGAGCGAGGACTCCTGGTGGACCATATCCTGCCGGATGGCAAAATCGAGACCCACGAGGATTTACTTTCACGCCTTCTGGAATTGCTAAATTTGGAAGACAGAGATTTGCTCCGATCTCGAGAAGAGACAATTGAGATCGCATACAAAATCCGGGGAGAGAGTATCGCATTCGAAGAGGAACTTAGCCACGAGGCATCTGTCGAATTAGAAAGGTGAATTCCTGGTGAAAATTTTTACCATCGGCTTTACAAAAACTACCGCTCAGAATTTTTTTGAGCGATTAAAATGTTCTGGAGCCAGCAAAATTGTCGATGTACGACTCAGCAATCAATCGCAGTTGGCGGGCTTTGCCAAAAAAAAAGATTTACCCTTTTTTGCCAGCGAGCTTTGTGGAATCGGCTACGAGCATAGGCCGGAATTAGCTCCGACAAAGGAAATTCTCGACGAATATAAAAGGCATAAGGGCGAGTGGTCCGACTACGTGACACAATTTCTCGATCTAATGGCCCAACGAGAAATCGAGAAAATCAATCCTCACGATTTGGACGGCGGATGCCTGCTCTGTAGCGAAGACAAACCTCATCATTGTCATCGCCGCTTGGTGGCGGAGTACCTTCAAGGCAAGTGGGGCAATTTAGATATCATCCACCTCTAAAGGCCGAAAAAGAAAGTGGCTTGAGGTCTACGCCCAGAAACGGTCGGCGGCCACGTAGCCCTTCCACGCCTTGAGGGCGTGTTTCTCCCGCTTGATGGCCGCGTGGGCGTGCCAGCCGATGACCAGGCCGCCGGCATAGCGGAGCCGCCGCGCCTCGTCCCCGTCACCGCCGTCGGTGAGGCTCCTGACCAGGCCTTGCGCGACCTCGATGTCGTTCTGCACGCCGAGATCGTCCTGCAGCACCCTCAACGACGCCAGGAACGGCTTCACCTTCGCTTCGTCATAGAGCGGTGAGAAGAATTCGGCGGCGTAGCGCACCCTCTTGGCGTCGATCCGCAGCTCGTGACGCTCGGCCGCGCTCATCTTGGCGAAGTCCCTGCCCCGCTCGAGCAGCTTGCCGTGGACCTCGTCAAGGGCCTGCGCCGCGAAATCGCGGCCGTCGGCGAACAGCTGGACGCCCGCCTCCCCTTCGACGCTCATCCGCCACGGCCGGGCGTGGAGGAAATCGAACAAATCGATCTTGAGCCCGGTATATTCCGGCGACGACAGCAGGGCGCCGGCCCGCGCGTAGGCCAAATCCTGCCGATGGGCGACCTCCTTGGCCAGCAGGGCAAGGTCGGGGTCTTCGGGCATGGTCCGGGCGACCGGCCCCAGTACCTCCATTCCGAATACGTCCCAGTCCCGGGCCGGACCGAATTCGTTGGCCGCCCATTTGAGCCGGCCGCCGAGCTCGCGGCGGAGGTGATCGGGCAGCAGCGGCTTGTAGATGGAGAACGCGGCGCGCATCCGCCGCAGCGCCACCCGCGCCTGATGGACGCCCTCCTCATGAGACCGGGCGAGGACGCAATCCTCGTTGGCGCCCAGATGCTCGAGGCATTTGTCGAGCGAACCCACCAGCACCTCCTCGCCGGTCGCGCCTTCGGCCAGTTCCACCGGCATCTGTTTGCACCAGGGGGGCCTGCCGCCATCGATCAGCTGGTAGCCCTGCTCGGACTTGGACCGCTTCACCAGCCGCACCGGGAAGCTTTCATTCAGCCGCCGGGCGATTTCGAACAACGCCGCCGGGTCGCCCGACTTCAGCTCCAGTTCAAGTTCGGTGATCGGAACGCTGCCGTCACGGCCGGCGATTTCACCGACATCGAGGCCGCAGGAAATCTCGGTGCCTTCCTCGCTCACCAGATTGCGGGTCGTGCGGCGGATCCTGGTTTCGAACATGGGCTCGAAACGCTCGGCGGCCCGGTCGCCCAACTGGGCTCGGAACTCGGGATTGCCGTAGATGGACTCCCGGTCCGGCACCGGCCGGTTGATCTTCAGGTCCCATTCGTTGCGGGTGAACGCCTCCCCGGCGCTCGCCTGGATGATCTGGGTATAGCTGCCCCGCTCCTTGCGCACCCGGAGGCTCAACCCGTGCCTGTACAGAGCCTTGTCCGGGGTATCGAAATAGGTGGCGTTGAGCGCCCGGGTCGACGCCCGGCCGGTCTGCAGCTCGCGCAGCCAGGCGGCGTTGCGAAGCCGGTTGGCGAACGACCGGTCGAACACGAATTTCAGCTCGAGTTCCTTGTTTGGGGCTGCCAAATCTTCGGTCTTCGGCACCGCTTCATCCGGCGATGTTCTCATCGCGGTCCTGATCCACCCAGGTAACGCAACTGCGCGTTCTGCCTAGCACACCGGCCACATTGTGGCGATTACTTTTAGGCCTTTACGACAGTCGTCGGCGTATTCCGTCCGAATCCCGCTACCCGGCTGCCACGGCTTCCACTTCGATGAGAAAAGCCGGGTCCGCCAGCCGGCTGATATAGACCAAGGTATTGGGCGGCGCGACGGGGCCGAAGACCTCGGTCCGCACCGCCCGCATGGCTTCCGAGTCATCCGGGTTGGTCATGAACGTGGTCAGCTTGACCAGGTTCTCCGGTCCCATCCCCGCATCCTCGAGAATGCCGAAGAGGTGTTGATAGACCAGGCGGGCCTGCGCCTCGATGCCCTCCGGCACATTGCCGTCGGCATCCGCGCCGACCTGACCGGCGATGTAGAGCAGGCGCTCATCGGGACCAGCCTCCGCCGCGTGGCTGTAAGACGGGGCCTGCGGCGGCGGCACGTTGGACGGGTTGTAGATTTTGGGCATGGAATTTTCCTCTTGCTTTGGCCACGCGGGGCCCGGTGAAGGGCCCCGCAAAGAGAAGGACGCCGGACAAAATCCGGCGTCCTTGTCGACTCGCAGCCGGGGTGCGGCGGTTAACGGCTAACTACCGGCCCCCAGCCCTTTCCACACATCCTTGGTGGTCTTCATCAGCACTTCGCCGTGACGGAGGCCGATGCAGCCCTTGGTCCCCCAGACCGCCCGGTTCGGCGTATCGGTGGTGCATTCGCGGATTACCGACTGGACCCGCCGGCGGGTCGCCGGCGCCGTTCGCGCTTCGGCATCATCTTTCACCCGGGCCCAGATCTCCGACCCATCGGACATATCGACCGAATCGTTGTACTCGACCGCGTTGAGGACCCTGTTCAGCAATTTCGCCACCGGCAGGTCGGGATCGGCCTGCATGAAGTTCTCGGCGGCCGAGCGGAGCGGCCCGGTAAATTGGGCGATTTCATGCGCGGTCAGCGGGTTGGTATCGCCAGGCACGGCCCGCGGCACCAGAGACGCCAGCCGGGGCACCGAAATCCTGGCGGCGGATCCGCCCATGGACCGGATCAGGTCCTCCGGAACGCTGATCATCACCGAGGTGAATTCCCGGTGAGCGGTGATCCGGGCCCTGCCGTCCAGCGGAACGGTCACTTCACCGCCGCCGGCCTTGGTGACCGTCATCTCGAGCCGGGTCGCCGCGGCCTGACGATAGACGGTGCCGGCTACCGGCGAGACGCGATGCTGCTGCAGGCAGATGGTCGAGAACTCGGCCTGACAGACCCCGTTTCCGCAGATCAAACTGGTGGGCTCGGCGGTGGCGACCATGCCGAGGATCTGCGGCGCAGCGCTCGCCTGCTGCGCGCCGGCAATGGCGCCCGCGACGGCTGCGGCTCCCAGCAATTTTCTCATCGCATAACTCCTCATCGAAAACTCAGCTGCCGGTCTTCTGCTGCTTCCAGATCCGGCGGGTCAAATCATCGGCAAGTTCATCGTGCAGAGCCGCCAGACAACCGCGGAAGCTCAACTCCAGGTTCGGCTGGCCGGCGGCCCAGTCGTTCATCTGAGCGCAGAACTGAAATTCCTTGGCCACCCTCTTGAGGCCATCCTGCGCGTCTTCGCCCGGCAATGCCTCACCCATCGCCGCACGCCAGGTGTCCTCGACCTCGTGGGTCAACGGCGTCGCGTCCGCGGGAAGATTATTGAATATTTTTGTCACCGCCCGCATGGACACGGCGTCATCGGACTTCGGGTCGAGCGCGGCGTCGGCTTGAGTGCGGACCGCGCCGGTAAAGTGCGCGATCTCCGCTTCGCTAAGCGGCTCCTTGTCGCCGGCCTCGGGTTCGGGGATCAATGACACGTACTCGCCCACCTTGATGGCGGCGGAAACGGCGCCGGTCTCATCCAGGATCGTCTGGGAGATACCCATGGACACGGATGAGAAGCTGCGCTTCGAGTTGACCAGCTTGATAATCAAGCCCGGCAGCTTGATTTCGGAACCGTCGGACTTGGTCAGGATCACCGCAAGATCGGCGTTGCGCGCCGGCCGGTACGGGTGACCGTTGGGCGGGGCGTACCGATATTCCTGCAAACAAAATGCGGTGAACTCTGCCCGGCACTCCCCGTCCGCACAGTTCAACGGCGTCGGCTCGCTGGTGGCGACCAGACCCAGAATCTGTGGTGCGGCATGAGATGTGAGCGGGAACACCAGAGCCCCGAGAAGGAGGCTTCCGAAAATCGACGTGATTGGCTTTGCGCGCATGTCGACTCCTTTCCAGCGATGTCCTACTGCAACAAAGGGTCTCACGCCGGGCGCCAGTCTGTCAAATGGAGAGCTTCGACGGGCCTCGGTCCCTCGGGAAACCCCTCATCCCGCGGAGGCCGGCGCGCTTATGGCAACAGCCGGCTGCGGCTTGCGCCCGCCCTCGTCAGCCTTTATCAGGGCCGGATCATGACCGACACCTCCTCAATCGATAGCGCGGAGGCGACGGCGCCGAAATCCTTCGCCGCGCTCCGGCATCCGGGCTTCGCCATCTATTTCGTCGGCACCATGTTGGCGATGATGGCCGACTCCATCGAGCACGTGATCAGCTACTGGGTGATTTTCGCCAAATTCGCCTCGCCCGGCCTGCAGGGATTCGCGGTGATCTCCCACTGGGTGCCGTTCCTGCTGTTCTCCATCTCTGCGGGCGCGCTCTGCGACCGGTTCGATCCCCGGCGCATCATTCAGATCGGCATGGGGATGTTCATCTTCGTCTCCCTCGGGTGGGGGTTCCTGTTCTTTTACGACGACCTGGAGCAATGGCATGCGGTCGTGCTGCTGATCATCCACGGGCTCGCGGGCGTGCTCTGGGGACCGGCGGCGCAACTCTTGATTCACGACATTGTCGGCGCCGCCCACCTGCAGAGCGGCGTCCGCCTGCTCGCCGGCGCCCGGACCCTCGGCTTCCTGTTGGGGCCGGTGGTCGGCGGCGCATTGATGCTGTGGCTCGGCCCGGCCTTGGGTATCCTGGTCAATGCGGCCATCTATTTGCCGCTGACATTGTGGCTGTGGAAGGCGCCCTACGGGCCGAGATTCCGCTCCGCAGACGAAGCGCCTCGGCAGCCCATCCGGGGCCTGATGGATATCGTCGAGACCATCAAGCACGTTCAGACCCTGCCCCGGATCATGTACATGACCCTGTTGGGCGGTGTGGCGGCACTGTTGGTCGGCATTGCCTTCCAGGCCCTGCTGCCGGCGTTTGCCATAGCGTTGGGCGCGGAGCGGGCCGAGAACCAGTACTTCATGCTGCTGACCGCCAATGCGGCCGGGGCCCTCGCGGCGGTGGTGATTTTGGAGGGCGGCGGCTTCCTCCAGGCCCGGGTGCGGACCGCCTTCGTGCTGGTGTTCCTGTGGGGCTGCTTCATGACCGCCTTTGCACTGTCGCGGGATATCGTCCTGTCAACGGCGCTGCTGTTCCTTGCCGGATTCTTCCACTTCTCCTACGGGGCCATGCTCCAGACGCTGGTTCAATTGGAAGCGCCGGTGGAGGCCCGCGGCCGGTTTATCGGCCTCTACAACATGTCGGCGCTGGGGCTGATGTCGTTCTCCGGCCTGACAATCGGCGTGTTCGGCGAGTTCGTCGGCATC
>CAZUGT010000041.1:0-7067 GCA_964620095.1 uncultured Rhodospirillaceae bacterium | reverse complement strand
ACCGACATGGAGGAGCAGGACGACCTCAACAAGGTGTGGGCCGAGTATTTCGGCGAGTCCAAACCGGCGACGACGACGGTTCAGGTGGTGCGGATGGCCACCGACCCCCGCTGCAAAATCGAGATCAATGCCATCGCCATCGTCGATTAGGTAGTACTCTCCGCGTCTGACGCACGCTCAAGTCAACAATTGATGCGCAAGATGGCTAGCTCAATCCAAGATCTGCCAATAATTCTTCGGCGTTCTTAATTCTCTTGTCGTTTGCCTTCAGCGGCTTACGCTTTTTGAGTTCTTCCAAATAATTTTGTTCGTAGCCATTAGAACGCAAATAGACCGCAGTTGCCGCGAGTTCAAGAACAAGGGCGGAATACGCATTCATTACATTGAGCGCGCCTTCACGTTTTTTAACCGGTTCGTCATCATCAAATTCTGGAGCTTCATTCGTTGAATAGAAAATGGTGTACGGTACCGAGTGGTAACCTCTCTGCTCCTTTGTCTCTATCAGCCCAAGAGACTCTGCATCGTCCGCAGCAAACGCTAACTCGGCGCTGTAGGGACCATAGTTGTGGTATTCGAAGTCTAATTCACCGGCACCTATTTCCATTGCCTCCAATAAATACGCGATTTTTTGGAGACGCGTTCGCCCCACAATCTGTCCGCCGCCCAGACGAACTAGGGCACTAACGTATGCGACTGGGTCAGTCATTTTTCCACCTCCTTCCAAATCTTCTCAAGCCTTTCCATTACTTCCGATGTTCGCCCATAAACGCGAAATAACTTTTCCTCACGTAATGCATCCACGACTCTGGACATGACCGCAACGTCATCATGCCGACCCGAGCCATCGGGTTTTCGGATCATGACCTTCATGAATGCGTCGGGGCTTTCATAATCACGAAATTTGTAAGGTGAAACCGTGGCACGGTCCTGCAGAACATCGATATCTTCAAACTGCCCATCCTCAACAGCTGCACGTAGTGCTAAGCGAAATTTTCCAGTCACATCACTACCAATTGATGCTGCACGCGCCCCAACATCCAGGCACTTATACAAATCGCGATTCAGCAGCCTGCTGGATAGCTCTGACAACTTTTCATCTTCAGAATGTGACATTAGTCGGAGTCCACCCCACACTACCGTATCGTCGAGAGCAAGATAGTTCTCAAGGGTGTTTCCGTCGTCGCTAAAATAAAGAACCAGAGGATGCTTAGCTGGTAAACCTGTTTTATCAAGTTCGCCTTCAGCAATCATTCTCGCCAATCTTAGGAGTAAAGCGCCCAGCATTTTCTCAGCGCCCCGGGTCGCTTTGTGCATGTAGACCTGCGTGTACAAGTGGAATCGACCCAACAAGTACTCTTCAGCCGCCTTCAGTCCCTTCGAGCCAAGAATGAGGCCGTCAACTTCCACTGGGTCCTCCTCGTCATCACCTCCAATTGTCAGCTTGTCAATTTCCAGATTGTTCATCATCCAGGCCCAGTCAAAGCTGCCTTGGCCCGAGCCGGTCATTAGTTTGTCTCGTCTGAGATAATCTAACCGATCAGCATCAAATTGACTTGAAACTACCGAGGAATAGATGTCGACCGGTGATTCCTGCTCCAAAAGACCAGCAACCTGGTCTCGGACTTTTTTATCAAGGATTTCTCCAATCGGACCGTCTTCGCGTACGATTTGAGCTGTCCAAGCCTCATGTTTTTTTTCCGCGCCACGACCTTTTTCCACTCCCTCAAACGTGTGGCTAAACGGTCCATGGCCGATATCGTGAAGCAACGCCGCACAAACTGCTACGTTTGCACGACCCGGCGAAAAGTCTGCTCCGAGCTTCTCTTCCAGCACGCCTACAATAGCTCTCGCGGTGTGAAACACACCGACACTATGGGCAAATCTTGTATGAGTGGCACCGGGATATACGAACTCAGAAAAACCAAGCTGCTTAATTCGTCTTAACCGCTGAAATGCCGGCGTCTCGGTCAGGGACCACATCGCCTGTTCAAACTCATCGGCAGCCGAAAACGCAACCAGACCGTGAACAGGATCGCGAATTCTTTCAAGTTTGCCAACTATATCTTGCGAACTTCCCAATGTATACCCCCAATATATTGATCAATTATTAGCTATCGTTTGTTCCTGTTATGTTCTATACATGTATCAGCTTGATTACAAGTTATATCTGCTACCGTACCTATCTCGATATTACTTCCTGACATCGTTTTTATCGGCCACAATTCAGAAGTTCAACTTGACAATATTGCTGGCGGATAGCTCGGTCGTAATGTTCTTTTTTGTCCAACCTCCTTCCTAGGTTTTCATGTCCAAGCCCAAGGTCTTTATCTACAACGTCGTCGACGAGGACGGCGCGTCCCACGATCAGCTCGGCGCCGCCGGCATCGATCTCAAGATTAATCCCGGCATTTGGGGAGATTCGGCCAACGACACCGAAGTGGTGAACGTCGAATTCGAACCCGGCACCGTCGGGGCCATGGGGGTCGCCAACCGGCGGTTCTTCGTCACCCGCGAGGCGCTGGCCGCCAACCCGGATTTCCGCATCGTCGCCAAATACACCGTCGGCGTGGACAACGTGGACGTAGACGCCGCGACCGAACTCGGCATTCTGGTCACCCATTCGCCGACCGAGAGCAACTGGGGCGCCGTCGCCGAGGGCACCATGGCGATCATGCTCACCCTCCTCAAACGGACGCGCGAAAGGGACCGCCATGTCAAGAACGGCGGCTGGCGGGACCCCTCCCTGGTCACCACCTTCCTCGGCCGGCGGATGCAGGACGATTATCCCGGCATCACCGTCGGCATCGTCGGGTTGGGGCGGATCGGAGGCCGGGTCGCCGACCTGTTGGCGCCTTGGCGGGTGCGGCTGCTGGCCTGCGATCCCTATATCGACGATTCCGTCTTCGTCCATCACGGCTGTGAGGATGTGGATCTGGAAACATTGCTGACGGAATCGGACGTGGTAACCCTCCACGCCAATCTGACCGAAGAGACCGCCAACCTCATCGGGGCCGCCCAGTTGGCTTTGATGAAGCCGGAGGCGGTGCTGATCAACGCGGCCCGGGGCGCCATCGTGGATGTAGATGCCCTGTTCGACGCCCTCGACCGCGACCGGATCGCCGCCGCCGGTCTGGACGTGCTGCCCGAGGAGCCGCCGGACCCCCAACTGCCGCTGATCGGGCTCGGCGACAAGGTGCTGCTCTCGCCCCACATGATCGCCTACACCAGGGGCGGCGGGCTGGGCCCGGCCATCCCCTGGGCAACGGACGCGATCCTGAAGGCGCTGCGCGGTGAGTTGCCCAATCACGTATTCAACGAGGAAGTCATCCCGCGCTGGCTCGAGAGGTTCGGCGGCAAGAACCTGTTGGGCTAACGGCTATAGCGCCGCGCTGGGCTTGGCCTCCGCCGCCGGGCCCGGCTGCGGGTCCCCGTCGCCGGCTTCCAGCATGTCCCGAAGTTCGTGGCGGCGGCGCATGAGCCATAAGGTCGCCGCCGCACAGAGACATGCGCCCAGCACCACCGGCGTCTGCAGGCCCAACAGGGCCGACAACCCGCCCATGAGCAAGGCGCCCAGCGCCGGTGCGGCCCGGTAGTTGAGAGTATAGATACTGAGTACGCGCGCCCGCATGGATCCGTCGACCGCGTTCTGGACCAAAATCTGGGCGCCGCTTTGGCCGACCGTCCCGGATGCGCCGATCACCGCCATCATGACGACGGCAACGGCGTAGTGGGGGGCAAGGGCAAAGGCCACGGTGGACGCGGCGATCAACAGGGAAGAGACGAGGAATATGGCCGTCATTCCTTCGATCCGGCCCCGGTTGGCGAGCCATAGACTGGCGAGAATCCCGCCGAGACCGAACGCGGAGAACAAAGTCGCGACCCCCTCCTCCACCGAGCCCCGGCCAAACACCACGTCGACAAATCCGGGCAGGAGCTCGACCACCGGCCGGCCCAGAAAGGCGGTGAAGACGGTGAGCAGCAGCACAGGGCCGATCCCGCGGTGAGCTGCCGTGTAGCGCATGCCCTCCAGCACGTCCGACATCAGCCCGCCGCCGCCCGCCTTGTGCTCCTGACGGAGCGGCGTGACGGCAAAAAGGGACGCCCACATGACCAGGTAGGAAGCCGCATTGACCACAAAAGCCGAGCCTATCCCGGCTTGCGCGATCAGCACCCCGCCGATGGCGGGGCCGATGAAGGCCGTGGAATGAAACAGCACGGAGTTGGTCGCAAGCGCCGCCGACAAATCCTCGCGCGGCACCAAGGTCGGCGCGATGGTCATCCGGGCCGGAAGGCCGATGGTGTTGGCAACGCCGAGGACGATAACCAGCGCCGTCAGCCAGTAGATGGTGATGGCGCCCGATATGACCATCCAGGCGAGCACCCCGCCGACCAGGGCACTGAAAATCTGGGTCGCGCGCAGCATACGCACGCGGTCGGTCCGGTCGGCAACGGCGCCGGCAAAGGGGACCAGCACCAGGGACGGAATCGCCTGGGCGAGCGCGATGCCGCCGAGCCAGGCGGGTGAATGGGTCAGATCCCAGGTCAGCACCCCGATGCCGACCCGCTGCACCCACATGCCGATGGCGGACACCCAGGACCCGGCCGAGAAGACGGCGTAGTCCCGATGCCGAAGGGAGCGGAAAATACCCGACTGGCGCAACCGGCCGCCGGGCGGCGAGGAACGGGTCACGCGGCGATCATGCGCTGGTCAGGACGAAATCCACCATATCGGCGCTGACCGAGGTGTCCTCGGTGCCGAAGCAGCATACCTGAGAGATATGATTGTGGCCGATGAGCTGCTTGAAGCGGGGCGCACAGCTGTTCCTCTCGGTCAGTTCGTTGATCAAGGCCAACGTCGATTTCTCGAACGGAACCGTGTCCAACTCGCCGATGGTGCAAAAGATGGGGCAGTCCGAGTAGGTGACGTTGCCCAAGACCTGCATCTCCCCGAACCTGGATTCGTCGGTGCCGTAATAGGCATCTCGTCCCGGCGACGCGTTTCCGGCACTGAGGCCGTAGACGCCGGACATGAGAATGACGCCGGCGAAGCCGGGCCCCGTATCCGGGTGCATTTCTCTCCGGAATGCATAGGTGGCCACATGGGACGCGCCCGCCGATTGACCCATGAGAAAGATCTTGTCGGGATCGCCGCCAAAATCGGCGATATTGTCCCGCACCCAGGCTAGCGCCGCGCCCACATCCCGCGCGCCTTCGGGCCACTGGACGTCCGGCGCCAATCGGTAGGTCGCGTTGACGCCGACGATGCCCTGGGAGGCGAAAGTATTGGCGATATTGGCGTACATGACGCCGTTGGGCTGGTTCTTGTGGCCTTGGAGAAATCCACCGCCATGAAAGAAGATCACCGTCGGCAGGCCCGCCTCGCCCTTGCCGGCCGGTGTGTGGACATCGAGCAAATGACGCTCGGCGTCCGGTCCATAGGCCAGGTCCGAGGCGACGTCGATCCCAGGCCATTGGACCGCCTTGAGCGAGGGAACATAGATCGCGGCGGTGGTCGGCGGCGTATCGTCGGTGAATTCCTTGCCGAGCGCCGCGACCTGGGCGGCGATCTCCGGCGGGCCGGCGCGATTGGCGCTCGGGCCCCGTGGTCCCATTTCATTCATCTTCTTCCTCCCCTTGGCTCATTCGCGGGCGGCACCCGGCCGCGAAGCCCGATTGTTCACGATTCCACCACCGGGCAAAAGCCCATTGTGCGGCGGCGCGGTTTCAAGCCTTGCCAGTCTCGCCGGCCGTCCCGGGGCGGTAGTTCGCGATGAAAATAGCCAGTACCACCAACGGAAACCCGATGATCACGTTGGCCGTCACGGGCTCCGACAGGATGACCGCGGCAATGGCGATCGCCGCCACGGGATTGAGGCTGACCGTCACCGCCGCCTGGGTCGGCGAGATCAACTGAATGGCTTTTCCCCAACTGACCATCATGATGGTGCCGCCGGGAATGGCGAGCATGAAGAAGACGAACCACCCCGTCGCATCGAAAGCCAGCGACCCGCCGAGCGGATTTCCCAGGAACAGGGCGGCGATAAACAGGGTCACCGAGCCGATCAGCATGGCGTAGACGTTCACCGGCATGGCGCCGTAACGCATCAGATACTTCTTCGAGAACACATTGAACGAAGACGCGCAGATCATCCCGGCGATCATGAACATATCGCCCCGCAAGGCTTCGGGCGCGATGGCGTCCACTTTCTCCGACAGGACGATGGCCGCGCCGGCAAAGCCGACCAGGATTCCCAGCGCCTTGTACCAGCCGAACCGTTCGACCCGGAACGTGACGGCGATCAGCATGGTCAGCAGCGGCATGGACCCGAAGATGATGCCGCCGCGGGCGGACGTGGTGTCCTCCAGCGCCCGGGCCATGAAATACGGAAACACGGCGAACATGACGACACCGAGCACGAAGAACGCCAGCCAGTCCTTGCGAAGAATCGGCGGCAGGCCCATACGCCAGACCATCAGGCCGAGAAGCACCACCGCACCCGCGAAATAGCGCGAACTCGCCAGCGAGAAGGGGTCGGTATCCTCGATGATGAAGCGGGTGAGCGCCACGGTCATGCCGCCCAGCGTCGTCGACAGGCACCCGTAGCCGACGCCTTGCAGGGTGGTCTTGAGGGATGGGTCCGCCAACTTACCCCGCGCGTTCCGGGTAAAGCGCCGACAGCCCCTCTTCGGATGCCGACGTCACCCCGCGCTCGGTGATCAGCCCCGTCACCAGGCGCCGGGGCGTGACGTCGAAGGCGAAATTCGCGGCGGATGAGCCGTCGGGCGTGAGAGTAATGTCCATGATCTCCCCGGCGGCGGTCTTGCCGGTCATCACCGTGACCTCCGCCCCATCCCGCTCCTCGATGGGGATTTCGGCGACTCCGTCGCCGGCGGTCCAATCGATGGTCGGTCCGGGCAGGCCGACGTAGAACGGCACGCCGTTGTCGTGGGCCGCCAGCGCCTTCAGGTAGGTGCCGATCTTGTTGCACACGTCGCCGGTGCGCGTGGTCCGGTCGGTGCCGGTGATGCAGAGATCGACCATTCCGTGCTGCATCAGGTGGCCGCCC
>CAZUGT010000040.1:0-4075 GCA_964620095.1 uncultured Rhodospirillaceae bacterium | reverse complement strand
CGGCCTGGAGGCGGTGCGGTCCGGAAAACCCTATGTCCTGGACGTGGTCGCCCTCGGCGAGTACGTAACCACCCCGGTCCACGGCGGACGAAAATCGGACTAGCGCATCTTGGACGAAGAGTTGATCACCGCATGGATGTTCTTTGCGAATGCCACGGCGGAAGCCATGTCCCGCCCATAGGCGTTCGACGCGAATTCCTTGACGGCGCGGACCGCGACGACGGGTTCCGATTTCATCTGGGCGATAAGCGCATCGACGGCATCGCCGAGTTCCGCATGGGGGACGATCTTCTGGACGATTCCGAACGCCTGCGCGGTCGCCGCGTCGATCCTGTCGGTGCTGTAGGTCAGGTACATGGAGGCCTTGCGGGGCAGGCGGTCGATCAGGGCCGACATGACCATGGTCGGCATGATGTTGTGCTGCATCTCCGGGACCTGGAAGTCGGCCTTGTCCGATGCGATGGTGATGTCGCCGAGGGCCGCCAGCGCGCAGCCGAGCCCGTAGGCGCCGCCCTGCACCACGCAGACCACGGGCGCCGGCGAGTCCCGGAACGCCGCATAGGCATCGAAGACCACGTCGAAGCCGCCCTTCATGTCGAGGGCTTCGGGCGGCGGGCCGCCGCGGCCGCCTCGTCCCATGGTCGCGCGCCCGAGACAGAAATCATCGCCGGCGGTCCGGAAGACGATCGCGCGGGCATCGCCCGAGACCTCGTTGACGCGGCGGGTCAGGTCGACGACCACCTCGTCCGAAAGCCGGTTGCCGTCGCCGGCATTGTCGATCGTGAAGGTGACGACGTCGCCGTCGGTGTCCTGTTGAAGAATTTCGGCCATCTCGGTTCCCCTGGTACGGATTTCGGAGCACGCTCCATATATCCCATTAAGCGGCATCGACAGGCGTTTGACCACCCCGAGCGGCAGCGCCGCGATCCCGGCCGCTTAGTCCTTCAACATCTCGCGGGCGATGATCACCTGCTGGATCTGGGTGGTGCCCTCGTAGATGCGGAACAGCCGTACGCCGCGATAGAAGCGCTCGATGGGGTATTCGGCAATGTAGCCGGCGCCGCCGAAGATCTGCACCGCCCGGTCCGCCACCCGGCCGACCATTTCCGAGCAATACATCTTGGCGCACGCCGCTTCCAGGGTAATCACCTGGCCGTCGTCCCGGCGCTGCGCCGCATCCATCAGCATGCAGCGCGCGGCGTATGCCTCGGCCCGGCTGTCGGCGAGCATGGCCTGGACAAGCTGGAAATCCGCGATGGGGCGGCCGAACTGCTCCCGTTCCTTGGCGTAGTTGACGCTTTCCTCGATCAGCCGTTCGGCGGCGCCGACGGACATGCCGGCGATCCGAAGCCGGCCCCGGTCGAGGACCTTCATGGCGGTCTTGAAGCCCTGGCCTTCCTCGCCGATGCGGTTGGCGGCGGGCACCCGGCAATCCTCGAAAATGACGTCGGCGGTGTGGGTGCCCCTTTGGCCCATTTTGACATCGGGCCTGCCGACGCTGAGGCCGGGGGAGTCCCGTTCGACGATGAAGGCGGAGACGCCGGCGGCCCCCGGCGTGTCGGGGTCCGTGCGGGCCATCACGGTGAAGACGCCGGCGTGGGGCGCGTGGGTGATGAAGCGTTTGGTGCCGTTCAGGATGTAGTCGTCCCCGTCCCGGCGCGCCGAGGTCTTCAGCGAACCGGCATCGGATCCGGAACCGGGCTCGGTGAGCGCAAACGACGCAATGACCTCGCCGGAGGCGATGCCGGGCAGGTATTTCCGTTTCTGTTCCTCGGTGCCGTCCATGGCGATGCCCTGGGCGCCGATCCCGATGTTGGTCCCGAAGGCTGTGGAGAAGGGAGGCGTGGCCCTCCCGAAGATCAGGTTGACCAGGGCGTCATCGACCATGCCGAGACCGAGGCCGCCATACTCCTCCGGCAGCGACAGGCCGAACAGGCCCATGGCCTTCATTTCCTCCAGCACATCCTCGGGCACCGCGTCCTCTTCCTCGACCTGCGCCTCGAGGGGGATGAGCCGCTCGCGAACGAAGCGCTCCAGCGTATTGATCAGTTGGGTTCTGGTGTCTTGATCCAACGGCATGAGGCTGCGTCCTGTTCCTTAATTTCGATTTGGGGAGAGCATAACCAAAGCCCTAGGCCGAGCCGGTCATCCACTTGACCGCCTCGATCATCGCGGCGGGGTTGGCCTTGCCTTGTCCGGCGATATCCAGCGCCGTCCCGTGGCCGACGGAAGAGAACCGGATCGGGGTTCCGATGATGACGCCCGCGGAACCGTGCCGCGCCAGCAGTTTCGCGGGAACGTGCCCCTGGTCGTGAAGCATCATCACGAACGCATCCACGTCTTCGCGCTGAAGCATCAGGTCGGCGGGCGCCGGGCCTTCGATGCGGATGCCCGCGGCCCGGAGGTGTTCGATGGCGGGGATGATGGTCTCGGCCTCTTCGTCCCCCATCAGGCCGCCTTCGCTGGCGTGCGGATTGACGCCGGAAACCATGATCGACGGATCGGCATTTCCCGTCGCGACGAGGGTGTCGTGAACGGCGCGGATCACCGCCTCGACCCGTGGGCGCGTAATCAGCTCCAGCGCCTTTCGGACGCTGGTGTGCAGGGTGCAGTGGGCGATATTGGTCTTGCCGAAGGACAGCATCAGGAAGATGTCCTCCGGCGGCGTGCCGAACTCCTGCGAGAGCAGCGACGCGTATCCCTCGTACTCGATGCCGGCGAGGTTGATGGAGGACTTGGTATTCGGCGCCGCGACCACGGCCGCGGCCTTCCCGGCGAGCGCCGCCCTGACGGCCTGCACGCCGCTGTCGAACTGGGCCCGGCCGTTGTCGGCGCTGATTTCGCCGAGCGCCACCGGCCGGTTGCCGAAATGATCGAGCGCGACGACGGGCACCGCCTCGGCAGCCCAATCGACGCTGTCCACATGGTCATAGCCGGTGATCGTGCAGTCGAGGCCGCCGCCGTCTATGTGGGCCTGGATGGCGCTCAAATCCCCGAACAGCACGGGCCGGCACACCTTGCGGACCTCGGGCGCCGTCGCGGCCTTCAAACAAATCTCCGGGCCGATGCCGGCCGGGTCGCCGGTGGTGAGAGCGATGATGGGCAGATTGCCGGTCATGTCATGGCCTCCGTCCGGGGTTTCGGCGACATGGTGCGCCATCTCTCCCTTTCGAGTCGATATACCATGCAATCGTCCCGGCCGAAACGGCGGCGCATCACGGGGTCCGGCATGCGATGAAGTTCACGCCGGTGACGGTCATGACGACGGCGCCGTCCTGGTTCGTCACCTCGACGGCCGATTGAACGATCCCCCGGGACGGGTCCGACTTGGATCGCCGGGCGCTCTCGATGGTGACCTGGACCGTCAACTCGTCGCCGGCATAGACCGGGGCGGGCCATTTCAAATCCGTGAGGCCCGGAGAGGACAGGCTGGAAACGTTGGAAAGATAGTGCCGGGCAAAGAGCCGCATCATCAGGCCCGAGGTGTACCAGCCGCTGGCGATGATGGCGCCGAAGGGGCCCTTCGCGGCCTTTTCCGGACTGATGTGGATGTCTTGCGGATCGTAAAGTCTTGCGAAGGCGAGCATCTCGTCTTCATCCGCCGTCACCGTACCGAGGACATGAACCGCGCCTTGTTCGTAATCCTCGAAATACCGGTCGCGGCCGGGCGACGTGAAGGGGAGGCTGCTCTGATCGTCCATACCGAACCCGTCAGTAACGGGAAAACTCCTGGTTTTCCTTGGTCACGAACTCCGTCAGGACCGTCGCGCCGTCCTTGTTGGCCGCCAATGCGTCCTTCAGCACCGGAACGATATCATCAGGCTGTTCGACCCTGAAGGCCGTCGCCCCGAGCGCCCGCCCAAGCTCCGCGTAATTGCCGCCGACGGCCATGGTGCCGTACTTCTCGTCGGAGACTTTGAGGACCGGGCGTTCAGCCGCCATCATGCCGTTGTTGAACACCACCGTCATGGTGGCGATGTCGTTCCGCGCGGCGGTCTCGATGTCCATGCCGACCATGCCGATGGCGCTGTCGCCCATGAAGTTGATGCAGGTCTTCTCCGGCGCCGCCAGCTTG
>CAZUGT010000039.1:0-32261 GCA_964620095.1 uncultured Rhodospirillaceae bacterium | reverse complement strand
CGAATCGGATAAGAAAGAGGCGTCAGGTACACAAGGCCTGGGATCCTTATGTAGCGCACCGCGCAGGCGGCACTCCTGACGCCTCGTAGAGCCGGCCAGGCTCCACGCACACGATAACGCCCTTCCACTCCATCTGCGTTGACCATCGATTTACCCTTGGGAGAGAGATCGATACGGTCGCTGCAGCCGGGTCCGGCCTCATGCGGACGCCGTCGCCGGCACCCGTTTTCCGCCTTCCCCTCGGCTCGCCGGGCCTCGAAATCGGCTGGACACCCGCGTCCCGGGAACCGACATCGACGGCAGGCCGCCTCCGACATTCCCGGCGGTCAACGTTCCTTGCGAGGGCAAGAACCCTGACCCGCACGTGCCCGTCCCATCTCTCGACATGACGAACCACCGGTGGACGTCGTCCGCGGCGGCACCCTTGCTGAATGTCGCTGGACCCGACCCCGGTCCGCCTCGCGGCGGTCGGCATCCGATCCTGCGCCTTTCGGCACCGGCTGGGCCGCCAGGGCGGCCCCGCCGCACGCGGCCTCCGTCCACCAGCCCGAACCTCAACCGATACCGAGGCATCGTTTGAGTCCGGTCTCGCAATCCTCGCCGGGAGTCCCGGCCCGAAGGCCGAAAGCCCCAACGTCCGCCCGGCCCGGAGGCCGTTTGGGGCGCCGCCCTCCGGCCCGAAGGCCCGACAGCCGCACCACGGATCGCGACGGAAACGCTATCGCGTACAAGAAGTATTCTGCGAACATCAAATGAAACTTTCAATAAAAACCAGACCAATTCTTGAAATTTTCTGTGTATAATTTGGCTGTATTTGCACAAATCGTTCACAATTTATCCACAGGCCTGCTCACACAGAAAACTAAAAGTATTTTCTTTCAACGCCTTACCTTCGGCTGATCGGCTTGCGCCGGCAGCGCGCGATTGTCATTTTTTTGGCGCAACAAGCGCCGCCGACGATTTGAGGGGGCGCCATTGCATTCGCTGAACTTTCGCCGGCAAGCGGCCTAGATCGGCTCCGGGAGGCGCGTTGACTTGCCCGGGGCGAGAGTCTAAACCAAATTTTCCGCCGTCCCAGGCGGAATGCGCAGCATATCAGGGCACCCTCCATGGCTACGGATAACCGTCCGCTCTCACCCCATCTTCAAGTCTATCGCTGGCAAATCACTTCGGTTCTCTCCATTCTCCACCGAATCACCGGTGTGGGACTGGCGGTCGGCGCCATTGTTTTCGCCTATTGGCTGAATGCCGCCGGATATGGGGCGGACGCGTTTGCGCGCGCCCAGGCGGTTCTCGGAACATGGGTTGGCGTTGTCCTGCTGGCGGGATGGACGTTCGCGCTGTTCTACCATCTGCTCAACGGCATCCGTCACCTGTTTTGGGATGCGGGAATGGGCTTCGAGTTGAGCCAGGTTCGTGCCTCGGGCTGGACGGTGGTTGTCGGCGCGGCCGTACTGACGGCGATCACCTGGGCGGTTGTTTGGAACACGGCCGGGGGGGCGGGATAGATGAGTCTGCAAACCGATCTGGCGCGGGTCCGGGGACTCGGCTCGGCCAAGGAAGGCACCGGCCATTGGTGGGCGCAGCGGTTGACCGCGGTTGCCTTGGTGCCGTTGGGAATTTGGTTCGTTTTCGCGGCGGTTACCCTGGCCGGCGCGGACCTCGGCGAATTCAGGGCCTGGCTGACCGTGCCCTACAACCTGGTCCTCATGGTCCTGTTGGTCGGCGTCCTGTTTCACCACATGCAGCTTGGCATGCAGGTGGTGTTCGAAGATTACCTCCACAATGAACGCTCGAAGACCGTCGTGTTGGTACTGAACAAGTTCATCGCCGTAGTTCTAGGCGTATCCTGCATCATCGCGCTCCTGCGCGTCGCCCTTGGAGGCTGACGGCCGATGGCTGCCTACGAAATAATCGATCACCAGCATGACGTCATCGTCGTCGGCGCCGGCGGCGCGGGCCTGCGCGCTGCCCTTGGTATGACGGCCGCGGGGCTGAAGACCGCCTGCATCACCAAGGTCTTCCCCACGCGCAGTCACACGGTCGCCGCTCAGGGCGGTGTCGGTGCGGCGCTCGGCAATATGGGGGAAGACGACTGGAAATGGCATATGTACGACACGGTCAAGGGCGCCGACTGGCTGGGTGACCAGGATGCCATCGAGTACATGTGCCGCGAGGCGATGCCGGCGGTTTACGAACTCGAGCACTATGGGGTGCCGTTCTCCCGCACCGAAGACGGCAAAATCTATCAGCGGCCCTTCGGCGGGCATATGCGAAACTACGGGGAAGCTCCCGTGGAGCGCGCCGCCGCGGCCGCCGACCGGACCGGTCATGCGATTCTCCACACGCTGTATCAGCAATCCCTGAAGCATGAAGCCGAGTTCTTCGTCGAATACTTCGCCATCGATTTGATCATGGACGAAGAAGGCGCCTGTCGGGGTGTGATGGCCTGGAATTTGGCCGATGGGACGCTCCATCGCTTCGCGGCGCAACAAACCGTCCTCGCGACCGGCGGATATGGCCGAAGCTATTTTTCCTGCACCTCGGCGCACACCTGCACAGGGGACGGCAACGGCATGGCGGCCCGCGCCGGTATCCCGCTGCAGGACATGGAATTCGTGCAGTTCCACCCGACCGGCGTTTATGGCGCCGGTGTCCTGATCACCGAGGGGGCCCGGGGCGAAGGCGGTTATCTCACCAACTCGGAGGGCGAGGCGTTCATGGAGCGCTATGCGCCGACCTCCAAGGATCTGGCGTCCCGGGACGTGGTCAGCCGCGCGATGACCATCGAGATTCGAGAGGGCCGCGGCGTCGGCCCGGAGAGCGATCACATCTTCCTGCACCTGGAGCATCTCGGGACCGATGTGCTGCACGCCCGTCTGCCCGGGATCACCGAATCCGCCAAGATTTTTGCCGGCGTCGACGCCACCAAGGAACCGATCCCGGTGCTGCCGACGGTCCACTACAACATGGGCGGCGTGCCCACCAACCATCATGGCGAGGTAATTCGCCCGACCGCTGGCGATCCGGATGCGGTCTGCCCGGGACTGATGGCGATCGGCGAGGCGGCGTGCGTCAGTGTGCACGGCGCCAATCGCCTGGGGACCAACTCCTTGCTCGATCTTGTGGTTTTTGGACGCGCCGCGGCGATCCGGGCCGCCGAAACCGTCGAGAAGGGCGCTTCCCTGAAGCCGCTGCCGGCCGATGCCGGCGCGATGGCCATCGAGCGGCTGGAGAAAACCCGCACCGCCGATGGTTCCCGTCTCACGTCCGAAATCCGGCTGGAGATGCAGCGGATCATGCAGACCGACGCCGCCGTGTTCAGGACGACGGAGACCCTTGCCAATGGCGCCTCGTCGCTCCAGGAGACGGCGAAGAGCATCGGAGATTTGAAGCTCAATGACACCTCGATGATCTGGAACTCCGACCTCGTGGAGGCGCTGGAACTGGACAATCTGATGGTCTCGGCGGTGGCGACGGTGGAATCCGCGAAGAACCGCCGGGAATCGCGCGGCGCCCACGCCCATGAGGACTTCCCCGACCGGGATGACGAGGTCTGGATGAAGCACTCGCTTGCCAAGGTCGATGAGAACTGGGGGACCGAATTGTCCTACCGGCCGGTACACGACTATACGCTCACCGACGAGGTCGAATACATCCCGCCGGAAGCACGGGTCTATTGAGCCGGCAGGACCGAGGTCAAGGAAACGAGAAATGGCAGAGTTTTCACTTCCCGCAAATTCGAAAGTCGTCGAGGGCAAGACCTTCCCGGCGCCCGCGGGCGCGGCGCGGGTCAAGAAGTTCAAGGTCTACCGCTACGATCCGGACAGGAACGAAAATCCCCGGATGGATACCTACGAGATCGACCTGGATGCCTGCGGTCCGATGGTTCTGGACGCATTGATCAAGATAAAGAACGAGATCGATTCGACACTGACCTTTCGCCGTTCGTGCCGGGAAGGGGTATGCGGCTCCTGCGCGATGAACGTGGGCGGCACCAACACGCTGGCATGCATCAATGCGATCGACGACTTCAGGGGCGATATCGCGGTCTATCCGCTCCCGCACATGATGGTGGTCAAGGACCTGGTTCCCGACCTCACCAACGCGTACGCCCAGTACGCCTCCATCAAGCCCTGGCTGCAGGCCGACACGCCGGCGGCCCCGGGTAAGGAACGTCTCCAAAGTCCCGAAGAGCGGGAAGAGCTGGACGGTCTTTGGGAATGCGTGTTGTGCTTCTCATGCTCGACGGGCTGCCCCAGCTATTGGTGGAATTCGGATCGCTATTTGGGTCCGGCGACGTTGCTGCAGGCCTATCGCTGGATTGCCGATTCCCGCGACGAATACACCGGCGAACGGTTGGATGCGCTGGAGGACCCGTTCCGGCTCTATCGGTGCCATACCATCATGAACTGCACGAACACCTGCCCGAAGAATCTCAACCCGGGCAAGGCGATCGCCAGGATCAAGCAGAAGATGGTCGAACGCCGTTAACGGCGCGAACGGTTTCCGGAATTCTTTTCCGTCACCTTGGCGACCGGATCGCTATTGATTTTTTGCCGGAGCCGAGGGCCGGGCAGCCGTTTCCTGGTGCCTGGCGCTTTACAGACGGCGCTTCGCCGCCTAATGAACCGCCCATGCAAGAGCAGGCCGTCATTCACGCGGGTCCGTTGTTCGACTACCGTGACCGGGTCGCCGCGGGCGAACTCTCTCCGGATTCGGCGCAGGCGCTGTTGGCCGAAAAGCTGCAAAGCCTCCACCGGGCGCTGGCCGGCTATACGCCGAGCGCCGGGCACGCCGGCTGGAAGGAGCGGTTCGGGCTGACCCGCCGGCGGGCCGAACCGGTTCAGGGCCTCTACATCTATGGCGGCGTGGGCCGCGGCAAGTCCATGCTCATGGACATGTTCTTCGGCGCCGCCTTGGTGGAAAAAAAGCGCCGCACCCATTTCCACTCCTTTCTCCAGGACGTGCACGCAAGGATGAACGCCTTCCGCGAGCGTTCCGGCGGCGAGGGCGGCGACCCGATCCCGGATGTCGCCAAGGAAATCGCGGACGAGGCGTGGCTGCTTTGTTTCGATGAATTCCAGGTCGCCAACATCGTCGACGCGATGATCCTGGGGCGGTTGTTCGAAAACCTGTTTGCCCGCGACGTCGTTGTGGTTGCCACGTCCAACCGGCCGCCGCAAGACCTCTACAAGGACGGCCTGCAGCGCAACAAATTCGTTCCCTTTATCGAGATGATCAGCGAGCGATTGGATGTACTGGAGCTAAGCAGTCCCATCGATTATCGCCTGCGCCGGCTGAAGGCGATGAACGTTTACCACACGCCGCTCGACGACGGTGGCCGGGCGACCCTCGACGACTACTTCGATCAACTCACCGACGGCCGTCCGCCGGAGACGGAGCATATCGAGGTGAAGGGCCGGACGATCGAAATTCCAATGGCGGTCGACGGCGTCGGCCGGGCGGATTTCGGAGACCTTTGCGACAAGCCCCTGGGCCCCGCGGACTATCTGGCCATCGCGGCGCGTTATCATACCTTTGTCGTCGACGACATTCCCCTGCTGACGCCGGCGATGCGCGATGCGGCGCGGCGATTCGTCATCCTGATCGACGCGTTCTACGAGGCCAAGGTCAACCTCGTGTGTTCCGCCGCCGCGCCGCCGGCCGGGCTTTACCCCGAGGGCGAGGGGAAATTCGAGTTCGAACGCCTGGTCTCCCGGCTGATCGAAATGCAGTCGGAAGAGTATATGAGCCTGCCCCACCAGCCGGACTGACGCGGCGCGCCAATTGAAATACGGCGCCCGGGAATCCACTTGTAACCAGCATTGACAGGACGCAGCACGGTCCGCCTGGTGCGGACTTGCACGGGTCCATAAATTGCGCTACCACCGGCGGAATTCCTAGCATTAGGCGGCCTTTGGAAGACGGAGACAGGGGTTGCCCGATTCAAACCGGGGTAAGAGGAAATTTGATGGCGAGACATAAGATCGCGCTGGTCGGCGCGGGCAATATTGGCGGCACGCTGGCGCATTTGGCGGGCCTCAAGGAGTTGGGCGATGTCGTTCTTTTCGACATCGTAAAAGGCATCCCGCAAGGCAAGGCGCTTGATCTCGCCGAAAGCTCTCCGGTGGAGGGTTTCGACGCCAAATTGGCCGGCACCAATTCCTATGCCGGCATCCGCGGCGCCGATGTGGTGATCGTTACCGCCGGCGTGCCCCGCAAGCCCGGCATGAGCCGCGACGATCTGATCGGCATCAACACCAATGTCATGCGCCAGGTCGGCGCCGGGATCAAGAAGTACTGCCCCGATGCCTTCGTGATCTGCATCACCAATCCGCTGGATGTCATGGTCGGCGTATTGCGCGATGCCTGCGGCCTGCCGACCAACAAGGTCGTCGGCATGGCGGGCGTACTCGACTCCGCGCGGTTCCGTTATTTTCTCGCCGACGAAATGAACGTCTCGGTCGAGGACGTGACGGCGTTCGTCCTTGGCGGCCACGGCGACAGCATGGTGCCGCTGACACGCTATTCCACGGTTGCGGGCATTCCGTTGACCGACTTGGTCAAAATGAAGTGGATTTCCCGGAAACGCCTGGACGAGATCGTCGACCGGACCCGCAACGGCGGCGGCGAAATCGTCAATTTGCTGAAGACCGGTTCGGCGTTCTATGCCCCGGCCTCTTCGGCGATTGCCATGGCCGAGAGCTACCTCAAGGACAAGAAGCGCGTCCTGCCCTGCGCGGCCTACCTTCGAGGCGAGTACGGCATTCGCGGCCTCTATGTCGGCGTTCCCGTCGTTATCGGCGCCAAGGGTGTCGAGCGCGTCGTCGAAATCAAGCTGGACCCGGCGGAAAAGAAGGCCTTCAACGCGTCGGTGCGGGCGGTAAAAAAGACGGTTGCCGACGCCGACAAGATTCTCGCCAAGATCAAGGCGGACGAACGCAAGGCCGCGGCCGGGAAGCCGGCCGCCGGGAAAGCACCGGCGAAGAAGACGGCGCGGCGGAAACGCAAGTAGGGAACCTAGCGGAGAACAAGGACCCGCCTCATCGGGTCCCGGATCGGAACTCTCAATGAACATTCACGAGTATCAAGCCAAGCAGCTGCTCTCCCAGTACGGGGTGGCGGTGCTGAGGGGCGGTGTCGCCTATACGCCGGCCGAAGCCGAAGCGGTCGCAAAGGACCTGGGCGGCCCCGTCTGGGTCGTGAAATCGCAAATTCACGCCGGCGGCCGGGGCAAGGGCAAGTTCGGGGAGTCGTCCGCGGGCGACGGCGGCGGCGTCCGGGTGGTCAAATCCGTCGAGGACGTGAAGGACAACGCCAACCAGATGCTCGGCGCGACCCTGGTCACCCACCAGACCGGCCCCGCCGGCAAGGAGGTGAAGCGGGTGTATATCGAGGACGGCTGCGATATCGACCGGGAGCTGTATCTCTCCCTGCTGGTCGATCGGGAAACCTCCCGCGTGACCGTCATTGCCTCGACGGAGGGCGGCATGGACATCGAAGAGGTCGCCGCCTCGGCCCCGGAGAAGATCCGGACCGTGTCCATCGATCCCGCCGTCGGCATGCAGAGCTACAACGCCCGCCAGGTGGCGTTCGGGCTCGGCCTCGAAGGCGACCAGGTGAAAGCCGCGGTAACCTTCCTGATGTCCATGTACAAGGCGTTCGTCGATCTCGACGCCAGCATGGTTGAGGTCAACCCGCTCGTGGTCACCAAGGGCGGCGAAGTCGTCGCCTTGGACGCCAAGATGAATTTCGACGACAACGCGCTTTACCGGCACAAGGATGTCGAGGAGATGCGGGACGAGGACGAGCAGGATCCGGCGGAGCTGGAGGCCGAGCGTCACGACCTCAATTACATCAAGCTCGACGGTTCCATCGGGTGCATGGTCAACGGCGCGGGCCTCGCCATGGCGACGATGGACATCATCAAGCTCCACGGCGGCGAGCCGGCCAATTTCCTCGACGTTGGCGGCGGCGCGACCAAGGAGCGCGTGACCACCGCCTTCAAGCTGATCCTGTCGGACAGCAATGTGGAAGGCATTCTGGTCAATATCTTCGGCGGCATCATGCGTTGCGACGTCATCGCCGAGGGCGTGGTCGCGGCGGCCCGCGAGGTGTCTCTGGGCGTTCCCCTGGTGGTTCGCCTGGAAGGCACCAACGTCGATCTGGGCAAACAGATCATGGCCCAATCCGGGCTGCCCATCATCTCGGCGGACGACCTCGCGGATGCGGCGGAGAAAATTGTCGAAGCCGTGCGGGAGGCGGACTGATGGCCGTTCTGGTCGGCAAGGACACCAAGGTTATCTGTCAGGGCTTTACCGGCTCGCAGGGAACCTTCCACTCGGAACAGGCCATTGCCTACGGCACCCGGATGGTGGGCGGCGTGACGCCCGGCAAGGGCGGCATGACCCATCTCGACCTGCCGGTCTTCGATACGGTGCAGGATGCGGTCGATGCCACCGGGGCCAACGCGTCGGTGATCTATGTCCCGCCGCCGTTTGCCGCCGAGGCCATCCTCGAGGCGGTCAACGCGGAGATCGAGCTGGTGGTGTGCATCACCGAAGGCATTCCCGTGCTCGACATGGTCAAGGTCAAACGGGTCCTCAACAGTTCCGGGACCAGGCTGGTCGGACCCAACTGTCCCGGCGTGATCACGCCGGGCGAATGCAAGATCGGCATCATGCCGGGTCACATTCATCAGCGAGGCAATATCGGCATCGTGTCGCGCTCGGGCACGCTCACCTACGAAGCGGTTGCACAGACCAGTGCGGCGGGTCTGGGCCAGACCACGTGCATCGGCATCGGCGGCGACCCGGTGAATGGCACCAGCTTTATCGAGTGTCTGGAAATGTTCCTCGCCGACGACGAGACCGAGGGCATCGTGATGATCGGCGAGATCGGCGGTTCGGCCGAGGAAGATGCGGCCGAGTTCTACAAACGGTCAAAATCCAGGAAACCCCTGGTCGGCTTTATCGCCGGCGTCACGGCGCCACCCGGCCGGCGGATGGGTCACGCAGGCGCGATCATCTCGGGCGGCAAGGGCGGCGCGGGCGACAAGATCGAGGCCATGAAGAGCGCGGGGATCGAGGTATCGGATTCTCCGGCGGCTCTCGGCGAAACCATGGCAAAGGCGATGAACGGATAACGCGCCCCAACGCGGTCCGGCGCGCGGAAATAGGCGGGACCATGGCGAACCAAACGGATTCAATTTTCACCGGCGCCAACGGGGCGTTCATTGCCCGGTTGTACGAGAACTACCTGGATGACCCGTCGTCCGTGGATGCCGGCTGGCAGGCGCTGTTCGCCGAGATGGCCGATGATCCGGCGGCTGTCCGGGGAGAGGTCGCGGGCGCCAGTTGGGCCCCGCCGCTTCCGGCGCTCGAAGAGGCCGATGGGAACGGCGCCGCCGCGAAAAAGGAAGACGAGGCTCCTGCTGCCGCCCTTTCAGGGGATGCCGAGGACGCGGCCCGGGATTCGGTCCGCATTCGCATTCTCATCCGCTCATTCAGGGTGCGGGGTCATCTGGCCGCGTCATTCGACCCCTTGGGTCTTCAAGGCGCCGGCTATCTGAAGGAGCTGGACTACAAGCACTACGGATTCACCGACGAAGACCTGGACCGGACGATTTATCTCGACACGACGACGCCGCTCTGCGGCAAGAAGCGCGCCACGCTCAGCGAAGTATTGGAGATTTTGCGGCAGAGCTACTGCTCGTCCATCGGCGTCGAGTACATGCACATGCAGGAAATCGAGCAGCGAGCCTGGATCCAGGAGAACGTCGAGGGCGTCGACTACCGCGGGAATTACTCCGATGACCAAAAAAAGAACATCTACAGGGACATTGTCGAGGCGGAGGGCTTCGAGAACTACCTTCAGGTAAAACACACCGGAACCAAGCGCTTCGGTCTCGATGGCGGGGAAAGCATGATCCCGTGCATCGAACGCATGCTGCGGACCGCCGCCCGGGCGGGGATCAAGGAAGTGGTCATCGGGATGCCCCACCGGGGCCGTCTCAACGTGCTGGCGCGGACCCTCGGCAAGCCCCATGTGGCAATCTTCTCGGAGTTTCAGGGCAACTCGGCGCATCCCGAAGACGTCCAGGGCTCCGGTGACGTGAAATACCACTTGGGCGCGTCCGCCGACCGGGAGTTCGCCGACGGCACGGTGCACCTGTCATTGACCGCCAATCCGTCGCATCTGGAGTGCGTCAATCCGGTGGTTGTCGGCAAGGTGCGCGCCAAGCAGACCATCCGCGATGACGAGGCGCGGGAGCAGGTCATGGGTCTGCTGCTGCACGGTGACGCGTCATTCGCCGGACAGGGGATTGTCCCCGAAACCCTCGATATGTCGCAGCTCCGCGGTTACCGCACCGGCGGCACTATTCACATCATCGTCAACAATCAGATTGGCTTCACCACCAACCCCACCGCGTCCCGCTCGACCCCTTATCCGACGGATGTCGCCAAGGGGCTCCAGGCGCCCATCTTCCACGTCAACGGTGATGACCCAATCGCCGTGTGCCGAGTCGCCGACCTGGCGGTGCAGTTCCGCCAGGAGTTCAAGCGGGACGTGGTCATCGACATGTTCTGCTATCGGCGCCATGGGCACAACGAGGGTGACGAGCCCATGTTCACCCAGCCGATCATGTACCAGACCATCGCCGGACACCCGCCGACCCGGGAGATCTTCCGCGAGGCGCTGATCGAGGATGGCGTGATGACGGCTGAGGAGGCCGACAAGATCGAGAGCGACTTCAAGACGCATCTTGATGCCGAATTCGAGGCCGCATCGTCGTATAAGACCAACAAGGCCGATTGGTTGGAGGGGGTCTGGGACGGGCTGGTCCACCTTCATCGGGACGAAGAAGAGATGAAGGAGGGGCCGACCGGGGTCGGACTCGACCGGCTCAGGGAGATCGGGCTGTCGCTGGCCCGGGTGCCCGAGGACATCAACGTCAATTCCAAACTGCTGCGCCAACTCGAGGCCAAGGCGACGATGATGGAAACCGGCGAGGGGCTGGATTGGGCAATGGGCGAAGCGCTGGCCTACGGCTCGCTATTGATGGAAGGCTGCCGGGTTCGATTGTCGGGGCAGGACTCCGCCCGCGGAACCTTCTCCCACCGGCATGCGGCGATCGTCGATCAGGTGAACGAAAAGCGGTACTACCCGTTGAGCGAACTCAGCCCCGATCAGGCGGCGTTTGAGGTCATGGACAGCCCGCTGTCCGAGTTCGCGGTCGCAGGATTCGAGTACGGCTATGCGCTGGCGGATCCCAACACGCTGACCATCTGGGAGGCCCAGTTCGGCGATTTCGCCAACACGGCGCAGGTGATCTTCGATCAGTTCCTGTCGTCCGGCGAATCCAAGTGGCTGCGGCTTTGCGGGCTGGTCATGCTGCTGCCTCACGGGATGGAGGGCCAAGGGCCGGAGCACTCATCCGCCCGCCTGGAGCGATTCCTGCAGCTCTGCGCCGAAGACAATATGCAGGTGATGAACATCACCACGCCGGCCAATTTCTTCCATGCCTTGCGCCGTCAAATGCACCGGAACTTCCGGAAACCCTTGGTCGTGATGTCGCCCAAGTCACTGCTGCGGCACAAGCTCAATGTCTCCAGGCTCGAGGAATTCGGCCCTGATTCCCAGTTCTGGCGCACCCTTGGGGAGGTGGACGAACTGGTGCCGGACGAGAAGGTCAAACGGGTCATCCTGTGCTCGGGCAAGGTCTATTACGACCTGTTGGAAGCGCGCCGTGGGCAAGAGATCGGCGATATCGCGATTTTGCGCATCGAGCAGCTCTATCCCTGGCCGCGGGACGCCCTGATTAGCCGGGTCGGGCGCTATCCCAATGCCGATGTGGTCTGGTGCCAGGAAGAGCCCGCCAACATGGGTGCCTGGTCGTTCCTCAACTTCCGAATGGAGTATGTGATGAAGGGCGTCGGCGGAAAGATGGCCGGGAAACGGCCCATCTTCGTCGGCCGGCCGGCATCGGCCTCTCCGGCCGCCGGTTCTCTCAAGGTCCACAATTCGGAACAGGCGCTGCTCGTGGAACAGGCCCTGACCTGGGAGGCGGATGATTTGAGGCAGCCATTCCAGCGCGTTGACGACGCGGGTCCCAATCCGGTTACCATCGGCTGATCGAGGTTCTTATGGCGACGGAAATCAAGGTACCCACTCTCGGCGAGTCCCTCTCCGAAGCAACGGTTGCCACCTGGCTCAAATCGGTGGGCGATACGGTGAGCGCCGATGAGCCATTGCTGGAACTGGAGACGGACAAGGTGACGGTCGAAGTCAACGCGCCCGCCGCCGGTACCCTTACGGAAATCCTCGCCGATGTCGGCGCGGACGTGGAAGTCGGTGCGGTGCTGGGAAGGATCGATGGGGAAGGCGGAACCGTGGCGGCGTCCGCTAAAGCCGTGCCGGCAGCCGAAACGGCGCCGGCCGAAGCCCCTGCGCCTTCCGCACCGGGCGGCGGGGACGATGTCCGGATCGTCGTGCCGGCGCTGGGTGAATCCATCGCCGAGGCGACCGTCGGCAACTGGTTGAAATCGGTCGGCGACGCGGTTGCCGCGGACGAGCCGCTGGTGGAGCTGGAAACCGACAAGGTGTCCGTCGAGGTGAACGCGCCTGCCGCCGGCACGCTGACGGCCATTGCGGCGGAAGCCGGGTCCGAGGTCGAGGTGGGCGCCGTTTTGGGCGTCGTCATGACCGGCGACGGCACGGCGGCCGCCGCTCCTGCCGCCCCTGCCGCCGAAGCCTCTCCCGCGGCGCCCGCCCCATCACCGGCTGCGGGCGGGACAGCCCTGTCGCCCGCCGTACGAAAACTCGTCGAGGACGAAGGGCTCGATCCGGCGCTCATCCCGGCGACGGGCAAGGATGGCCGGCTGACCAAGGGCGACGTACTGAGTTACATGAAGTCCGGCGGCGCGGCGGCGCCTTCTGATGAGGCCCCGGCAGCCGCATCTGCGCCGGCGAGCGCCGAGGCTCCCAGTGTTCAAATCCCGGCGAAGCCGGCGGGTCCGCGCGAGGAGCGGGTCCGCATGTCCAAGCTCCGCAAGGTCATCGCCTCCCGGCTGAAGGAAGCCCAGAACACGGCGGCCATGCTGACGACCTTCAACGAGGTGGACATGGGCGCGGTGATGGAGGCGCGCGCCACCTACCGGGACATCTTCGAAAAGCGGCACGGCGTCCGGCTTGGATTCATGAGTTTCTTCATCAAGTCGGCAATTGTTGCCTTGCGCGAGTTTCCGGCGGTGAATGCCGAGATCGATGGCGACGAGCTGGTCTACAAGAACCATTACGACATCGGCGTCGCCGTCGGCACGCCGCAGGGTCTCGTGGTGCCGGTGATCCGGGATGCCGACGCCATGGGGTTCGCCGATATCGAGAGGGCCATCGTCGACTTCGGCGCCCGGGCACGGGACGGCAAGCTGGCGCTCGACGAAATGACCGGCGGGACCTTCACCATCTCCAACGGCGGCATTTACGGCTCCATGCTGTCGACGCCGATCCTCAATACGCCCCAATCGGGCATCCTGGGGATGCACAACATCACCAAGCGTCCGGTGGTGATCGATGACGAGATCGTCGTCCGGCCGATGATGTATCTGGCGCTCAGCTACGATCACCGGATCATCGATGGCCGCGAGGCGGTTTCATTCCTGGTCCGTATCAAACAGTGTATCGAGGATCCGCAGCGCATCATGCTGGACATGTAGCCGGGGCCCGGGAGAGCGAGGAATAGAATGGCTGACAACAATTTCGACGTCGTCGTTATCGGCGCGGGACCGGGCGGTTACGTGGCCGCCATTCGCGCGGCCCAACTGGGCCTCGGCACCGCCATCGTCGAGAAGCGGGAGACCCTCGGCGGCACCTGCCTGAATGTCGGCTGCATCCCGTCCAAGTCGCTGCTTCACACCTCGCACATGTATCATGCCGCCCGCGACGAGTTCGCCGCCATGGGCGTCAAGGCGTCCAAGGTGGACCTCGATCTGAAGGCGATGATGACCCACAAGGATTCGGTGGTCGGCGACACCATCAAGGGTGTCGATTACCTGATGAAAAAGAACAAGATCACCCGGCTTCTCGGCACCGGCTCCATTCCGGCCGCCGGCCGGGTGACGGTGACCGGCGCGGACGGCAAGGCCGAAACAATCCGGGCCGGGAATGTCATCATCGCCACCGGGTCCGACGTGACGCCGCTTCCGGGTGTGGACATCGACGAAAAGCAGATTGTTTCGTCCACCGGCGCCCTGGAATTGCCCAAGGTCCCGAAGACCATGGCGGTGATCGGTGCCGGGGTCATCGGCCTGGAACTGGGTTCGGTGTGGAGCCGGCTGGGCGCGGAGGTCACCGTCATCGAGTTCCTCGACCACGTGCTGCCCGGCATGGACGCCGAGATCTCAAAGCACATGCAGCGCACCCTCAAGAAGCAAAAGATCGGTTTGAAGCTCTCCAGCAGGGTTACCGGCGCCAAAAAATCCAAGACCTCGGTCACGCTCGATGTCGAGCCGGTTGCCGGCGGCGATGCGGAGCAGGTGAAAGCCGAGGTGGTGCTGGTCGCCGTCGGCCGGCGTCCCTACACCGACGGCCTGGGCCTGGAGGGGTTGGGGATCGAACTGGACAAGGGTTTCATTCCGGTGGACGCCCGTTTCCAGACCAAGGTTCCGGGCGTTTACGCCATCGGCGATGTCATCGGCGGCGCCATGCTGGCCCATAAGGCCGAGGATGAGGGGGTGGCGGTCGCCGAGATCATCGCCGGTCAGTCCGGCCATATCGATTACGACGCCATTCCGGGAATCGTCTACACCTGGCCCGAGGTGGCGGGGGTCGGCAAGACCGAGGAGCAGCTCAAGGAAGCCGGTATCGAATACAATGTCGGCAAGTTCCCGTTCACCGCCAACGCGCGGGCGCGCGCCATGGGCGACACGGACGGGTTCGTGAAAATCCTCGCCGACAAGGAAACCGACCGGGTCCTCGGCGTCCATATTCTCGGTCCCGCCGCGGGCGATCTCATCCAGGAATGCGTCGTGGTCATGGAGTTCGGCGGATCGGCCGAGGACATCGCCCGCACCTGTCACGGCCATCCGGGATTGCCCGAGGCGGTCAAGGAAGCCGCCCTCGATGCCGGCGGCCGGGCGCTGCACATCTAGCCGCTCATCGGGACAGATGATCGTTCTGCTCCCCGAGACCTCGGGCAATGTCATCGGCGTCAAGGTCATCGGCAAACTGACCGCCGCCGACTTGATCGAAACCGTCCCCGAAATCGAGGCGATCATCGCCCGTCACGGCAAAGTCCGTTTCCTGGTCGACCTAACGGAGTTCGGCGGCTGGGATTGGCACGCGGCGTGGGACGACTTCGCCTTCGGCATCAGGCATTGGGCCGACATCGAGAAGATGGCAATCATCACCGGCTCCGGGTGGGAGAATCTGGCCGCAAAGTTCGCCGGCGCGCTGATGCATGCCGAGGTGAAACTTTATCGCTCACCGGAGATAAAACGCGCCTGGGAGTGGACGCGGGCCTAGCGGCCGGGCGGTATGTTTCCAGCCCCCCGCTGATGATCGCAACCGGGGATTGGAGTCTCGAAGGTGTAGGCTTCATTCGCATATTTGATCGCGAACGCACCGGCCTTGCAGCTGTTGACGTTGCTTCCGTCAAACGTGAACCACCGAAACCCTTTGCCGGCTGGCCCCAGTGCCCGTCCAAGAGATTGCCGCAAGACTTCAATCACACCCAAAGCAGCGGGCTCGATCTCGCTGTCGGGCAAGTTCGTTTGCGGACCACGCAAGGCTACATCCACCGTCGGTGCCGCCGGGGTGCGGAAGGTGAAGGAGCCGCCCCGCGAAATATCAGCGTGCACGACGCCGACAACCATGTTCTTCGCCAGCAGTTGCCGAGCAAGTTCGTTTGCCGGTGCCTGCTGAATGAGTTGGGGCGACAGCCAGTAGACGATAACGATCTCGAAGGGGGACCGCTGATCGATGATATGCACATAATCCTGAGCCAATGCCATGGGCGTCGCACGCCACTGACGGGCTTCGGCCGTCAGTGGCTGCATAAGGATGGCAGCCGAGGCCAACAGGAGAGTCCAATACCGCTTGAGCATCGCAACCGACCTTTCTTGAATCCGATCGCGACGATATCACGTCACAATGAAGCTTCAACGACAGACGGTTGTGGAATGGAACGCGCGCTGACGCAACCAACCTCGGACCTTGATGGAGGTCAATCCGTCGAGTTGGGGTCGTGACGGGCGCGGGGATGCGCGTCCTTGTAGACCTCCATCAGGCGCGTCTGGTCCACCTCCGTGTAGCGTTGGGTGGTCGAAAGGGAAGCGTGTCCGAGCAGCTCCTGAATGGTCCTGAGATCGCCGCCATCGGCCAGCAGATGGGTGGCGAAGGAATGGCGAAGGGCATGAGGCGTCGCGGTCTCGGGCAGGCCGAGATCGGCGCGAACCTTCCGCATCTGCCGCTGGACCACACCGGGGTTGAGCCGCTTTCCCCGGGCGCCCACGAACAATGGGTCCTCGGGTCCGAGGCCGAACGGACAGAGGTCCAGATAACTTTGGATACGCTCCATGATCACCGGCAGGACCGGGACCAGGCGCTGCTTGTTGCCCTTGCCGGTAACGGTCAGCACATCGCCTTCCGGAACATCGCTCACATCGAGGCCGAGGGCCTCGCCGATCCTGAGGCCGCAGCCGTAGAGCAGGGTGAAAAGCGCCACGTCGCGGGCGGCGAGCCACGGCTCGTCGTGAAACAGCCGGGCCCGGTCGAGGGATTCCAGCGCCTCCGCCGCGCCCAATGGCTTCGGCAGTGATTTCGGCAATTTCGGGGTGCGTACGGAATTGATGGCGGCATTCGTGACGGCGCCGGTCCGGTCCAGATGACGGAAAAAGTTGCGCAGCGTCGACATGGACCGTGCCGTCGACGACCGCGCCAGCCCCTGATTGCTCCGCTGGGCGAGATAGCCCCGAAAATCCGCCGCCGACAGTCCTTCCAGATCACTCAATCCCGGCGGATATCCCAGATGATCCGAGAGGTGGCGGAAGAAATTGGCCAGATCCCGGCCGTATCCGGCCAAGGTGTGCGCCGAGCAGCGCCGCTCGCTCCGCAGCCACTCGCGCCAGCCGGCGATCGCCGTTTTGACCGCCGGTTCGGCGGCAATCGTCTCAAGCGGGTCGGTGGCCCGGGACTCTAGGTCTTCCGGGGCAGCCATCGGTGAACGCAATGCTCGGTGACCCGGGCCAGGAAAGTCAGCAGCTCGGTTCCCTGGCCGGGATCGAAGGTGCCGGTGTGACGGCCGCCGAGGGCCAGCAACCCCTGCGGCAGGGTGCGGGTCGGCCGAATGCGGGCGATGGCCGCCGAGGCAATGAGCCCGGCAGCCTCGCCGAAGACCGTACCGTCATCGCCCGTGTCGGCGAACAGCATGGCTTCGGTATCCGGGGTCTCCAACAGGTGGTCGAGGGTGCCCGGCGGCACGCGCCGGATATCGCCGGTGGCGAATAGCGGCTCGGATCCGTCGGTGGACTCGAAACACAGCGAGACCGCATCCACATCCAACAGGAGCGGCAGATCGAAACGAATCACATGTACCAGTCGTTCAAAGCCGTCCGAGGCCAACAGTCCCAGCACCGCCGCGTGGGTACGGGTCTGGACCAGCATGTTGGAGCGGGTCGTGGTCACCAGTTCATTGGCGGCTCGGCGCAGATTTTCGGATTCCGACTTCAGCCGGTCGAGCATGAAGGCTTGCATGTCGACGACGCTGCCGTCGGCTTCGGTCCAGCGGCTGGGCGGCGACAGGACCGACAATAGTTCGGGCCGCTCATGCAGGTAGTCCGGGTTTGCCTTGAGGTATTCCGCGACGTCCTCGGCGCTTGGTGGATTTGCCTCGGCGATCGCGCCCTGTCCATTGCCCGGCTTGGTGTCCCGTTCGCTGCTCATCTTCGGCTACCCCTGATCGCCAAGAATGCTCTGCCCGGTCTTGGCCCAATCATCCAGGAATGCCGCGAGCCCCTTGTCGGTGAGCGGGTGCTTGAAGAGCTGCGACAGGATTTTGGGCGGGATGGTCGCCACGTGGGCGCCCATGCGGGCGGCCTCGACCACATGCATCGGGTTTCGGATGCTGGCGACCAGCACCTCGGTGGTGAAGCCGTCATACCGGTTGTAGATCTCGACGATGTCGGCGATCAGCTCCATTCCCGACTGGCCGATATCGTCCAGCCGTCCGACGAACGGAGAGACGAAGGCGGCGCCGGCCTTGGCGGCCAGGATGGATTGAGCGGCCGAGAAGCACAGCGTCACATTGACCATGGTTCCCTGATCGCTGAGCGCCCGGCAGGCACGAAGCCCGTCCTCGGTAAGCGGGACCTTCACCGCGACGTTCGGCGCGATCGCCGCCAGCTTTCGGCCCTCTTCGATCATCGTTTCGGCGTCGGTCGCGGTCACTTCCGCCGAGATGGGGCCGGGCACGATCTCGCAAATCTCGGCAACCACATCGGTGAATTTGCGGCCCGTCTTTGCGACCAGCGAGGGATTTGTGGTCACGCCGTCGACCATTCCGGTTTCGGCGAGGGCGCGAATTTCATCGATGTCGGCTGTGTCGATAAAGAACTTCATGGGATCGAGAAGGCCTCCTCAGTCAGAGAACTGAAGCTTGATTCGCATCGTCCGCCCTGGTGAGGCAACCCTGTCATCGCCCGTTCGGGCGCATTCCCCCGGTTTTCCGGGGGCTTGGCCATCCGGCGGGCGGGGCAATTTCCCCGGCCCGCCGCAGCCGCTAGAGTGTAGCCCATGCCGCCGATCCAAACCAGAGGCGACGCCCGTTCCCGGCAGGTGGGCGTCCTCCTGCCGCTCCCGTTCGACGAGCCGTTCACCTACCGGGTGCCGGACGGTGTGCGCGCCGAATTGGGGGACATCGTCGACGTGCCGTTCGGTCCCAGGCGGGTGGCGGGTGTCGTCTGGGACGAGGGGGATGGAAATGTCCCGGCGGAAAAGCTGAAGGACGTCATCGGCGTATTTGAAGCTCCCGGCTTGAAACCCGAGCTTCGGCGTTTCGTCGAATGGGTCGCCGCCTACACCATGTCCAACGTCGGCAGTGTGCTGAAGATGGTGCTCAGCGTTCCCGACGGCCTTCTGCCGGCCAAACCGGTTACCGCCTATGCCCTCGCCGACAGCGTGCCCGATATTCGGATGACCGATGCCCGGAAGCGGGTCATCGAGGCCGCAGGCGGACTTCCGCCGCTGCCGGCGGCGGACCTCGCCCGCGAAGCGGGCTGCGGCCCGTCGGTGGTGAAGGGCCTCGCCGAGGCGGGCGTACTTGAACAGCGGTCCCTGGCGCCGTCGGCCGGATTCCAGCCCCCCGACCTGTCGGCAGAGGGGCCGGCCCTGTCGCCGGAGCAGGCCGCGGCGGCTGGCGCATTGCGGGAGCTTGCCGCGGCCCATCGGTTCGGGGTCAGCGTGCTGGAGGGCATTCCGGGCGCCGGCAAGACCGAGGTGTATCTGGAAGCCGTGGTGGCGGCCCTCGAAGCGGGCAAACAGGCGCTGGTTCTATTGCCGGAAATCGCCCTGTCGGCGCAATGGATGGACCGGTTCCGGCAGCGGTTCGGCTGCAAGCCCGCCGAATGGCATTCGGACCTTACTCCCGCTCAGCGCCGCGCCAATTGGCGGGCGGTGGCGACCGGTGAAGCCCGCGCGGTGGTCGGCGCCCGCTCGGCGTTGTTCCTGCCCTATCCGGAACTCGGCGTCATCGTCGTCGATGAAGAGCAGGATGCTTCCTACAAGCAGGAGGATGGCGTGATCTACAACGCCCGCGACATGGCCATCGTCCGGGCACGGGAGGAGGAAGTGCCGGTGGTGCTGGTCTCCGCGACGCCGTCGCTGGAGACGGTCGAGAATGTCCGCCAGGGCCGGTACGGGCATCACAATCTGCCGGACCGCCACGCCGGGGCCGAGTTTCCGGATGTGGAGGTCGTCGACATGCGCGCCGACAGCCCGCCGGCCGGCGAATGGCTGTCGTCGCCGCTGCGCTCGGCCATCACCGAGACCCTGGACCAAGGGGAGCAGGTGCTCCTGTTCCTGAACCGGCGGGGTTACGCGCCGCTGACCCTGTGCCGGGCCTGCGGCCATCGGCTGCAATGCCCGAACTGCACCAGCTGGCTGGTGGAGCACCGGCTGATGAACCGTCTCCAGTGTCATCACTGCGGCTATGCCGCCGATTTGCCGAACGCCTGCCCGAGCTGCGAAGCCGAAAACAAGCTTGCGGCCTGCGGGCCGGGCGTCGAACGCCTGGCCGAGGAGGTGGCGGCCCAATATCCGGACGCGCGGGTGGTCATCGCGGCGTCCGATACCGTCCATGGTCCGGGCCAGGCGGCCGAACTGGTCCGGCTGATCGAAGAACGCGAGGTGGATATTGTCATCGGCACCCAGATTGTCGCCAAGGGATATCACTTTCCCCACCTGACACTGGTGGGTGTGGTCGATTCCGACCTCGGACTCTCGGGTGGCGATCTTCGGGCGGCGGAACGGACATACCAGCTCCTCTATCAGGTGGCGGGCCGCGCCGGACGGGAACACCGGCCGGGCCGGGTGGAGCTGCAGACGTTCATGCCCGACCACCCGGTGATCAAATCGCTGGCCGCCGGGGACCGGGACGGGTTTCTGTCCGCCGAGGCCAAGGACCGGGAGATCGCCGGGATGCCGCCCTTTGGACGCCTCGCCGGCGTCGTTCTGTCGAGCCCCGACCCCTACCAGGTCGACCGGGCGGCACATGCGCTGCGCCGCACCGCGCCGTCGGAAGACGGGGTGCAGGTGCTCGGGCCCGCCCCGGCGCCGATGGCGCTGCTTCGCGGCCGTCACCGGCGGCGGTTTCTGGTCAAGACGAGCCGCGAGGTAAACCTTCAGAAGGCGCTCCGGAATTGGCTCTCGGCCACGCCCATTCCCAAGAAAGTCCGGGTCCAACTGGACATCGATCCCTACAGTTTCATGTAGGGCGCGGATATTCCATAACTCATTGGAAAAAAACAATATTTACAGGCTGTTCCGGTCCGGGGGAGTCGTCTTGCACCCCTTCAATCAGTATGGTAGACAACCCTCGCCTTGGGCGGCGCGGTGCCGCCGAAAGGCGCAATTTCTCGCAACATTCGTTGTGTTATCGGTGACGTCTCACCGGGGAACCAGAACCGAGGAACATCTCACGTGGCAACGGACAACACAGGCGCCACCGGCCTCGCCGGAAGGTATGCAACCGCGCTGTTCGAGCTTGCCGACACCGAGGGCGCCCTGGACGAGGTTGCGGACGACCTGAAATCCCTGGACCGGATGATTCTGGGGAGCGCCGATCTGACGCGGATGATTCGATCCCCGGTGATTTCCCGGGACGAACAGGGTGCGGCGATGAACGTCCTGTTGACGGCCGCCGGCGCGGGCGAATTGACCCGCAAATTTGCCGGCGTGTTGGCCGGCAATCGGCGCCTGTTCGCGTTGCCTGAAATCATCGATCAATACCTCGCCATTCTGGCCGGGCGCCGGGGCGAGATGACGGCCGAGGTGACCTCGGCGGCCAAACTGTCCGACAAGCAGTTGGCGACGCTGGAAGCGACGCTCAAACGCTCGGTCGGCGGCGAGGTCAGCGTCAACGAGAAAGTCGATCCCGATGTCCTGGGCGGCCTGGTCGTCAAATTGGGCTCCCGGATGGTCGACAGTTCCCTTAACACCAAGCTGCAACAGCTGCGACTCGCCATGAGAGGGGTTGGATAATGGAAATCCGTGCGGCCGAAATCTCCGCGATCCTGAAGGAGCAAATTCAGAACTTCGGCACCGAAGCGGAGGTCGCCGAGGTCGGTCAGGTCCTGTCGGTGGGTGACGGTATCGCCCGCGTCTACGGCCTCGACAAGGTGCAGGCCGGTGAAATGGTCGAATTCCCGGGCGGCATCAAGGGCATGACCCTCAACCTCGAAGAGGACAATGTGGGTGTCGTGATCTTCGGCGACGACCGGACCATCCGCGAAGGCGACACGGTCAAGCGGACCGGCGAAATCGTCGACGTGCCGGTGGGCAAGGAACTGCTCGGCCGGGTGGTGAACGGTCTCGGGGAGCCGATCGACGGCAAGGGCCCAATCAACGCGGCCGACCGCGGCCTGATCGAGGTGAAGGCGCCCGGTATCATTCCGCGGAAATCGGTGCACGAGCCCATGCAGACCGGGATCAAGGCCATCGACAGCCTGATCCCCATCGGCCGCGGCCAGCGGGAGCTGGTGATCGGAGACCGGCAGACCGGCAAGACGGCGATCATTCTCGACACCATCATCAATCAGAAGAAGGTCAACGACGCCGCCAGGGATGATTCCGAGAAGCTTTTCTGCGTTTACGTCAGCGTCGGCCAGAAGCGGTCTTCGGTGGCGCAGTTCGTCAAGATTCTAGAGGACTATGGCGCACTCGAATACTCCATCGTCATCGCGGCCACGGCGTCCGAACCGGCGCCGATGCTCTTCCTGGCCCCCTATACGGGCTGCACCATGGGGGAATATTTCCGCGACAACGGCATGCATGCGGTCATCTTCTACGACGATTTGACAAAGCAGGCGGTCGCCTACCGGCAAATGTCCCTGCTGCTTCGCCGTCCGCCGGGGCGTGAGGCCTATCCCGGTGACGTGTTTTATCTGCACTCCCGCCTATTGGAGCGAGCCGCGAAGATGAACGATGACAACGGCGCCGGGTCGTTGACCGCGCTGCCGGTGATCGAAACCCAGGCCAACGACGTCTCGGCCTACATCCCCACGAACGTGATTTCCATTACCGATGGGCAGATCTTCCTCGAGACCGAGTTGTTCTACCAGGGCATCCGCCCGGCGGTGAATGTCGGTCTGTCGGTCAGCCGGGTGGGCTCTGCCGCGCAGGTGAAGGCCATGAAGCAGGTTGCCGGCTCGATCAAGCTGGAACTCGCTCAGTACCGGGAAATGGCGGCGTTTTCCCAGTTCGCGTCCGATCTGGATCCGGCGACCCAGCGTCTGTTGGCGCGCGGCTCGCGGCTGACCGAAGTCCTGAAGCAGGGCCAGTTCGTACCCTACCCGGTGGAGGAACAGGTGGTCGCCATCTACGCCGGTGTGAACGGCTATCTCGACGGGATCGAGGTTGGAGACGTGGTCCGCTACGAAGCGGCGCTGATGGAAGAGGTCCGCGAGTCGGGCGCCGATATTCTGGTGGCGATCCGCACCGATGGCGAAATCACCGAAGCTACCGGGGAAAAGCTCAAGACCTTCCTCGACGATTTCACCAAATCCTTCTCTTAAGAGCCGCTGACGGAAATGCTGAACGGATAACCGATGGCCGGTCTCAAGGAGCTCAAGACCCGGATCGACAGCGTCAAATCGACGCAGAAGATCACCTCCGCCATGAAGATGGTGGCGGCCAGCCGTCTGCGCCGCGCCCAGGAGGCCGCCGAAGCCGCGCGGCCGTTTGCCGAACGGATGGAGCGGATGATCGCGGGCATGGTCGAGGGACTGGGTTCGACGGAAGGCGCGCCGCCGTTACTGGCCGGTACAGGCAAGGATGACGTCCATCTGCTGGTCGCCATGACGTCGGATCGCGGACTCTGCGGCGGCTTCAACGCGAATATCGTCCGCTCGGTACGCCAGCAGATCGCCGAACTGGAATCCGCCGGCAAGATTGTCAAGGTCCTGTGTGTCGGCCGAAAGGCCCGCGACCAGCTTCGCCGGGATCACGGAGACAGGATCGTCGATACGTTCGAGGACATCGGCCGGACGGCGGTGACCTTGGAAGACGCCCGGAACGTAACCGCCAGGATCGTCGAACTGTTCGACGCCGGTGAGTTCGATGTCTGCACCGTCACCTACAATCGGTTCGTTTCGGCGATGACCCAGATCGTCACCCCCCAGCAGGTGATTCCCGTTTCCATCGAGGAAGAAGAGAGCGGGGAAGAGGCAGCATCCGGCGTCATTCCGGCGGCGACCGAGTTCGAGCCGGACGACGACGTCATTTTGAAGGTTTTGCTGCCCAAGAACCTGGAGGTGCAAATTCTGCACGGGCTTTTGGAGAGCAATGCATCTGAACATGGCGCCCGGATGAGCGCCATGGACAATGCGACCCGGAACGCGGGAGAAATGATCGACGCCCTGTCGCTGCAGTTCAATCGCACGCGCCAGGCCAAGATTACGAGTGAGTTGATTGAAATTATTTCCGGCGCCGAGGCCGTCTAGGGCGGCGCCGAATCCGAGGAGCGAGTAGGATGGCACAGAATAACGCCGGAGCAATCTCCCAAATCATGGGTGCGGTGGTCGACGTCAAGTTCGACGGCGATATGCCGGAAATCCTGAACTCCCTTGAAGTTCAAGGACTGGACCGGCGCCTGGTGCTTGAAGTCGCGCAGCACCTTGGCGAGGGCCAGGTGCGCACGATCGCCATGGACACCACCGACGGCCTGGTTCGCGGAACCGAGGTCATCGACACCGGCGGGCCCATCGAAGTGCCGGTCGGGCCGGAAACCCTGGGCCGGATTTTGAACGTTATCGGCGAGCCGGTGGACGAGGCCGGGCCCGTCGAGTCGAAGGTCACTTCGGCAATTCACAAACCGGCGCCCGAGTTCGTCGATCAGTCGACGGAGACCGAAATTCTGATCACCGGCATCAAGGTCGTCGACTTGATCGCGCCATACGCCAAGGGCGGCAAGGTCGGCCTGTTCGGCGGCGCCGGCGTGGGCAAGACCGTGATCATCATGGAACTCATCAACAACATCGCCAAGGCGCACGGCGGCTATTCCGTGTTTGCCGGTGTCGGCGAACGGACCCGCGAGGGCAACGACCTCTATCACGAGATGATCGAGTCCGGGGTTATTCAGACCGATGGGGCGGGCTCCAAGGCGGCGCTGGTCTACGGCCAGATGAACGAGCCGCCGGGCGCGAGGGCGCGGGTCGGGCTGACCGGCCTGACGGTTGCCGAGTACTTCCGCGACCAGGAAGGCCAGGACGTGCTGTTCTTCGTCGACAACATCTTCCGGTTCACCCAGGCGGGCTCCGAGGTGTCGGCGCTGCTGGGCCGGATTCCTTCCGCCGTGGGATATCAGCCGACCCTGGCCACCGACATGGGCGCGCTGCAGGAGCGGATCACCTCGACCACCAAGGGCTCCATCACGTCCGTGCAGGCGATCTATGTGCCAGCGGACGATTTGACCGATCCGGCCCCGGCGACATCGTTTGCCCACCTGGACGCGACCACGGTGTTGTCGCGTCAGATCGCCGAGCTCGGCATCTACCCGGCGGTGGATCCTCTCGACTCCACGTCGCGGGTGCTGACCGCCGATGTGGTCGGCGAGGAGCACTACACCACCGCCCGCGAGGTGCAGCGGGTGCTGCAGACCTATAAATCCCTGCAGGACATCATCGCCATTCTCGGCATGGACGAACTTTCCGAAGAGGACAAGCTCACCGTGGCCCGGGCGCGGAAAATCCAGCGCTTCCTGTCGCAGCCGTTCCATGTCGCCGAAGTGTTCACCGGCTCGCCGGGCGTCTTCGTCAATCTCGACGACACCATCAAGGGCTTCGCGGCCATCTGCGCCGGCGAGTACGATCACCTGCCGGAGAACGCCTTCTACATGGTCGGCACCATCGAAGAAGCCGTCGCGAAGGCTCAAAAGATGGCCGCCGAGGCCGCCTAGGGGCAGCCGAAAGGACACCGATCATGGCTGATTCCGCCGCAGACAAGGTTGCTTTCGATCTCGTGACGCCGCTGAACCTGGTGGCGTCCGAAGAGGTCGACATGGTGGTGGTGCCGGGCGGCGCCGGCGATTTCGGCGTGCTGCCGGGCCACGCGCCGTTGATCTCGACCGTCCGGCCGGGCGTCGTCGAGGTGCACCAGGACGGCTCCGTCACCTCCCGGATATTCGTCGAGGGCGGATTTGCCGAGGCCAATGCAGAGCGCTGCACGGTTCTCGCCGATGCGGCCCAATTGGTCGACGAAATCGACGCCGGCGCGGCTTCCCGGCGGCTTGACGCCGCCGAGGAGGCGGCGGGCTCGGCGGACGGCGACGGAAAAGCGGCTGCCGAGACGGAGCTTCGCATCGCCGAGGCCTTGGTGCTGGCCGCCGGAAGCGGCGGCGATGTCCACTAGATTTCCGTTATTGGTGCTTGTGGCGGTCCTCGTGACCGCGCTCCCCGCGCGGGCGGGTGATCTGATTGTCGAGGTCACCGAGATTCGCAACGACCGGGGCGTCATTCGCCTTGCCTTGCACAACGACCCCGAGGAATTCCCCGAAGGAAAGCGGTTCAGGGGTTTCGACGAACCCGCGAACGCCGGATCCATCGTCGTGACGATGAAGGACATTCCCGCCGGCCGCTACGCCGCGGCCTTGCTTCATGACGAGAACCGGGATGGGGGGATGAACAAGAGCTTTATCGGATGGCCCCGGGAAGGGTTCGGCTTTTCCAGGGACGCTCCGGTACGGCTGAGCGCGCCCCCCTTCGAGGCGGCGGCATTCGACGTCCCGCGTGATGGGGCGCGCATCACCATTCGGGTGCGGTACTACTAGGTACTACTAGATGACAGGAATCCGCCGCTTGCCGATTGCGTGCTAGGCTTGCCGAGCCATATTAGAGGAATGATCGACCGCAACCGGCTGGAGGCAGACCGCCATGGACAAAGCCGTCGACGACTTCATTCATGCCGGGTCCCTTTCGGAAATCAAGGCCAAGGGTATGGTCCTGGTTCGGGGCGGACCGACGCCTATTCTGGTGGTACATGACGGCGAGCGTTTGTTCGCCCTCGACAACCGTTGCCCGCACTTGGGCTTTCCGCTGAACCAGGGGTCGGTCGAAGACGGCATTCTCACCTGCCACTGGCATCATGCCCGATTTGATCTGTCCAGCGGCTGTACCTTCGATTTGTGGGCCGACGATGTCCCCACCGCCGAGGTCAAGATGGACGGTGACGAGGTTTGGGTTTCGAGCCGGGTGCAACCCGCGGGCGGCGCCGGCCGTTGGGCTCAGCGCCTTCACGATGGCATGAGCCACAATATCTCGCTGGTGATGGGCAAGGCGATCCTGGCCGGCCTGGATGCCGGCGCGAGCCCCCGGGACATCATCGCCGCGGCAGCCGATTACGGCGTTCGCAATCGCGACGGTTTCGATACCGGCATGACCATCCTGACGGCGCTCGGAAACATCATCGACCGCTTGCCGGAGGACGAGGCGTTTCTGGCGCTGTTCCACGGCGTCCGCCGGGTGGCGGCGGATTGCGCCGGAGAGGAGCCGTATCAATCCTCCGGACCGCTCCTCGATGCCGATCTGGACGGCAAGACCCTCAAACGCTGGCTGCGCCAATGGTCCGACGTCCGGCACCGGACCGCCGCCGAACGGACGCTGGAGACCATGATTTCGTCCTCTCAGCCATGGGGAAAGATCGTCGACGGCCTGGCGGCCGCGGCAACCGACCGGCATTACGGGGACACCGGCCATAGCCTGGACTTCGTGAACAAGGCCCTCGAAGCGGCTGAACTGGTGGGCCATGACAAGGCCCCGGCGATCCTTCCCGCGGCCATCGACCAGATGGTCCGGGCGCGCGGCGGCGAAGAATCGGATTCCTGGCGGCATCCCGTCGACCTTGTCGCCCTGGCGGATGCGGCGTGGGAGAGAGTGCGCGCCCGCCTTCCCGACCCGGCCCGGGCAGATACGTACAAGGCGCAGGCCGAATTGGCCGGGCGGCTGCTCGGCGATGAGCCGGACGAGATCGTCTCGGCGCTGGAACGGGCCGTGGGCGATGGGGCGCTGGCAGCCGATCTGGCCCAGGCGCTGGCCTATGCCGCCGCGCTTCGTCTGGCCCGTTTCGGGACGGCGAACGAGTTTTCGGACTGGGACACGGCGCACCATGTCTTCACCCATGCCAATGCCCTGCACGCAATCCTGAAGCGTCTGGATGAAGCCGGCGATCCGTATCCCGATGCGACGGCCGGCGTCTTTGCCGGCGCCATGGCCCTGTACCTCACCCGGTTCCTGAATATCCCGCCGGCGGGGATGCCCGGCGAGGATGGACGCCCCCTCGACGATTTGCCGGAGGCGGCCGACGAGCTCCTCGATCGGCTGCTGGCGACGTTCGACCGCCAGGCCCGGGTCAGCGACGCCGCGCGGCTGACGTCCCGCTACCTGCTTCTCGGTCACGATCCGGAGAAGCTGATTGTCGTTCTGGCCCGCGCGTTGCTGCGGGAGGATGCCGGTTTCCACGCCTATCAGAACCTTGAAGCCGGTATCCGCCAATTCGATGCCTGGGGGCCGGGCGATGAAGGCCGGCACATATTGGTCGCCGTGGCGCGCTTCCTCGCCGCCCATTCACCGACCGAGCGGGCCGCGTACCAGACCGCCGATATCGCGCTCCGGCTTCACCGGGGCGGGGAATTGCATGAAGAAGAGGGCGCCTGACCGGCCGTGACCGGGGAACGGCCCGTGCCTTTGGGATGCTTGCAGGGGCGGTGCCAGCGGATACAGTGTTAACCTAGGGGTACAGAACAATGTCTTTGGGGGCACCCATGGATCAGTCCGCCGCGGCCGCCGAGGCCGGTGCCATCACCGCCGATCTCGTCTATTCGGTCGATACCGGTGTCAAGCCGGTCAACGAGACCATGGAAGAGGGCAACCTCAAGCGGGTCTACACGGGCGAGTTTGCCGGACATGAGATGAAAATCTCCAACGGGCGGCCGGCCCGTGACCGGTTCGACCTCGATGTCAACGGTTTCGAGTTCGTCGACCACCCGACCCGAATGAAGGACTTCTTCGACGCCGATGAGTTGACATCCGTCTACTACGCGGAGGTCGAGGCGTTGGTCAAGGAACGGACCGGCTGCAACTGGGTTCATATCTTCGATCACACCCTGCGCACGGGGGATCGGGAGGAACAGGAGGCCAAGCTGATCCGCGAGCCGGTTCTCCGGGTGCACAACGACTATACGGAATGGTCGGGGCCGCAGCGGGTCCGGGATCTGATGCCCGGCCGGGCGGAGGAGCTGATCAGGCACCGTTTCGCCATCGTTCAGGTGTGGCGGGCCATCAACAAGCCCATCGAAGCCAATCCGCTGGCGATCGCCGATGCGCGGAGCCTGAACGAAGCCGATCTCATCCCCGCCGAGCGCCGGTATCCCAACCGGGTGGGGGAAACCTACCAGGTCCAGCACAACTCGGATCACCGGTGGTTTTACTTCCCCAAAATGACCCGGGACGAGGCCGTCGTGTTCAAGGTCTACGAATCAGAGACCGATGGACGAGCCCGCTGGACGGCGCACACGTCGTTTGTCGACCCGACGACGCCGGAAGGCGCACCGCCCCGTCAATCCATCGAGATGCGCACCATAGCTTTCTGGGCGCCAAAGGAATAACCAGCCGTAGACTTGGCGCGGGGCCTTTCGGGCGCCGGAGAACCAGCCGCCGCTAGTACGGCTGTGCGTCGACCAATTCGGCGTAGGCGGGGCGGTCCCGGAGCCGGGCGTACCAGGCCCGTATGTTCGGAATGTCCGGGAAATCATCCCGCGGCGTGCGGAAGTAACGGCTGATGGCGCAGCCTGCGGGGATGTCGGCGATGGTCAGCAGATCTCCCATGACGAATGGTCTGTCCGCCAGTTCGGCCTCGAAGATCCGCAGCTGCCCGGCGCACTCTTCCCAGTTGGCGTTCACCAGGTTCATATCGCGGTTTTCCTCGGGCGTCCGCGCGTAATTCCAGTAGACGGCTCGGAGCTGCATCACCCAGAAATCGCTGTTCCCCCACTCCATCCAGGCATCCGCCCGCGCGGCCGCGCCGGGGTCCGACGGCAACAGGGTTCCAAGACCGTATTTGCGGGCCAGGTAACGGACAATGGCGAGAGATTGGCCGAGGACGAGCCCGTCTTCGACCAGCGTCGGGACCAGGGCGAAGGGATTCAGTTTCCGGTAGTCCGGCGTATCGATGCTGCCGATGGTCCCGTCGGCGTCGACCCGGCCGACCTCGAGACCCAACTCGGCGGCCGTCCAGACCGCTTTTTGCACATTGATGGAGGAGGAGCGTCCGTAAATGGTGATCATTGGGCTGCCTTGATGATTGTCGCGGAAATCGTAACCCCATACGGACCCTATGGACAGGCGCGCCCGCCGCTTCATAATGCCCTCAGCCGATTGACCGGATCAGGGAGGGACACATGGCCGGAACAGATATCAAGCTCACCTCGAGCGGCGGCGGGGAATTCGATTCCTACGTGGTCACGCCCGATGGCGGCCCGGCGCCCGGGATCGTCATGGTGGCGGACATTTTCGGGGTCGGCCCGAGCCTCAAGGCGATTTGCGATGAGCTTGGCGAGGCCGGTTATGCCGTATCCGCGCCGGACTTTTTCTGGCGCACCGATTTGCCCGGCCCCTTGGAATTGGGCGACGAGCGGGCGCGGGAACGGGCCCAGCCGCGCTATGACCTGATCGAAAAGGGTATCGAAGACGTGGCGGACGCGGCCAACGACCTGAAGTCCCGCCCGGAGTGCAATGGAAAGGTGGCCGTGGCCGGTTTCTGCTATGGCGGACCCTATGCGTATATCGGTACGGCGCGAATGGGCCTCGATGCCGGGTTCTCCTATCACGGTTCCGCCATGCAGGATTGGTACGATGACATCGCCGGTATCAAGGCGCCGGTAAGCATCCACTTCGGCACCGACGATCACGCGGCGCCGCAGGAGGTGCTGGACCAGATTCAGGATGCGGCGGACGGCAATGACCTGCTGGAGCTTCATCTCTATCCGGACGTGAAACACGGCTACACGTTGCGGCAGGCGCCGGCGTGGGATGCGGCGGCCTACGAAGCGTCGATGACGCGGACCAAGGAAATCCTCAACGCTCTCCGCTAGTTGCGGAATTGGAACCGCCGGAGGCGCGGGCTTTGGCTCGCGCCTCCCTGGTTTCCACCTGAATGAGCCACACGGCGCCGGCGACGATTACCGCCGCGCCCGCCCAGGTCCAGATGCCGGGAACTTCCCGAAAGACGAAAAATCCGATCAGGGCCGCCCATATCAGTCGGGTGAAGTAGGCGGGCTCCACCGCCGTGATGTCGCCGAGGCGGTAGGACCAGGTCATGAAACCATGACCGACGACGCCGAGCACGCCGACGACCCCCAGCATCCAAAGCGCGTCCATGCTCGGCCAGCGCCACACGAACAACGACGGGATGAAGCTGAATACGGTGATGAACAGCGTCAAATAGGCAACGATGGTCGTTGGATCGTCCGTACGAACCAAGACCTTGGTCATCACCTTGGAGATGCCCGCGCCGATGCTGGAGGCGACCACCAGCAGCATGCCGATGCCGATGGCTTCGAAGCCCGGCCGTATAATGATCAGCATGCCGGCGAATCCCAGGCCGACGGCCAGCCATCTTCCGCCCCGGCTGGGTTCGGCGAGAAACAGAATGGCGCCCAGGGTGGCGAAGATGGGCAGCATGAATGAAATCGCCGTTGCCTCCGCCAACGGGACAAACAGCAGCGCCCAGAACCAGCACAGCATGGCCGCCGCGTGAATCAGGCCGCGGCCCGCATGGAGCTTGAGGTTCCGGGTATACCAGAGACGCGCCCCCCGGCGGAGCATGAGCGGGGCCAGCGCCACCAGTCCGAAGAAGTTGCGGAAAAAAACGATCTCGACCGGGTGCAGTTCGTTGCCGATCTGTTTGACGAAGCCGTCGACGCTGACCAGCGCTCCCATGCCCAGGGTCATGGCGGCAAAGCCGAGAACGTTGCTGGTGAATCGCGGCTTTCCGTCCGCGCCGGAAGCCTCGGGGTGCCCGGTGTCAGCCATGAGGCCGGCGGTGGATCGCCTATTCCCTGGGCTTCAGATTGAGCGACGCGGAGTTCATGCAGTACCGGAGGCCGGTCGGCGCCGGGCCGTCGGGAAAGACATGGCCGAGATGGGCGTCGCAGCGGCTGCAGAGCGCCTCGGTCCGGATCATGCCGTAGCTGACGTCCCGTTCCTCGGCGACCGCACCCTCGGTCAACGGCTGGAAAAAGCTCGGCCAGCCCGTGCCCGAATCATATTTGGCATCGGAATCGAACAGAGGCTGATCGCAGCAGATGCAATGGTAGATGCCCGGCTCCTTGCTATGCGCGTAGATGCCGGTGAAGGCCTGCTCGGTTCCCTTCAGGCGCGTCACCTGATACTGCTCCGGCGTCAATTGGCTGCGCCATTCCTCTTCGGTCTTGGTTACTTTGTCGGTCATCGGTTCTCGGGTGCCCCATTACAGTCATATGACGATCATAGCCGCCG
>CAZUGT010000038.1:0-40068 GCA_964620095.1 uncultured Rhodospirillaceae bacterium | reverse complement strand
CTACTTCCCCGGCTGGCATCAGCAGTCGACCCTGTTCGAACTGCTGGTCAACAAGGACGTCTGGAAGGGTATGTCTCAGCAACAGCAAGCCATCGTCGAGGCGGCGTGCAAGGCCTCCATGGCGGACAGCTTCGCCGAAGGGGAAGCCATACAATTCGCGGCGATGAAGCAAAACGTCGAGAAACACGGCGTGAAGATCAAATTCTGGTCCGACGAAATGCTGGCTCTCTTCGAGAACACCTGGAAACAAGTTGTTGAAGAGGAAGTCAAGAAAGACGCCTTCTTCGCGAAGGTCTGGAAGGACCTCAGCACATTCCGCGCGGGCTACGCCGTGTGGAAGAAACACGGCTTCCTGCCGCGCTAATAACCTACTAACCTGAGTCCCAAAGCCTTGTCCGGGGGCGGCTGACCGACAAATCGGTCCCGCCTCCGGACGAATTTTCCCTGCACGATAGTGACCTGGGGAAAGCATGGATGTTGCCTGTCACCAATCCGCGGGAACATCACATTGACAAGAAGGGACGCTCGTCAGATGCCGGAACGGACCGAAACCAGTTCACCTGGCCCGGTAGATGCTCTCCAACCGATGATCGAAACGGAGGATACGGACCACACGCCGCTCGCCGACACTCTTGATCGTTTTGTGAACATCATCGGCAAGACGGTGATGTGGGCGAATGTGGCGCTGATACTTGCGATCATTCTTCAAGTTGGTCTGCGCTACCTGTTCAACCAGAACCTGCCCAAGCTCGATGAGATCCAATGGCACTTCTATGGCCTGACGACCATGATCGGGTTGAGCTATGCGATGGTCAAGGGCAGCCACGTGCGGGTCGACGTCATCCATGCGCACCTTCGCGACAATGCAAGGCGGATTATCGAGATTGTCGGTATCCTCGCACTGCTGGTTCCCTTCCTTTTCCTGATGATCGACCAGGGTTACGACTATTTCGCCGAGTCGTACCGCGTCAACGAGCGTTCCGACAGCCCGACCGGCCTTCCCGCCCGTTGGGCCTTCAAGTTCATTATTCCCTTGAGCTTCGTTTTGCTCGCCATCGCCGCGGCGGCGCGTCTCATCCATGATGTGCATGCGCTCGCAACCGGCAGGGGCGAGCAGAAGGGCCGGGGCCTCGGAATCATCCTTGTCCTCTTCCTGGGTACGGCGGTGGTCACCGCGGGTCTCGGCGCGTTGGTCGAGACGACGGAAGAGAAGCTGGTCGTCGCCATGTTCATGACATTCATCGGGCTGCTGTTCACCGGTTTTCCCGTGGCCTGGGTGCTGGCGGGGGTCGGCATGGCGTACGGCGGGGTCGCGTTCCTGTTCGACAACGGCTTGATGGCCTGGACCGGACTGGAGGAAACTCTCACCGGGCTCGACTACCTGACTCTCGGCGCGGTGGTGAACCGCATATACGCCATCATGTCGAATGCTGTCCTGGTGGCGTTGCCGATGTTTATCTTCATGGGGTTGATGCTGGACGAGTCGGGCGTCGCCCAGCGGCTGATGGACTCCATGCAACGCGTGTTCGGTACCGTGCGGGGTGGTCTCGCCATCACCGTCACGGCCATCGGCATCATCCTGGCCGCGTCAACCGGCATTATCGGCGCGTCGGTCGTGTTGCTCGGGGTTCTATCTCTTCCTGCGATGGTGCAGCAGGGCTATTCGAAACCGCTCGCTACCGGGACGATCGCCGCTTCGGGAACTCTCGGAATTCTCATTCCTCCGTCTATTATGCTGGTCATCATGGCCGATCAGATGGCGCTCTCGGTGGGCGATCTGTTCATGGGCGCATTTTTTCCGGGCCTGATCATCGGCGGCTTGTATCTTGCGTTCATTATCCTTTTGGGACTCGTAAGGCCGGATGCGGCGCCGGTACCCGATGGAGCGCGCCGGCCCGATTGGGCGGCGATCAAGGATATGAGCATTGCGGTATTGCCTCCGGTAGCGCTTATTCTCGCCGTACTCGGCTCCATCTTCGCCGGCATCACGACGCCGACGGAGGCGTCGGGCGTCGGCGCCCTGGGGGCGACGCTGCTGGCGGTCGCCTATCGCCGCCTTTCGTGGCGAAAATTGGTCAACGTCTGCATGACCACGTTCAGCACCACCGCATACATTTTCGCTATTTTTCTCGGCGCCACGGTGTTCTCCTATGTCCTGCGGGAGCTGGGCGGCGACGCGTTGATCGAGGAACTGATCGGCGCGACGGGGCTGGGACCGGAAGGGACGATTTTCTTCATCCTGTTCATCGTGTTCCTGCTCGGCTTCGTGCTCGACTGGATCGAGATTACGCTGATCGTCCTGCCGCTCATGCGGCCGATCGTGAACGCAATCGGGCTCGACGTACCCGGTTTCGGCGTCCTCGACGAACCGACATTGGTCTGGTTCGTGATCCTGGTGGCCGTCACCCTGCAAACCTCGTTCCTGACGCCGCCGGTGGGCTTCGCGCTGTTCTACCTAAAGGGCGTCTGCCCGCCCGAGGTAAAACTGACTGACATATACCGGGGTGTGATTCCGTTCGTGCTGCTGCAGCTCGTCGGCCTGGGCATCGTGTTTTCCTTCCCCGAGGTGGCGACGTGGCTGCCGTCGGTCGCCTTCAAGTAGGCCCGCTGGATGTTGGATCACGGTTTATCTCCCGGTTGCGGGAAATCGCCGGCGTGTTGCCATTGCCTGGGGTATTCCGTGTGATACTGTATAACCGTTCCACCGCATGAATTCGCTAAAAAACATGGATCAATCGGCGCCTCAGATGCCTGTCGCCATCGTAGGCTACAGCTACCGGATGCCGGGCGGCATCCGGACCGACGACGACTTCTGGCGCTTGCTCAGCGAACGCGAAATCGTCCAGGAGCCGGTCACCGACCGCTACGGCATGGGCTGCCGGCCGATTGGCGGCTACTCGGGTCCTAGCCGGTTCGCCAGCCCGTGGGAAGGACTGATCCGCGAGGATGGCGAGAAGCTCTTCGACCGCGCGCTCTTCGGCATGTCCCAGAACGAGATGCTGTCGACCGACCCGCAGATGCGGATGCTGCTGACCTGCGCCTGGGAGACGTTCGAGCGGGGTGGCTGGGACCTGCATGCCTTGCGCAACAGCCAGACCGGAGTCTTCATCGGCGCCCAGGTGCCGGCGATAGCGAACTGGCGACCGATGCACGGCGCCGGCCCCTTCGACGTGACGTCCCTCAGCGTGGCCATGCTGGCCAACCGTATTTCCTATCACTTCAACCTGATGGGGCCGTCCATCAGCTACTGCACGGCGTGCTCCGCAAGCCTGACCGCGCTGCACTCGGCGATCAACGCGCTCATGTGCGGCGACTGCGAGCAGGCAATCGTGGGATCCGTGAACTATCTGGGAACTTCAAGGCTCAGCGCCTCCTTCAACGCCTTGGGGGTCATAAGTCCCGATGGAAAATGCCACTCGTTCGATGCCGATGCGAACGGGTACATGCGCGCCGAAGGGGCCTTCGCATTCGCGATCAAGCCGCTCGAAGCGGCCGAGCGGGACGGCGACCCCATATTCGCCGTGGTGGAGGGGACCGCGGTCAACGCGGCCGGCGCCGCCGACGGAACCGGCGGCTTGGCGCAGGGACGCTACATCACCGCGCCCACACGGCATGCGCAGGCCGAATTGATGCGCCAAGCCTGCAAACGCGCGAACCGGTCGCCCAAGGACTTCGACTATATCGAAGCCCATGCGACCGGCACCGTGGTCGGCGACCGCATCGAAGGGAACGCGATCTCCGAGGCATTCAGCGGCTTTGAACGTGCCGAGCCGCTCCGTCTGGCGAGCGTGAAGAGCAACGTCGGGCACATGGAAGCCGCGGCATTCCACTGCGCCCTCTTGAAAGTGCTCGTGATGATGGAGCGGCGCACGTTTGCGCCGATCTCCCGGAACTTCCTGGCGCCCAATCCGGAGATCGACTTCGAGAGCTGCCCCATGCAGGTGCAGACGGCGTGCGAGCCCTTCCCCGATCGCCCGGTCAGGGTCGGCATAAATTCCTTCGGCTTCGGAGGAGCGAACGGGCACTGCGTGGTACGGGAATATCGTCCGCAGGAACCGCGCATCTGGTCGGTGCCGCTGGCGCCCGAGTCCGGTTTCATGGTCCCGCTGTCCGCACGCACGCCTGACACGCTGAGCGAGAGTGCACGGGAGTTGCGGCGGGCGGTCTGCGAACGGGAAGCCGATCTCTATACCCTGGCCGGCAACCTCAGCCGGCGGCGCACCCACTTCGCGACCCGCACCGCCTTTGCCGTGCCCAACCGGGAGGCGCTGATCGAGGCGCTGGACGGGTTCGTGGATGACCCTTCGCCGGTCGCTACGGTGGATGAGGAGGCGCCCCGGCTGCTCATGGTGTTCTCCGGACAGGGCACGCAGTGGGCGGGCTGCGGGCGTGATCTCTACCAAGCCGATCCCGTGTTCCGCCGCGTCGTCGACGCCATCGAGGAGCATTGGCGCGAGCACTCGGACGTCTCCCTGCGCGAGGCGTGCTTCAATGCGACGCAGGAGGAACTGGACGAGGTGCAGCTTGCCCAGCCCGTGATCTTCATGCTGCAGTGCGCCCTCGCGGAGTGGTTCAAGACCTGGGGCGTCCATCCCGACTGCGTGGTCGGACACAGTTCGGGAGAGGTCGCGGCGGCCTACGCGAGCGGGGCGCTCTCGCTGGCGGACGCCACCCGCCTGGTGTTTCATCGCGCCAGGCTCCAGCAGCGCACCGCCGGCTCCGGACGCATGCTTGCCGTCGGCCTTGACCGCCCCGGCGTGGAGGACCTGCTGGAGACTTTGCAAGCATCCGCCCGATCCGGGAATGGCTCGGCCGCGAATGTCGAGATAGCCTGCGAGAATTCGCCGGCCAGCACCGTAGTTTGCGGCCATGAGGCGGCGCTGCAGCCGATCATGGAAGAACTTGACGAACGCAAACTGCAGTTTCAGCTGCTGCCGGGAAACATTGCCTTTCATTCGAGCGCCATGGACCCGCTCCGGGACGATGCGCTGAAAGACCTGTCGTTCCTGAACGGACTCGAATTCAAGGCCGAGGTGCCATTCGTGTCGTCGGTAACCGGCGCGCGGGAGGAGCGGCTGGACGCGGAATACTGGTGGTCGAACATCCGCCGGACCGTGCGGTTCTCCGCGGCGATGGAAACCGTCCGGCGCGATCTGCAGCCGGGCGCGGTTCTGGAGGTCTCGCCGCACGGCGCCCTGCAACCCATGATTGCGCAGTGCCTGGAGGCCGCCGATCCGGTGCCGGCCTGCATCCCGACGCTCATGCGGGATTCGGATGCTTGTCTCGGCGTCCGGGAAGCCTTGGGAGGCCTGTTCCGGGCCGGCGTGGCCCTGGACTTCGCCGCGCAGTATCCGCGCCCGGAGCCCATCGCGCATCTGCTGCCCGGGCACCCCAGGGACGACCGGGCGACGATGGATGTCATGTGCGATGACGAGATGTTCGTCCGCCAAGGGCAATACTCACACGGTCCGCTGATTGGCCACAAGGTGGCCTCCGGTGACATGCTGTTCGAGGCACGGCTGTCGGAACGCGACTTTCCCTGGATGACGGATCACCGCGTCCACCACGCGGCGATCATGCCCGCGGCGGGCTACATCGAGTTGATCCTGGAAGCCCTCGAAGGAGTTCCAGTGCATATCGAAGTGCTTGAATTTCTCCAGCCCTGTCCCATCCCGAAGGTTCCCGTACGTCTGCAGACCGCTCTCCACCCGGTTGCCAATTCGCCGGACACCTACACCTTTTCCATTTCGTCCCGGCCCTATGATGTCGATGCCAAGAGCGAGCTGCATTGCCGGGGCAAGGTCCGGCGGACGGATGCCGGCCATCCGGTGCCGGTGCCGATGCGGTTGGCGGACCTCGACCGGAGCCGGTTCGCACCCTCGGTCGTCGCCGACGAACGCGACTTCTACGAACGCCTCGACGCCGTTCTGAGCGAGACGTTCCAGTATGGACCCCACTTCCAAACCATCCGGCGGGTGCTGGTCGACACCCTCACCCGGGCCTATCTCGTCGACATCGAAATGGATGAGGCCCTGTGGGACTCCGGCAAGGCCGAGGGCTACGTCTCGTGTCCCCCGCTGTTCGACGGAGGATTGCAGATTTTCCTGTTCAATCTCCTCAAGTGGGCCGACCTTTTCGCGGTGCCCCGCCGCGCCGAGAACGTCACCTTTCTCAAGCCGCCGAGCGGTCCGCGCATCACCTGTCACGTGACCAAGCCCGCAGAGGACTGGCTCGACGTGAATGAACGGGGGCAGTACTCGGTGCACCTCGGTGAGCGCTCCGGCGGCAGCATCGGCTTCTACGACGGCGACACCGGTGAGCTGGTCGCCTACATCGGCAAGTACACGTACTTCACCTCCAATCCGCGCTGGAACGACGTTCTGGACAGCAAACACGTGGTCTCCTGGCAGCCGAAGTTCATCCCCGATGGCCCGGCACTGGCCGAAATGCTGCCATCTGGCGAGATCGGGCCGGCGGAACTAATCGCGGCGATGCAGCGTTCTTCATCGGGCACGCCCCGCTCCTGCCGCGTGCTTGAAATTGCTGGCGGCCTGGAATCCGACGAGACCGCCCTCAATGAATGCCTGGACGAACTCGGCCGCGGGGACGCCCAGACCGAGTACTGGCTCGTCAGCGACACCCGGGAGCGGGCGAGGGAACACTACGATGAATTCCATGCGCACGACGCGGCGCTGCGTTTCGAGTGTCTCGACCTTGCCGATCCCCCGTCACTGGACAAGGGTCTGCTGCGGGCGGGCGCCGCCGAACTTCTCTTCCTGCACCGCGAAGCGGCGGCCTACGGTCCGGAAGATTGGGCATTGGCGCACCGGCTGACGGTGGCGGGCGGTCTGGCGCTGGTGCATCATCAGGAAGACGACATCATCTCACCGGCAGCCGGCTGGACCACGGTTCGCGCCGGCCGGCGAACCACACTGCTGCAGGCGCCCCAATCCTTCGCCGATGCTTCCGGAGCGCCGGAACCCACCGGTCCCCCCACCGGTCCCAGATGGGTGCTGGGAGAGGCGGACAGCGTTGCGTCCGAGTGGGCGGCTTGTCTCGATTCCCCCGAATGGGTGCATTTCGTTCCCGGAGAGGTCCTGATCTCCGGCGGGTACCATTCGCTCGATGAATGGCCGCACGCCGCCGATCTGCAGGCCATCGACTTCTTTTGCGGCACGGACCCGGAGGACCCGACGGGGGAACTGGCGGCAACGCGCTTCATCGCCTTTGTTCAGGCCCTGGTCCCTTACCGGATCGAACACGCGAGCAGCCGATGCCGACTGACCGTGGTAACCCGCCGCGCGGTCCATGACGTGGAGGATCCGCGGGGGAGCGCATTATGGGGGGCCGTCCGGAGCATGGCCATCGAGATCGGCGAAGAAGCCGGGATCGACTTTCGCCTGGTTGACTTGGGCGATGCCGGGGATCTGGAAACGCTTGCCTGGCTCGCACGCTGCGACCTCCGCGAACGCGAACTGGCAATCCGGCAACAGCGACTTTGGGCGCCGAGGCTCGTCAGCATCCGGGAACGCCATGTGCGTGTGCCGGCCGGCGCGGAGCCGCCATACCGTCTGACCCTTGACAACGCAGGTCAAATTTCCGGCCTGGAGATGAAGACCTGCCGGCTTCCGGCGCTCGGACCGCGCGACGTGGAGATCGACGTGGCGGCGGCGGCCCTCAATTTTCGGGACGTCATGGTCACGCTGGGGCTGCTGCCCGCGCTCGCCTATGAACGCTCCGCGCTCGGTCGCGAGGTCGGCATGGAGGCGAGCGGGGTGGTGCGCCGGGTGGGACGGGACGTGCGCCATTGCAGCGCCGGCGACGAGGTCGCCTTCATACAGGGCGGCTGCATCGCCAACCGTGTCGTGGTCAACGAACACCTGGTCTTCGCGAAGCCCGGGCGCCTGAGCATGGAGGAGGCAGCATCGTTCCTGTCGGTCTACGTCACCGCGTACTATGCCCTGATCCACCTCGCCCGGCTGCGCTCCGGCCAGCGGGTCCTGATCCACTCGGCCCTGGGCGGCGTGGGACAGGCGGCCATCGCACTCGCCAAGCGAGCCGGGGCCGAGATCTACGCCACTGCCGGCAGCGAGGCCAAGCGGAACCAATTGCAGGAGATGGGCGTGCGAGGGGCGTTCGACTCGCACAGCTTCGATTGGCATGACGAATTGATGGCGGCAACCGGGGGCGAAGGGGTGGACGTGGTGCTGAACTCCCTTGCCGGCCGTCACATCGAACTCTGCCTTCAGGCATTGCGTCCCGGCGGCTGGCATTGCGAGATCGGAAAGGTGGACATCTATGCCGACAACGCGCTCGGTCTGCGGCTGTTGCGGAAGAACCTTCGGTTTGCCGCCATTGACGTCGACCGGCTGATGCTCGACGATCCGGTGCTGTCGCGTGAACTTTGCCAGGCCTGCCTGGACCTCATCGGTCAGGGCGAACTGCCCGCCATACCGGTCAACGAATTCCCGTACCGGGACTATGCCAGGGCGCTTCGGCTGATGACCACCGGCCAGCATCAGGGGAAGCTGGTCCTGAAGGCGCCGTCCGGCACGGGCGATTCCGAATTCACGGTCGCCGATGCGAGGCCGCTGCTCGACCCGGATGCCACCTACCTGGTGACCGGCGGCCTGGGCGGATTCGGGCTGCGCCTGCTGCCTTATCTGGCGTTTGCGGGCGCGCGCCATATCACGCTTCTCGATCGCGACCCCGCCCGCCGCCGAACCGCCGACTGGATCCGCGATTCGAGCTCTCTCGCCAATACGGACCTGGAGATCGAATTCGACATCGTCCCGGGCGACGTGTCCGTGGAGGAGGATGTCCGGAACTGCATCGCGCAACTGAAAAGACCGCTGAAAGGCGTCTTCCACCTTGCCGGCATTCTGGATGACCGGTTCTTCGACGACATCTCGCCAGAGTCCATGTCCGGTGTCTTCGCGCCCAAGGCCGACGGCGCACTGCATCTTCACCGGGCCACCGCCGGCCTGGCGCTGGATCACTTTGTCCTGTTCTCGTCCACGGCTGCCACGTTCGGCAATCCCGGTCAGGTCAACTACAGCGCGGCCAACGCGTTTCTGGACAGCCTGGCCGTGGTCCGGCATCGGCAGGGTCTTCCATGCCTCGCCTTCAACCTGGCCGCCGTGGCCGACGCCGGCATGGCGTCGCGCAGCCTCCCTGTGCTGCGCATGATGCGGGCCACCGGCATGCCGCCGGTAAGCAGCGACTGCGCCATCGCCAATCTCGACTTCGCGATGCGCTCCATGGCCGACGGGGATCATCTGGTCACCGCCATGTTCCGGCGGCCGGCATGGACGGTCGAGATCCCGGATTACATGCGCGTCGGCCGCATGCTGAACAACCAGGACGGCTTCGAAGCCGGCGCGGGCAGCGAGTGGACGGTCGAAAGCGTGGTGGCGCAGATTGCCGCCAAGGTCGCCGAACTCTGCGGGCACGACGAGGGCGGCGTGGAGGAGCCCCTGTCCAGCTTCGGGCTCACCTCGATCTCCGTCGCCGAGCTCGGGGCCTTCATCCAGACACAGTTCAATTACCAGATGAGCGCGCTCGAACTGATGACCACGGCCTCATGCATGTCGATCGCCCGCGACATCATTCACGGCAGGCAGGACGACGGCGACGATCAGGCGGAGGCGGAAGCGGATGGCAAACCGGAGGCCGCTTTGAATGTTTCACGTGAAACACGACGCACGCCTTCGGCCTTCGCGAGCGCGATCGAAGATCATTTCCCTCGCCAAAGCGGCAACGCTCCGGTTACGGTATCTTCGCCATGACGAACGCCCTTCTTGTCTATCCGCGGCAGCCCCCGACCTATTGGGGTTCCGACTTCGCGCTGGACCTCATGGGGGTGAAATCGGCCTTCCCGCCCCTGGGACTGCTCACCATCGCCGCGATGTTTCCGCCGGGGTACGACCTCCGGGTCGTGGACATGAACGTGGCTCCGCTGGAGGACTCGGACCTGGAATGGGCCGACATGGTGTTCACGTCCACGATGATCGTTCAACGAGTCTCTCTCGAGGACGTCATCGAACGGTGCAACCGGGCCGGGGTTCCGGTGGTGGCGGGCGGTCCGCATCCCACCACGTTCCACGACGAGATCGACGGCGTGTCGCATTTCGTGCTGGACGAAGCCGAGGAGATCTTTCCGGAATTCCTGCGCGACCTGGCGGACGGCGCGGCGAAAGCCATGTACAGGGAGCCGAGGAAACCCGACGTGACCCGGACACCGGCGCCGCGCTTCGACCTCATCGACATGGACAGCTACTACTCCATGGGGGTGCAATTCTCCCGGGGCTGCCCGTTTGACTGCGAGTTTTGCGACATCATCAAGCTCTATGGCCAGGTTCCGCGGACGAAGTCGCCGGATCAGGTCATCAGGGAATTCGATACCCTCTACGAGCTCGGGTGGCGGGGCCCGGTTTTCCTGGTTGACGACAATTTCATCGGCAACAAGCGCGAGGCGATGAAACTGCTGCCGGAGATCGCCGCCTGGCAAAAGGAGAGGGGCCATCCGTTCACGTTGTCCACCGAGGCGAGCGTCAATCTCGCCCGCATGGACGAACTGATGGACATCATGGTCGAGGCCGGCTTCGACACCGTGTTCCTGGGAATCGAGACACCCAACCCGAAGGCGCTGCTCAAGACCAAGAAGTCGCAGAACGTCAACAAGCGGGACGACAACTACCTTTTCACCGCGGTTCGCACGATTCAGGGAAAGGGGATGCAGGTGCAGGGCGGATTCATCCTGGGCCTTGACGGCGATGACGAAGGCGTGTTCGACGCCCAGATCGAGTTTATTCGGGAGGCCGGCATTCCCGTGGCGCCCATCTACCTGCTGACCGCACTGCGGGGAACGGACATGTACGAGCGCCTCAAGCGCGAGAACCGGCTCATTGACGTTCCGATCGGGACCAGCGCCACCACGCTCAATTTCAAGACGGAAATGGACCGGGAGACCCTGATCGAGGGATACATGCGGGTGACCGCCACCCTCTACGATCCCGCTCTCGAGAACTACCTGGAGCGCTGCCTGACCCTGCTTGAAAACCTGAAGTTCGTCCCGCACCTCTACAAGCCGAAGAGCAAAAACGCGGTCTTTGCGGATCTGATGGGTGTGCGCGGCCGGCTTTCGGACCGGCAGATCCCCGCCTTCACGAAATACATCGCCAAGGTCTCCAAGGACCACCCGCGGATGCTGCCCATGGCGGTGGGCCTGGCGGCCATGGGCTACCACTTCGAGAAGATCACCCGTCAACAGAACACGATCCGGTCGTTCATGCAGTTCCTGACCGCGGAACTGGATGGGTTTGGCGTGGAAGCTGTGCGCGGCGGACGGCAAGCCGATGAGGTCCTGTCCCGCAGGGAGGATGCGCTCAAGCGTGCCACGGCGCGCTACGAGTCGATTCCCGGGGAATTCCGATACGACGGCGACGGGGTCGACCATGCCCTGGCATCGTTTCGCAGCGCTATGGATGGCCCGGCCCGGCCGGCGCACGCCGGCTGAGCGGAACCGGGAGCCGCAGGGTATCAATCCATGACGAAAGGCACGACATGTTGAAGGTGACGGACACGCCCGTGGAGGTTCCGCCGCTCACCGGCGCGCTGCCACCCCACTGCCGGCAGGACGTCGACTCCCTGCGCGGGTTCGTTCGTTCGGTGCTGGATGACGGAACGCCGGAAGATGCGGTGTCTCCAACGGAGTTCCGAGAGGTGCTCCTGACCGGGGCGACCGGCTTCATCGGCCGTTTCTTCCTGTGCGATCTCCTGCGGCAGGACACCGAATTCGTGGTTCACTGCATCGTCCGGGCCGATGATGCCGAGCATGGGCGCAAGCGCATCCGCGACGCCCTGCAGCAGGCCGAAATCTGGGATGAATCCTTCGAGGCGCGCATCAACGTCGTGGCCGGCGACATCTGCCAGCCGCGATTCGGCCTTGCCGCCGGGCAATTCGACTTGCTGTGTCGGCGAATCGACGCGGTCTACCATCTCGCCGCCGACATCAATCTCACGTCCTCTTATCTCGACATACGCAAGAACAATACGTTCAGCCTACGCAACGTTCTCGAACTGTGCCTGCGCATCCGCTTCAAGCACCTGTTCTTCGCCTCCACGATGGGTGTGTTCCCCGAGTATTTCTGCGCATTTGCGCATGAGTTCAAGGACCGCCTCATCGACCACCAGATGCAGCCGGACCTCGCAAGCATGAAGAAGACGTTTCCCGTCGGCTTGCTCGGCTACCCGTGGAGCAAGCTGACATCCGAGCAGGTTCTCCTGTTCGCGCAGCAGGCCGGCATGCCGCTGGCGATCTTTCGGCTGCCGCAAATCAGCCTGTCCAGTTCGGGGTACACCCCGGCGCACGATCTGAGCGTGCGGACGTTTGCCGCGGCGGCCGACTGCGAGACACTGCCGGAGGATTTCACGTTTCGCTCCAGCAACGAAGCGGTCGATTCCCTGAGCGGGATCTGTACCGCCATTTCATTGAATCCCGAACGGCGCTTCACCATCTACCATTGCTGCAACCCGGACCTGGAACACTACGATCTGGAACCCGCCGACTTCGGATTCTATTGGCCCGAAGTTCCCTACGAGTCGTTCAAGCACGCCTGCCAGGCACGCGGCGAGAGCTCTCCGCTTCACGGCTACTGGGCCGTGTTCGATCACTTGGGGAGGTACTGGTTCAGCAAGAACAAGCCGATGGGCAGGCTGCCCATCTGCGACCGCGCCATCCGGGAGGACTGTCCGCACCCGATCGAGTGGCCGGGCACGTGGGTCAAGCTCAGGCGCTCCAAGGAATGGATCATGGCGCACCGGGAGGAATGGCCCTACCCGATCGCACGGAGCCGCCTGGACGCCGACCGCCTTCTTGGCCGGGGCGAGCGCTACGCCCGGGACCGAGGCGTCTCTTTCGACTCGGCTTGTCCCCCTTGGATGCGTGAAGCCTTGCGGCGGCTGGTCGGGGCCATGAATACGCCCGGCGCCGGACTGCTGGAGGACGACCTCAGCGACATTGTCTTCGAGATGAGCCGGTTCTTGCGCAACAACGCCGAGCTGGCCCGCGAACGCGGACAGCACCCGGAGATCGGAGGCGAGGAGATCGTGCGGCCGGTCTTCATCGTCGGCGTCAACCGCAGCGGCACCACCCTACTGCACCGGTTGATGTCGCGTGACAGTCGATTCTGGACACTGCGGCTTTACGAGCTCGCCGAGCCGGTCCTCTGGTCGGGCGAATACGCCACCGTGGCGGGATCGCCCGACGACCCCCGCCGGGCGCGGATGCAGGGAATTCTCGAAGCATCCCTGATACTCGACGCAATGGAAGGCGTTCACCATTTCGATGTCGACGAACCGGAGGAAGATTTCCCCATCTTCAGGGCGGCCTTTTCGGCATGGGTCTCCGTCGCTCGATTCCACATACCGGAATACGGCCGGTGGATGCATGAGAACGGGTCGCGAAATGCCTACGCCTACCACCGCCGCACTCTCCAACATTTCACCTGGCAGCGCCGCCAGCGTCATTCCGGGCGCCAGGGACAGTGGCTGCTCAAGATGCCCTTCCACCTCATGGAGCTCGAAGCCCTGATCGAAACCTATCCCGACGCGCTGTTCATCCAGACCCATCGCGAGCCCACCCAATTCATGGGCTCCTGGAACAGCCTTGTGGATCGCGTGCGCTCCATGTCGAGCGAGCCACGGCCGCAGCACGATCTCGGCGCGGAGCAGTTGGCCTTCATGAGCGGCATGCTCGACAAGGCGGTACGGTTTCGCCGGGATCACCCGGAACTGGAGGAGCGCTGGGTGGACGTGGATTATCTGGACCTGGTGCGCGATCCGCTTGCGCTCGTGCGCGATATCTACGGGCGATTCGGCTGGAGCCTGGAGGAGACGGCAATGAAGTCCATGCTGAGCTGGCAACTGAAGCAGGCGGGCAAACGCAGGGCGGAGATACGGCACCGCTACGACCTGCAGGAATTCGGGCTCACACCGGAAATGGTGGACGAGGCATTTGCCCCCTACCTGGACTTCACCGCCTCCCTCGGCATCCGGCATTTGCGGCAAAGCGGGACAAGCCGGTGACAGAAACCGGACGAGGAGCAGGGCGAGAGATCATCGCACGCGCTTGAGAACCTCATAAACGCCGCGCGAGAACATCCGGAACATCCCAGAACGGCTGAAGAGCGGGCGCCGTGCCGGCAGGCACTCCGCGGCATCGAGATCCTTGATGGCCGACAGCAGCCGATTCAGGCCGACTTTGATGAGGCGTCGTCCTCGTTCGTCGGTGATGCTCAGTCCGCCACAAATTCCTACAGCATAAAGAAGCCTGACCAGCAGGTGATGGCGATAAAGCCGCCAGCAGTAATCGAAGGTCACATCCGCGGCCCCCATGCCGCGCACGATCTCGGCATATTCCTCGATCGCCGGGCGCTCAATTTCCCGGCGCACCTCCGTTGGGACGCTTCCCGCGAGGAATGACGCCACGTCCGACAAGCCGCAGGAAATTCCGCTCACCTGCCAGTCGATCAGCGCGACGCTCCTGCTATCGCCGTCAGCACCGAAAAAGACGTTGTCAAGACGCAGGTCCCCGTGAATGAACGTCCTGGCCTCGCCGGCGAGTTCCTTCATGTGGTCGGCGATCCTGGTCCCGTAGACTTCGGCCAGATCACGCAAATCGTCCGGAAAGTCGTGACCGAAGTTCCTGAGCGCGGTCACAAGATTGACGAGATAGAACAACTGCACGGCGGGCCGGCGTCTTGGATCGGACACAACGAACATGCGGGACAAGGGAGGTTGATCGGTCTTGTTCCAGTAACGCCCATGCAGTTGCGCGATCTCCCTGATCACGCGCCTGGCTTGTTCCGCAGTGGCACCCGCGAGTTGGTCTCCTGGTTCCATATGACGCAGGTCCTCCAGGATCAGGACAAAGCGATGGCTCCCGGGCTCAAAATCCCCATACAGCATGGCTGGCGAATGTACTGGAGCATCATGGGCGAGGAGACGATAAAATTCGCACTCCCGCCGATGAAGCGACAGTCTTTTGCTCATCCTGAGATTCTTCGGTTCCTCGCTTGGGAGCTTGGCGATCACGGATCGCGGCCCTGCGTCGCCGTCCGCATAGGTCAATTCGCAACGAAGAGTCGCCGTCATAAAACCTGCCCCGTGGCCGATTTCGGCAGCCTCGAGTGACTCGACAGCCACTCTTCCCGTGACGCCGCCCGCGGCCAGCGCACGTCCCATCCAGGCGGCCGTGATGGCGGTGCCGCCGTCGGGCATTTGGGGACTCTCGGCCAGATCCATGTGCAGACCCAGTGATCAGAGCCTAGGCTGCGCTAGGGCTGTTGGCCGAAAGCAGCGATCGGCGGCAACAGGCAACCGGGAAGATTCATTTGGGTCGCTAGGGGAACGCAACTCAGGATTCGCATGAACGCCTGCTTCCAATAAAAAATGAACATTGCTTGAATTGTCAATCCGATTGTCGGCACTGCACCGCCTGGTTCCTGTGCGCGGGGAATACCGGCCGCAAGGACTTGAGATCGGGAGCGCGAACTCCTCCGCAAAGCCATTTCCGCATTCCCGCACGCCGGACTGGACGTGGCACGAAGAATCGTGCACACATTTTGTCAGGTTTGGATTTCGGAGACAGGCAAACAGGGCAAACGGTCCACACTGGCCATCATGGAATCGTGTATCGGTGACAGTATTTTGGTCGGCAACTTGCGGCAACGGCCGGGACATGGGCGCTCACGGACAGGCTGACACATGGCACAAGAATCGACGAACCCGGAGAATCCGTCTGGCAAGGGGCCATGGCGTGGCTACGCTCAGGCTGGCCTGATCATCCTTGTCATCGCCGCCGCCCTTTACCTGGCCAGGGCCCCGCAGCGGGCCGAGTTGGGCCCGGTATCCGCTCCTGCGGACGCGGCGCCGTCGGTTCAGGTGATTGTTCCGTCGCCGACGGAACATGTTCTGGAGTTCGACCTCACCGGGACGGTGACACTTGACAGGAAGGTGGCGGTGGTCTCCGAGGCCGAAGGCCGGGTTGTCTGGGTGTCGTCCGAATTCATCAACGGAGGGAGGATTCCGGCGAACGAGGTGTTTGTCCGGATCGATCCCCGCGAGTACGAGCTTGAGGTCAAGTCTGCGGAGATGGCGGTTGCAAAGGCCGAGGCGCAGGTGCGGCTGGCGCGGCGCACCGCCGGTCCCGACGCCGGTCCGGTGATTGCCGAGGCGGAAGCCGGGCTCGGACAGGCCGAGGCGAAACTTGCCCTTGCGAAACTGCAACTGGAGCGCACCGAAATCAGCCTTCCCTTTGACGTTCGCGTGATGTCCTCGGAACTGGAGGTTGGCGATCTGGTCGGACCGCCGGACGCCGTCGGAAAGCTGTCCGTTCTCGGAATCGTGTACCGGCCCGACGCGCTTCAGGTGCGGGTGCCAATCAGGGTCGAGGATCTTGATTCACTGGAACCCGCGGTTGGCAGGCCGGCGCGGGCGCGTACGGTCAACGGGACATACAAGGCCGCCGTGGCACGGATTTCTTCGGTGGTCGCCCTCGAGAGCCGTCTCGCACAAGTGTTTCTCAAGTTTTCCGACGAAATTCCGCGAACCGAACTGCCGGTTCCCGGGACCTTTGCTGAGGTCACGATCCTTGGGCCGTCGCGCGGCGATGTCTTCGTGCTTCCCGAAGCGGCAGCGAGGGCGCAGGACAGCGTCTGGATTGTTCGGGACGGCGCCCTCAGAGCCCTGAAACCCGCTACGATCGGGCGTTCGAGCGATGGGTGGGTCGTCGAAGCGTTCGAGCCCGGCGAAGGCGTGGTTGTCGGTGTCCTTGCCGGTGCCGGCGAGGGCCTAAGGGTTTCTCCCGAGCCTGTGTCGTCCGGGCGATAGAATGCCGCGATCCGCGAGTTCGAAGCATGCCCTGGACCTGCCACAGTATTAGGGGGATATCGTGAACAAAGGGCCAATCTCCTATTTCACGGGAAATCCAACCGCCGCCAACCTGCTGATGATTTTCGTGATCTTCGGCGGCATCATCGTCAGTTTGAATCTCGCTGTCAGGCCTCTCCCGGCCATCGACCTGCGCAAGGTCGTCGTGACGGTCGAATCTCCGCAGGCTTCGCCCCGGGAAATGGAGGAGGATGTCAACCGCCGCGTCGAGGAGGCCATCGTCGGGCTCGAGGGCGTGGCGCGCGTGGTCAGCGAGGCAAAGGAAGGGGTGGGCAGAATCGAGGTTGAACTCGATACGTTTGCAGACATCGACACGGTCTTTGACGACGTCAGCAATGCGGTTGACAGCATCGAGAACTTTCCGCCGGCGAACGCGGAGCGGCCACGGTTCGAGATCAAGAGGCTCCACTACGAGGTCATGACCATTGCGGTGTCATCGGAGATCCTCTCGGAAGACGCCCTTCGGATTGCCGCCGAGAACATCTTCAATGAACTGCTGGCGCTGCCTTCGGTGTCCCAGATTCGGTTTCGCGGCACCCGGGACCGTGAAATCGCCATCGAGATCGACGAGGAGGGGCTGCGCCGTCACAGTCTCACCATCGCCGAACTGACCAAGGCGGTGCGGCGGGAATCCCTCAACCTCTCGTTCGGTGAACTGCAAACGGATGCCGGCGATGTCGTGCTCAACGTGCAAAGCAAGAAACAGTACGGGAAGGAATTCGAGAACATTCCGCTAATCACCCGGAAGGACGGCACAAAGCTCAGGCTCGGCGATGTGGCGAAGGTTCGAGATGGCTTCGTCAGCAACAACATCCTGTCGGAGGTTGACGGCGTACCAGCCGTCTTTCTCCGGATCGAGGTTGCCGAAGGGCAGTCCTTCACCAGAACCGCGGAGGTGGTGAGGCACTGGCTGGAGCGTTACACGCCTCCACCTGCGGTGAAAGTTTCCATCTGGAACGATGCGGCGGCCCCGCTCGCCCAGAGGTTCGCGGACATCATTCAGAATGCTGTCATCGGCATTATCCTGGTCTTTGCCTGCCTTGTCCTGGTCTTTGACCTGCGGGTCGCGGTCTGGATCACCGTTGGAATACCCTTGTCCTTTATCGGTTCGCTCCTGTTCTTCGATGTTGCCGGCCTCACATTGAACCTGGGAACCATGCTGGCGTTGTTCGTCCTGATCGGCATCGTTGTCGACGATGCGCTTGTTGTCGGCGAGAGCATTGCGACAGAACGGGAAAGCGGCAAAAGCGGATTTGACGCGGCTGTTTCAGGCGCACGTGCCGTCGCGGCGCCGGTGACAGTGGGAGTGATAACCACGGTTCTGGCATTCGTGCCGTTTCTCTTCGTCACGGTGGAGAACTACCAGATCATCCAGGTGTTCTTCCACGTCGCGTTGTTCGTGCTCGTCATTTCACTGATCGAGGCGTTCTGCATCCTGCCTGCCCACCTGTCACATGACAGGCCCTGGAGCCTGTCTCCGTTGCGGAACGTCAAGGATCGGATTTGCGAGTGGATTGATGGGGTTCGGGATGCCGTCGTCGTGCGAGGCGTGTCATGGTCGGTGCGCCACATGTCGCTGACGTTTGCCATTGCCGCGGCATTTTTTGTCGCCGCCCTCGCCCTGGTCCGGTTCGAGGCCGTCAACGTGGTCGTTTTCGACCGATCCGCCAGCATCAGCAAGACGATACATGCGGATCTGCGCCTGCCGGTCGGCGCCCCTTTTCGCGCAAGTGCCGACGCGGCGTGGCGATTTGCGGCAGCGGCGCAACTCATCAACGAGCAGCTGGAAGGCACCTCGATCAAGTCGATCGGCGTTAGGGTTGGCGAACTGAGCGACAACCGCGCATCGAGAACGGGCCAGGACCGCGCGCTTCAGGACAATGTGGCCACGGTCGCCCTCAGGCTGCATGACCGGCCGACCCGGCAGGCATCGCCTGAAGAAATTGAACACGCCTGGCGGCAGATCGTCGGACCGACGCCGGAACTGGAAGAAGCTGCCATCCATACGGCCCGCGTCCGGGGCAAGCCTTCGGTCGCATATGCGTTGGTTCACGACGATCCGAAGACCCTGAACGAAGCGGCGAAGGAACTGAAGTCCTTCATGAATCAGATGCCGGGCCTCTACGCACTGTCGGACAGCCTGTCGCCCGGCAAACGGCACTTCGATACGGAACTGACCCCGGTCGCGGAAGCTGCCGGGCTGACCTCGGCGATGGTCAGCAAGCAGCTGCGGGCGAGTTTCCAGGGCCTGGAAGTCCAGCGGATTCAGCGCGGCCGCGACGAAATAAGGGTCGTGGTTCGATACCCGCCCGAACGAAGACGGAGCGTGCGGGAACTCTCCAGTGAGCGGATCAACATTCCGGGCGGGAACGAAATTCCGCTGTCGACCGCCGCGATCCTGACGGAAAAACGTGAACCCGCCAAACTGATCCGCATCGACGGGCGGCCGGCTGCCCTTGTAAATGCCCGTGCGGACCTAACCGTCACCACACCGGTCCAGGCAAGACGAAAGATTTCCGAGGAAGCGCTTCCCGGGCTCGTTGCCAAGTATCCCGGCCTGGTCATATCCCGCGATGCCGGCGCCCGGGACGAACGGGAAATGCTGCGGACGCTTGCCGTCGTCGTTCCGATCGTGCTGCTCGCGATGTACGGCCTGATAGCGTCCTTCCTTCGCAGCTACTGGAAGCCGTTCGTAATCGTCATCGGCATTCCGATTGCCGCTGCCGGGGCAATATTCGGCCATTGGATCCTTGGATGGCATCTTACCGCGGTATCGATATTCGGCATTGTCGGTGCGTCCGGGGTCATCGTGAATGACGGCCTGGTCCTTCTGCACCGTTACCGCACGCTCCGGGGCGATGACGAAATGCTGCCCGCCATTGCCGCAATATCCGGCGCGGCCCGCGACCGCTTTCGCGCGGTGTTCCTGACATCGCTCACCACCGTTCTCGGCCTGTCTCCGCTGCTTTATGAACGAAGCGACGAGTTGCTGTTCATCGTACCGTTCGCCGTCAGCATGCTTGGCGGCCTGGTTGCCTCGACCGCATTTACCCTGTTCGTGCTTCCTGCAATCTTCATGCTTGTCGCAGGGTGGCGGGAAGCCTGACAAGGTCGGCTGAACCGCTGGCAGGGACAACAAGAACCTGGGCCCGGACAAGCTCGAAGTCCGGCTAATGATGCTTCTGTGAGTTCCCGGAGTTTCCGGCGGGAATCCGGTCCATGAGGCACGGTCGTGCCCCGTTGACCGGGCGTGCTCCAGACCTCAATCCGCCTTGTCGATCCGGCAAACGTTGTCCCCGACGGGCACGTCGGCGCCTTCCTCGACGAGATGTTCAAGCATCGTTCCGTCACACGGGGCTTCATATTCGTTGGTGACCTTCTCCGTCTCCAGCTCATAGAGGATATCGCCTTCCTTGAACGCCTCTCCCGGCTGGACACGCCAAGCGACCAACGTGCCTTCTTCCATGTTCATGCCGATCCGCGGCATTTTCAGCGCGACTTTCATGATTTATGCCTCCGCCCCGGCCGGTTTGCCCAATAGAGCCCGCACGGTGGCCGAAATGCTGCTTTCGTTCGGGAGCAAGGCTTTCTCCAGCGGCGGCGAATACGGCATCGCCACATCGGGAACGGTAACCCGCTTGATTGGCGCCTTTAGCGCTTCAAAGCACTGATCGGCACAGACCGCGGCCACGTGAGACGCGGCCGAACACAAGTCTCGTGCTTCATCGACCACCACCAGCCGGCCAGTGCGGCGAACCGATGAGATGATCGCATCCGTGTCCAGCGGGACCACCGTGCGCGGATCTATGAGGTCGACGCCGATACCGTCCTCGGCAAGTTGTTTCGCGGCGCGAAGAGCGGGGCGAACCATGGCCCCAATGGCAACCATGGTGACATCGTTCCCTTCGTGCACGGTGGAGGCCTTGCCCAGCTCGAAGATCACTTCACCGTCCGGCACGTCGCCGGACTCGCCGCCCCGGCCGGCCGCCTGCAGGAAGACCACCGGGTTGGGATCGTGAATCGAGGCGCGGAGGAGACCCGCTGCGTCGGCGGGCGTCGCCGGCAGCGCAACCTTGATTCCGCCCAGGTTCATGAACATGGGATGCATGGCATCGGAGTGCTGCGCCGCGGCGGAGCGGCCGCCCCCGAAGACGCTCATATAAACGATCGGCAGGCTGATCTGGCCGGCTGTCATGTAGCGGAGTTTGCTGGCCTGATTGGCGATGCTGTCGAAGCCGGTATACATGAAGTTTCCAAACATCATGTGACAGACGACCTTGTAGCCTGCCGCCGCGGCGCCGACCGCCATGCCGCTCATCACCGTCTCCGAGATGGGCATGTTCCTCACGCGATGCGCGCCGTGCTTGTCCTTGAGACCGACGGTATCGCCGAAGAGGCTGATCTCCACGTCCTCTCCGAACAGGACGATCCTGGGATCCTTGGCCATCTCGCTGTCGAGTGCTTCGTTGATGGCCTGGATCATGCGTTTCTTTGCCATGGATTTGCCTCCCCTTAGGCGAACATGTAGCCGGTGCCCTGATCGGCAGGGTCCGGATAGGGTGATTCCTCGGCGAAGGCGACGGCTTCGGCCACCTCCGCCGTGATTTCCGCATCGATTCGGTCGAGGTCCGCCTGGCTGGCCTGCCCGGCTTCCAATATCCGTCTAGCGAATGCGGGGATGGGGTCATCGGCCTTTTTTTGTTCGACCTCTTCCTCTGACCGGTAGGTGCCGCTGAGGAAGGTATGTTCCCCCACGACGTGGCCGCTGTGGCGATAGGTGCGGGCCTCGATCAATGTCGGGCCTTCTCCGTTCCTGGCCCGCTTGATGGCCTTGGCGGCGCATTGCCAGACCTCGATCAGGTCGTTGCCGTCGATGGTCTCCTGCGCCGCGCCATATGGTTTCGCCCGATCGGCGATGCTGCCTGATGTGACGGTCGAGGATGGAGAGAACTCCGAGAACCCATTGTTCTCGCAGACGAAAATCACCGGGAGTTTCCATAGGGTCGAGACGTTCAACGCCTCGCACAGTACGCCTTGGTTGGCTGCACCGTCGCCAAAGAAGGCGATCCCCACGGCGCCGTTGCCATCGAGCTGAGCCGCCCACGCCGCGCCCGTGGTGATGGAGATTCCAGCACCGACAATGCCGTTTGCACCGATGATGCCCTTCGAGAAGTCCGCGACGTGCATGGATCCGCCGTGTCCCTGGCAGATGCCGGTCTTGCGTCCATACACTTCCGCCATGAGAAGCTTGGTATCGCCCCCTTTGGCGAGGAAGTGTCCGTGGCCGCGGTGGTTGGAGGCAATCCAGTCGTCGTCCCGAAGCTGGCTGCAGATACCTACGCCCACCGCTTCTTGTCCGATGTAGAGATGAACGGCACCGGGCAAATTACCGGCGAGGCTGTCTTTTCCGAGCCGCTCCTCGACACGGCGAATGCGCAGCATGTCACGGTAGAGGCCAAGCATTTGCTCGTTGGAAAGATTGGTGTCGGCGCCGGCGCTGGTCATGGAAATCATCCTCGCTGTTTCGAATTAGGCCCTGGGCAGGACTGTCCCGGAGCGAGGGGATAACATACGAAAGGTATAGAAGTCTAGACCTTTATAACGAGACGCCGGTAAATTTCACTTCATCGCAGTCATAAGCCGATGAATATTTCCGATTGGAGGAGGGGATCGCTCTCCGGAACGTCTAGTCGGTTCCGTCCACGGTGAACTCCATATCGAACTGGAGTGCATCACCCGGATAGAGGAGGGTCGATGAGTAAATCAGCCGGTCGTCCTGGTCGTACATCTCGCGGTTCACCCTGAAGATCGGGGAGTTCACCTTGATCTTCAGGGCCTGCGAAAGTTCGAAGTCGGCGTAGGAGATTCGGACCGACTGCCGAGCGGACTTGAACTTGACCCCCATATCTTCCAATACGCTGATGACGATCTCGGAAGCGAACCGTTCCGGCGCTTTTTCATAGAGCGCGCTGTCGACCCGCAGATCCACATGACAGAACGGCTTGCCGTCCAGGGAATGGATTCGCTTCATGCGATGATAAGCGATGCCGTTTTCATCCGGCTGCTCATCCTGGGAGTCTTCCGCAAGGACCGAAACCTCGAGCTGCGAGACCATGGAGTGCAACTGGGACAGCTGTGCCTGCATATTCAAAGTCTGGCGGGTGGGCAGCTTGATCTTTTTGACAAACGTTCCGCGTCCGGCGTGGCGTTCGATGAGCCCCTCGGCCTCCAGGGCATCCATCGCCTGGCGAATGGTCATCCTCGCCACGCCCAGTTTGCTGGTGAGTTCGCTGAGGGGCGGCAGCTGCTCGCCCGGGGCCAGCGTACCGGACATGATTTGATTGCGAAGAAGTGCGGCCACCTCGGCGTGCAGAGGAACGGCTTCCCGCTTCATCGCAGGGAGATTCATGTTGACTCCCGAATCATCAGTGACTAAAGGTACAAAGGTCTAGCACTTTATATACACGATTCGGGTCTTGTTTGCAAGGGATTTGCCGATCCCAAGCCTATGAATCGAAGGGGGTCGAGTTGTCACAAGCTGATGAACCAATGCGCAATCTTGCCGAGCTTGAGAGCATTGCCGCGAAGTTGCGCCTGCGGGTGGCCGAGATGGTCGCGCCGACGGGCCAGGGTTATGTTCAACAGGGCTTGGGTTCGGCAGATATTTTCGCGGCGTTGTATTTCGCCGAGGCGCGCGTCGACCCCGAGAACCCGAATTGGGAAGACCGCGACCGTATCTTCCTGACCACCGCGCATAACACGGCCATCTTCTACGCCGCGTTGGCCGAGCGCGGCTTTTTCGAAACCGAGCGGCTCTCGACCTACTGCGAAGACGGATCTCCATTGGAGATCAATTCGTCCGAGCGCATGGGACTGTTTGTCGAAGCAACCTGCGGCTCACTTGGCCAGGGCCTCTCGGTCGCCGTCGGCACGGCACTGGCGGCCAGGCGTCAGGGGCGTCCGACCAGGTGCTACGTGGTTTTGGGTGACGGCGAGATGCAGGAAGGACAAGTTTGGGAAGCCCTCATGTCCGCCGGCGCGTGGGGCCTCGACAATCTCTGCGTCGTTCTCGACTTCAACGAGATGCAGTGCGAGGGACATATGGATAACGTGGTCTCCCTCCGCCCGGTTGCGGACAAACTCGAGAGTTTCGGCTTTGCGGTGCACGACATCGACGGCAATGACATGGCCGCGATCTTGAATGCCCTCGAGGCGGCCCGGGAAACCAAGGGCAAACCCACGTTCATCAACGCAAATACGCTGGTTGGAAAAGGAGTTCCCGCCTTGGAAGGCCTCATGGCGCATCAGCTCATGTTCCCGCCCGAGGTGGCCGAGAACGCCATTGCCGTTCTGAAGGAAAACCTCTCATGAACCGGGTCCATCAACTCGAGAAGTTCGAGGCCGCCGACTTCATAAACCGGACGCACAAGCCCATCCCCCGGTCATACGGCGACGCGCTTCTGGCAGCGGCCAAAAAGGATGAGCGCATCGTCGCTCTGACAGCCGACCTGGCCACGCCGACCGAGACCGACATGTTTCGCGACGAACTGCCCGAACGCTACCACAACGTCGGCATCGCGGAAGCCAACATGATCGGGCTGGCAAGCGGCATGGCGCGGGCGGGCGAAATTCCGTTCGTGCACACCTTCTGCTCGTTCGCCACGAAGCGATGCTACGACCAGATCACCATGCAGGCCGCCTATCCCAACCTGCCGATCAAGATCGTGGGATTCCTGCCCGGGGTGGCGACCCTGCTCGGTGTTTCACATCAGGCCATCGAGGACGTAGCGATCATGCGGGCGATCCCCAACCTGATGGTCCTCGATCCGTCCGGTCCGGAATATCACGCCTCCGCCGTCGACGTGGCGCTGGCCCATGACGGGCCGGTGTACATTCGCCTGAAACGACCCGAGGCCCCGCCGGAGCACGATATCGTTCCCGGGGAATTCAGGAAGGGCGAGGGCATTCTGGCCCGAGACGGCGGCGACCTCACGATCATCGCGGCGGGTCTATCCGTCACGGAGGCCCTTGCCGCCGCGGACCGGTTGGCCACCGGCGGAATTGAAGCCTCCGTCGTCGATATGGCCTCGATCAAACCGCTGGACGCCGATCTGGTCATCGACCGCGCCAAGGCGACGGGCGCCATCGTCACCGCCGAAAATCACTCGGTGATTGGCGGCCTGGGGTCTGCCGTGGCGGAAGTCCTGTGCGACGCCGGCATCGGGCTGCCCTTCAAGCGGGTGGGTTTGGCCGATCGGTTCGCCGAAGGGGGCTCCACCCCGTATCTCATGAAAAAGTACGGATTGGACAGCACGGCGATCGTCGAGGCCGCCCGAGACGTCGTCGGGAAAAAGGGCTGAGGTCCGACCAATGGCCGACCGAGCACCGCTCGCCATGGTTACGGGTGCCGCCGGAGGGATCGGAACGGCCCTCGCACATCGACTCGCAAATGACGGTTGGCGCCTGCACCTGGTGGATATCGATCAGGGCCGGCTCGACCAGCTCAGCGGGGAGTTGCCGGGCGGCGCGACCAACAGGGAGAGCCGGCTCGGTGACCGGGAGGCCTGCATTGATGCGCTCCCGGACGGCGAAGAGATCAACGCTCTGGTCCACCTGGCCGGCATATTTGTCGCCGACGACCTCGGGCCGGAGAGCCGGGATATCTACGATCGGACCATGCAGGCCAACGCGACGAATGCGTTGGATCTGGCCGGTGCGGCGCTGCCGCAAATGCGGAACGGCGCCAGCATCGTCTTCACGTCGTCGATGGGATTTAACCGGGGTGGACCCGATCGCATCGCATACTCGATGGCCAAGGGCGCCATCGTCGGTCTGACCCGCGCACTGTCACGCCGGGTCGGCGGCCGGGGCATCAACGTCAACGCGGTGGCGCCCGGCATCATCGATACGTCCATGCCGCGCGAACTGATCAAGGAGCGGGGACGCGAGGCGCTCATATCTTCAATTCCTCTCGGCCGCTTCGGCCAGCCGGAGGAGGTCGCGAGCGTGATCGCATTTCTGATCTCCGAGGACGCCTCTTACATCACGGGACAGGTCATCAACATCGATGGCGGGGTTATCAACGGCTGATCGGAGCCAACGGAAAATCCGAAGGAGAACAGCATATGCTGCTTGAGGGGGAGACGACTTTCGACAGCGCCCCATTCGACGGGATCAGCTTCGATCTTTGCTCGCGCCGCAAGGATGTCGTCATGGTGAGTGCGGACTTGAGCAAGTACACCCAAATCATTCGGGTAAAGGAAGAGCTGCCGGATCAGCACCTCGACGTTGGGATGGCGGAGCAAAACCTGATCTCCGTCGCGGCCGGCGTCGCCAAGGCGGGTTTTGTCCCGGTGGCAACCACGTTCGCCGTCTACGCGACCCGGCGCGCCTATGATCAGATGATGATCTGTATGGGGACCGGTCCGCACACGAGTATTGTTGTTGGATTTACGCCGGGCATCGCCAATCCGGCGCGGATTCATCACCAGGCGGCGGAGGATTTGGGCATGCTTCGGTCGATCCCGAACGCGACCGTCATCGACCCCATGGATGTCACCGACTTCAAGCAGGCGCTCGACGTCGCCGTCGATCTGCCCGGCTTGGTTTATATGCGGGGTCATCGCGGCGATACCCCGCGGCTTCTGGATCCCCAAGAGTTCAAGTTTGAACTGGGCAAGACGTATCGCCTTCGCTCCGGGAGCGGGATCGGCATCATCGCCGCCGGCCACGCCACCCAATGGGCATTGGAAGCCTCTGAAATCCTTGAGGATCGCGGGATCGATCATTCGCTTCTTCATGTCCCGACGATCAAGCCGGTCGATGAGACCGGGTTGGCGGATTTCTGCTTTGCCCACGATCAGATCGTCACCATAGAGAACCACCAGATCGTCACCGGTCTCGGGAGCCTTGTCGCCGAGGTAGTTTCCAATGTTGGCGGCGGGCCCCGCATCACGCGTCTCGGGGTGCCCGACAGTTGGGCGCCGGGCGGCACGCTGCCGTATATCCGGAAACAGCTTGGACTGGATGCCGTGGGACTTGCGGATCGCATCCGGGAGGCCGGCCGATGAGCACCGGTTCCAATAGCCGCGTCCTGAATTTGGAAATCCTTGCGGCCAAAATCAGGCGCAATACCCTGGACATCTGCATGCAGCGCGGCGGCTACGCGGGGCAGGGCGTCGCCTTGGCCGATATCGCGGCGTGTCTCTACTTTGACGAGCTGCGTCCCGACGGCCGGGGTTGGTTTCATGACCGGTTCGTGCTGTCGAACGGGCACGACGCGATCATGACCTATGCGGCGTTGGCGGAGCACGGCTCATACACGCTGGAAGAGTTGCGGACCTACAACGCCGACGGCACGAAGATCGATCAGAGTCCCATCGAGGGGCAGCTGGGGTTTGAAATCACCGCCGGTTCGCTGGGACAGGGGCCGTCGCAGGCGGCCGGCATCGCCTGGGCGGAGCGGCAGAGGGGAACCGATAAGCGAATCTATTGCCTGTTCTCCGATGGCGAGCTTCAGGAGGGCAATGTTTGGGAAGCCGCCATGTTCGCCGCTCACCAAAAGCTCTCCAATCTGGTCTACATCATCGACAACAACGACCTTCAGGCCTCGGGCGCCACGACGAACGTGATGGGCGTCGAGCCGGTACCGGAGAAATTCGAAGCGTTCGGGTTCTTTGCGCGGCGGGTCGACGGAAACAGCGTCACCGAAGTGCTCGAGGCGTTCGAGGAGGCCAGGAGCGTTACCGCCAAGCCCTATGTCATGGTTTGCGATACCCGGGTCTTCGCCGGAATTGATTGCCTGCGGGAAGCGCTGCCCATGGCGCACTACGTCGCGCAAAAGGCCGCGGACTGGGAGGCGGGACTGGCGGAAATCGATGCGAAGATCGCAACGCTGGCCGGCTTGGCGTGATCTCTAGAGCAGTGAGGATTTAACGATGAGTAGTGATTTGGCGGGCGATAAGCCGCTGACCGGCAAAGTGGCGGTCGTTACCGGGGCGGGACGCGGAATTGGCCGGTCGATTGCCCTGGCGCTTGCCAAGGCCGGCGCGAATCTGGCCATTTGCTCCCGCACGCGCGCCGAGCTTGAAGCGACGCAGGAGGCCGTCGCGGACCTCGGTGTCCGTTGCTTCATCGGTGTCGCCGATCTTTCCGACCCAAAGGCAACGGAAACCGTCTGCAATAAAATTCTCACCGAGTTCGGGGAGGTCCATGTGCTGGTCAACAATGCCGGTGCGCAGCTCGAGACCAGTCCAGTGGTGGAGTCTGACCCGGACCGGTGGTGGAAGACGGTCGAGGTGAATGTGCGCGGCCCCTATCTGGTTACCCGATTTCTCCTTCCAGGTCTCGCGGACGGAGCAAAAATCATCAATCTCTCCTCCGGTGTGGGCTTGAGCGCCGGCAATCGGAACAGCTCTTACCATGTCGCCAAGGCCGGGCTGCACATGTTTACCCAGTCGCTGGCCAACGAACTTTGGCCGCGCCGGATCAATGTGAACAATCTTATCCCGGGTCCGGTTGCGACAACCAACTTCACCCGAGAAGCGCCCGGGGCCGCGACGCCCGATGAAGTCTTGGAGCGTTTCGGCGATGAGACGCCGCCCAACTTCCCGCCGTCGGAGCGCCTGAAGCATCCGGACGAAATTGGTGAATTTGCGCTTTACCTGGCAACTCGCCCGGTCGGCGGTCCCACCGGCCAAACGTACTCGCTCGCCAGGCGTCCGTTGTGAGCCAAGCGTGAAGAAATCCGTTGACATTTCGCCGTCTATTTATAAAGGTATAGACGTATAGCACTTTATACAGCCTGGTTTGGCTAGAATCATACGCCTTTAAGTACCTGATCTATCGAAATTCCGAAGCAAGGAGGGCTTCATGAAATTCCTCAAATCAGCAGTAACCACGATTGCACTCGCCTTTCTCCTGACAACGGGAATTGGCGAGAAGGCAAGCGCGCAAGACAAATGGCCGACAAAGCCGATAAACATCGTCGTCTCGTTCAAGGCCGGCGGTAACGCCGATATCGTCGCGCGGATGAACGCCGATGCGCTCAGCAAGGAGCTGGGTGTCCCGGTCAATGTGTTGAACAAGCCTGGCGGCGCTCACATTCCAGCCACCATGTTTGTCCTGAAAGCGCCGGCGGACGGCTATACATTGTTCAACTGGTCGCCGCCGAGCTTCATGGTCGTGCCGTTGACACGCAAGGTCCCCTACAAGCCGCTGCGGGACTTCATTCCGTTGTTCGCAGGAATCTCCGCGTCGAACGCCCTCTATGTGCGAGCCGATTCCCCATACAAGACATTCGAGGAGTTCATTAAGGGCGCCAAGGCCAAGAAACTCACCATCGGTGTCAACAACCTGGGTGCGCCGCCCAACCTTTCGGCCGTGCAGATGGCAAAAGAGTTCGGGCTGGAGTTCAAGACGCTTGCCCTGAAGACCGTTCCGGCAACCATGACCGGCTTGCTCGGCGGCCAGGTCGACGTTGCGGTCGGGCAGGTGGCCTCGATCCACAAGTATGGCGACAAGGTTCGTCCGCTGGTCATCTTGGACAACAACCGCAAGGCCTTCTATGCCAAGGATCTCCCCGGCGTCCGCACGGTTGGGGAAGTATTCCCGGGCAAGAACGCGGGGACGTGGGTCCACGGCGGCCTGGCGGTGAAAAAGGGCACGCCCCAACACATCGTCGACCGGCTGCTCGAAGCCAGCAAGGTCATGGGGAAGCCGGCGTTCATCGCCCGGGTTCCGAAGAGCGTGAGCTATGACTGGGTTCATGGGACCGAGGCCACCCGCAAGAAAATCCAGGACGGTATCGATCTGTATTCGCCGCTCCTGGCGAGTCTTGGCCTGCTGGTGAAGAACTAGCACGGAACTGGTGCGCTGGGGCATGGCTCCCAGGTCCCCAGCGCACCAAGCCGACGGGGTGGGGACATGATTACCCAACGCGCTGCAAATATAGCGTTCAATATCCTGGTGATCGTGGCGGCCGTTTTCTTCGCGCTGGAAGCGGAGACATTTAAAACGTCCGGTTTGCTCGCCAGCACGGGCTTGCCTTCCAAGTTCTTTCCGCAGCTCATGCTGGCGTTCATCGGACTTTGTTCGGTGCTCGTCATCGGGGCTTATGTCTTCAGGGGATACGCCGGGACAGATAAGGGAGCTTCGGTCTTCGAAGACGGTGGCGCGGCGCGGCGCGGTCTCCTCGTCCTCGCGGTCGCCGTCGCTTGCTATCTCATCTGGTCTCTTTGGAGCTTCATTCCCATGTTGATCCTCATCGGCCCGGCTTGCGCGCTGGCCATGGGTGTCCGGTCGGCATGGATGTATGTCTCGTTGCTGGTGATGTCCGGTATCGTCTATCTCGTCTTCACCCAGCTCTTGAACGTTCAATTCACGTAGGGGGCTGGGAATGTTCGCCGGATTTGACGTCGTCGCCCAGGCTATCGGCCAGCTTGCCGAGCCGATAACCCTTGCGCTGCTCGTCGGCGGGATTGTTCTCGGGCTCATCATTGGAGTGTTGCCCGGGCTCGGGCCGCCCATCGCAATCGCCCTGGCGCTTCCGTTCACCTTCCACCTGGAACCCATAGCCGCAATCATTCTCCTGCTGGGGATTTATTCCGCGGCTATCTATGGCGGGTCCATCTCGGCCATCGCCGTCGGGATTCCGGGGACAGGGGCCGCCATTGCCACCGTCCAGGATGGCAACAAGATGTTCAAGGCCGGGAGAGGCGGTGAGGCTCTCGGCCTTTCGCTGACCGGTTCCATCATCGGCGGTTTGTTCAGCGTCATCTGCCTTGCCTTTATCGCGCCCATCCTGGCGACCGTTGCGATCAAGTTCGGACCGCGGGAGTTTCTGGCCATCAGTGTGTTCGGCCTGGTCGTTGTCGTTCGGGTGGCGGGCGAGAGTTTGTCGAAGGGGCTGCTGGTCGGTGGGTTGGGGATTTTCCTGACGACCTGGGGCCTGGACGAGCTGAACGGGACCGAGCGGTACACCTTCGGCAGCTATCACCTGTATGAGGGCATTCCGCTGGTGCCGTTTCTCGTTGGCGTGTTCGCCGTTTCCGAGGTTTTGATCGGTGCGGAGCGGGCCCTGCAGAAGCTCGATTTCGATCAGTCCAGCCTGACGGTGAAACTGCCTGGCTGGGGCAAATTGATGAAGATGAAGGACGTCCTGTTCCGGTCGTCCGCGCTGGGAACCGTCATCGGGATTATTCCTGGCGAAGGCGCCGCGGTCGCCGCGTTCTTTGCCTACTCCGAAGCCAAGCGGCGTTCCAAAACCCCGGAGAAGTTCGGCACGGGGCACGAGGAGGGCATCGTTGCCCCCGAAACGGCCAACAATGCCACCGTCGGCGGCGCCCTTGTGCCCACATTGACCCTCGGCGTTCCGGGCAGCCCTGCCGCCGCCGTTCTGTTGGGGGCGTTCCTCATTCACGGGCTGGCGCCCGGGCCGAAACTCTTCGCCGAGCGGCCGGACCTGATGTACGCCATCTTCATCGGTCTCTTCATCATCAACGTTTTGATGATGGTCATCGGGCTGATGGCGATCCGTTTTGCGGCCAAGCTGATCCAGGTGCCGACGACATTTATCGTGCCCACGGTTCTGCTTCTGAGCTTCGTCGGAATCTTCAGCGTCTCCAACAGCTTCTTCAACGTCGGGGTGCTGCTGGGCGCCGGCATTCTCGGTTATGTCGTGCGGAAGCTGGGATATTCGATTGCCCCGCTCAGCATTGGATTCGTGCTTGGACCGATCCTGGAGAACTCGCTTCGCCAGTCTCTGGTCATCGCGGATGGAAGCGCCGGTGAATTCTTCAACACGCCGATCGGTCTCGGGATATACGCCGCGCTGGCGCTGACGATCTTCGGCGGGCCGTTGGTCGGTTGGGCGAAAAGCAAAATGTTCGCGCGGGCGGAGGATGCATGATGAGCGGCAATGAAAAACGGCCCAATATCCTGATCTTCTACCCTGACCAGATGCGCGCCGACGCTATGGGGTGCGCCGGCAACCCGATTGTCAAAACCCCTTACATCGACCGGTTGGCCAACGAGGGCGTCCATTTCACGGATGCCTATGTTTCCTATCCGGTCTGCTGTCCGTTTCGCGCATCGCTGTTCACCGGCAAGTACGCTCAGGGGCATGGCATGTACCAGAACCACTTCCCGCTCCGCGCCGATCAGATATTCCTGGCGCACCTCCTGAAGGACGCGGGGTATCACACCGGGTATGTCGGCAAGTGGCACCTGGAGGGCGGACCGCGGCCCGGGTTCGTCCCGCCGGGAGAGAGGCGGTTCGGGTTCGATTATTTCATCGGCTTCAACCGCGGACACTTCTACCTCAAGTCCATCTTCTACAAGGATGACGATCAGCCCTATCACTGCCCGCGTTGGGAGCCCGAGTACCAAACCGAGCATCTGATCGATTTCATCGAGCAATCGGTTGCGAAGGATGACGGCAATCCCTTCTTCGGGTTTGTCTGTTACGGGCCGCCTCATTTCCCGAACGTCATGCCGGACCATCTGCGGAACCTCTATGATCCGGCGGAGATTGAATTGCCGCCCGGTATTCTCAGCCCCGAGGAACACGAAGCGGCCCGCCAGGAGCGCCTGAAGTACGACTACGCGGCGAACCTCAAGTCCGAGGATCACAGCCACGCCGGCGACGGACACAAACCGCAAGGCGAACAAGAGACCGAGGAAGAGACCCGAAAATTCATTGCCGAGTACTACGGCATGATCACCGGCGTCGACCACAATGTGGGCCGTGTCCTGAATGCCCTGGACCGGCTGGACATCGTCGAGGACACCCTCGTGATCTTCCTCAGCGATCATGGCGACATGCTTGGTCAGCATGGATACTACTGCGGCATCAAGAAGACGGCGTACCGGGCGGCCATGCAGGTCCCGTTCATCGTTCGTTATCCCGGCAGGTTTCCTGCCGGCGAAAAGGTCGATGCGCTGATAGATGTCGCCGTCGATACCATGCCTGCCCTGCTTGAGCTGTGCGGCATTCCCATCCCGAATTCCGTACACGGGACGAGTTATCTGCCTCTCCTGGACGGGACGGCGGAGGAGACCCGTGACGCGGTCATGTATCAGTCGATGAAGATGCTGGACGGCGACATTTCGGAGTTTACCTGCATGCCCGAGCGCGGGATTCGGACAAAGGACTGGCTCTATGTGCGTCAACCGGAGCGCCGCAAGATGCTGTTTGATCTCCAAAACGATCCCGACGAAATCGACAATCTTGCCGAAGATAGTTCCTTGAGCGGCCTGATGGACGATTTCGATGCCCGCATCAGGAAGCACATGGAGGACACCGGCGACGATTGGGACCTCGCCCTGGATTTCCCGCCGGAGAACTACCTGACCCAGGAGGAGGGCAGGAAGTACATGGACGAGTTGGTTCCCCGCGCCATTCGGGTCCCCTGACGGGGAAATTCGATTTCATGAGCTTCAACCGGCCCATCAAAATAAAAAAAGTCGAAGCGCTGCCCATTCGAGCCAGCGGCGGGGTAAGCCCCAACATGGCGCTCGGGTTGATGCCGACCCGCCCGGCGTTGTTGGTCCGGATGGACGATGATCAGGGCTGTTGCGGTTGGGGCGAGGTCTGGGCAAATTTCCCGCCCCGCGCAAACCTCCACAAGACTCATCTGATAGAAGATGTGATCGCGCCGCGTCTCGAGGGCTTCACCTTCACCGAGCCCGAGGAGGTCGACGGGTTCCTTCGTTCGAAGCTGTCGACGTACTTCCTTCATGTCGGCCAGATTCAAATATTCGAGCACCTGTTGGCGGGCATCGATATTGCGCTTTGGGACCTTGCGCTGCGGAGCGCCGGTTCAACCTTCGCCGCGCATATGGGATTGAATAACGCGAGCGCGGCCTGCTACGCGAGTTCGATCAATCCGCCCGATCTCGAGCGGTTGATGCCCCAGCATGCCGACTGGGGCCAATCCCTGTTCAAGTTGAAGATCGGGTTCGATGACGATGCCGACCGGGACTTCGTCGAAAAGGCTTCCTCCATTCGGCCGGCGGGCACGAGCATCATGCTGGACAACAACCAGACGTGGGACCGGCCGCATGCCGAAAGCATGCTCAAGTCGCTGGAGGAATTCGATCCGTTGTTTTCCGAGGAACCTATACCGGCCAACTCGGGATTGGGCGAATGGGAGCAGCTTGCGAAGGCGACGTCGATCCCGTTGGCGGGCGGCGAGAACATCTACGGGGTCGACGAGTTCCTGCGAATGGCGGGGGCCGGCTTGAAGTATGTCCAGCCCGATGTCGCCAAATGGGGGGGCGTGTCGGGCGCTCTGAAGCTGTCCGATCGGCTTCCCGACGGGGTGGCGCTTTGGCCTCACTTCATGGGAACCGCGGTCGGCCAGATGGCCGCGCTGTCCATTGCCGCGGCCGTCGGCAAGTCCGCGACCTGTGAGATGGACGTTAACGAGAACCCGCTCAGGACGGCTCTGTGCGGTGACGTTCTGAACATCGACAGCGGGCGCGTCGCGCTTCCCGGCGAACCCGGACTGGTGGCGCCGCCCGTGGCGGAGCGCCTGGAAGACTTTCGCGAGATGGCCGGCTAACGCCAGACCGCAAACCCCATCGCCGTCCCGGTCCCGGCCTCGGAGCGATAGCAGGGCACGTAGTCGATCAACTCCATGTCAAAATCGGATTGAGAGATCGCCCCAAGCATGATGATCCAGTTCTTCACCTCGGACGTGCCGGACCGGTAAATCTCATCGTCTTCCTCGATCAGCGGCGTGAAGTCTCCCTCGGCCATGGCCCGGAGCATTTGCCGGTCCCATTCCTCGTCGATGACGAAATGGCTGAGCCCGCCGGAGCCCACCACCGCCACCCGTTGATTCGAGTCCCAGCTCCGGATCGCATCGCCGAGGATCTGCCCGAATTGGAAACACCGCGACGGCAGCGGCCGGTTCGGCGGATAGAACGTATTCACCAGAATGGGCACGATGGGGATGGGCTGATCCCTGAGCACCCGGCGGTAGATGAAGGTGAACGCGTGACCGATACCGATCGGCTTGCCGCTGCGGTCAAACGGAATGTCGCGGGACGCGGTGATCTCGAAACCGTTCGCGGTCGCGGTTTCCGCCATGTGGGTCGCCAGTTCCGCGACCACCGGATAGTAGGTGTCTTCAGGCGTATGGCGCCTGCTCTCCACCATTTGGATGGACGGATGCTTGTGCTTGTGATCTTCCGGATCGTAGGCGGAATTCAGGAGCTGATCGCCATGGAATATGGTGATCGCCGGCTGCATGGCGGCGCTGTACCATTCCTCCTGATCGTCCCCGATGACCACCAGGACATCCGGATCAAGTTCTCGGATCGCGTCTCCCAGCGCATCGATGGCGGCTTGGTTGCGCCGTGCGTGGGCCTGGCGGGCGGGCAGTTCGGCGAGGGCCGCATAATCCTTGTCCGTCCGCCGTTCGACCAGTTCCGAAAAACTCAAGGTTTCGCCGCGAAACGGATGGCTGATGGTGCGGTCGAATTCCGCGCGCGCCGACCAGTCGTCCGGCTCCATCACCAGAACTACACTGTGCGACGTGCCAAATCCGCCGACGAGTTCCGCCATCACTTGTGCCCCACTGATCCGCTCATGATCTGTTTTGACTGCATCTCGACGGTTTGTACAAGCACCGGTGCGCAAATGTTCGATGGCCGGAAACGGAAAGCAATTTCCTGGGCGACGTTCGCGTTGGATCGCAAAACGATCGGGCCCATACCCGGGTTCCGGTGCTTGGCGTCTACCCGAAGAAGATGCAAACCGGAAGTCCCCGGCGGACGGGAACCGGGTCTGGCGTTTCCTGATCTCCCGGTTAATCTAGAGGCAAACGGGCAGTCTCGGGCCTTGAAAGACGGGGATGACCATGACCGGTATCAGAACAGAGACCCTGAACGTTTCAGGCGTCGAGCTAACCGTCCGGCGCGGTGGCGAGGGCGAAGCCTTGTTGCTCCTGCACGGCGCCAACGGCAATGCGTCTTGGCTTCCCACGGTCGAATCCCTGTCGGCCAGGTACGACGTCATCCTGCCGGACCACCCGGGATTCGGGGACACCGACGCGCCGGGCTGGATGGATAACATCTCCGACATGGCCTACTTCTACCTCGACGTCATCGAGGCTCTCGGCCTGGAAAGCTTCCACCTTGCGGGCCATTCCATGGGCGGCTGGATCGCCGCCGAGATCGCCGTCAGGGATCGCCATCGCATCAAGTCGCTGACCCTCGTTTCGTCGGCCGGAATCTGGGTGAACGGCACGCCGATGGGTGATTTGTTCTCCTGGTCGCCGCAGGAAACCATTCGTCAGGTGTTCGCCCGGCAACCCGTTATCGACGAAATGCTCGCCTACGAACCGTCCGAGGAAGAGATCGAGGTGATGCTGAAGAACAGGCAGATGGCGGCCCGGCTGTGCTGGTCGCCGCGGCTCCATAACCCCGACCTCAGGAAGTGGCTGCATCGCCTCAAACTGCCGACGCTGATCATTTGGGGCGATAGCGACGGCATATTTCCCGAGCCCTACGCTCATGCCTATCACGAACTGATTCCGGGTTCGGAGCTCGAGATCTACGAAAACTGCGGCCACGTGCCCATGGCCGAAGCAAGGGACGCCTTTCTTTCGCGCCTGTTGACGTTTACCGAAGGAGTTGCCTGATGGATTTCTTCTTCTTCAACCTCATGCCCTACGGCGCGCTGGATCTGGAGTACGACAAGAAATACGCTTCGGCCAACCTGCTGCTGCCCAACAGCTACTACGATCCCGAGGAGGGCCATAGGCTTTACACCCGGTATATGGACGAGTTGGAGTACGCCGACGAGCTCGGCTTCGACGGGGTCTGCGTCAATGAACATCACCAGACCGCCTATGGCCTGATGCCGACGCCCGGCGTTATCGCCGGCGCGCTGGCCCGCAATACCAGGCAGGCAAAAGTCTGCGTCCTCGGCCGGGCGCTGCCGCTGGTCAACAATCCGCTGATGATCGCCGAAGAGTTCTCGATGCTCGACAACATCACCAAGGGGCGGTTTGTGGCGGGCTTCGTCCGGGGCCTCGGCGTCGAGTACCACGCGATGGGAATCAACCCGGCGTTCTCCCTGGAGCGTTTTCATGAGGCCCACGATCTGGTGGTTCGCGCCTGGACCGAGATCGGGCCCTTCGCTTTCGAGGGCAAGCACTACCATCTGCAATACGTCAATCTGTGGCCGCGGCCCTATTCCAAGCCTCATCCCGAGGTGTGGATCCCCTCACAGGGCTCCGAAGAAACCATCCGTTGGGCGGCTCATCCCGACCGCAAATACACCTATCTGAACGTCTATTCGCCGTTTTCGGCGGTGGAGCAGTTCATGGGCATGTACCGCCGGGTATGCGAGGAAGACTACGGCTACGAGGCGGAGGACCGGCAGCTTGGCCTCGCCGTCCCCATATATGTCGGCGAAACCGACGAGATCGCCGCCAAGGAAGCCAGGCCGCACATCGAGGCGTTCTTCAACAAGTTTCTGCGGATTCCCAACGAACTCCTGTTGCCGCCGGGCTATACCTCCATCAGTTCGCTGAAGGCCATCGCGCTGGCCAAGCGGGAAATGCTGGGCGGCGGCAAGTCCATGGAGCGAATGAACGATCTCGGCATGTTCATATGCGGCAGCGCCGATACGGTGCGGACCCGCCTGGAGGAATTCCAGGACAGGATCGGTCTCGGACAGCTCTGCACCATCCTGCAGTTCGGAACCCTGCCCCACGATCTGACCAGGAAGAATATGGAGCTGTTCGCCACCGAGGTCATGCCCCACTTCCGGGGCCGGCAGCGCCGGCCGCGGAGCGAAGCCGCGGAATAACCGGTCACGCATTCGGTCGGGATCTATCGCGGCAGGGCGAACCGGGAGGAAGGCCGTTGCTCAAGCTGTATCACTACTGGAGTTCGGTCTGCTCCCAGAAAGTCCGCATTGCCTTGGCGGAGAAAAAACTGGACTGGGACAGCGTCCACGTCGACCTTTTCGCATTTGAACAACACCAAGCCTGGTATCTCGAGCTCAACGACAAGGCGTTTGTGCCAACCTTGGACCACGACGGCCACATCGTGACCGAGTCCAACATCATCTGCGAATACCTGGAAGATTTGTATCCGGAAGTCCGGCTGCGGCCCGAAAGTCCCCAAGGCGTCTCGCGCATGCGCAAATGGATGCTGATTTCGGAAGAAGACCTGCACGGCGCCATCACGGTCGCGTCCTTCAACATCAGACACCGGCCGCGAGTGCTGGCGAAATATTCGATTGATGAGGTGCGTTCCAAATTGGCTAAATTGGGTAAGTCCGGCCTCGCGGAGACCGTGGCGAAACGACTCGAGTCGGGCATGCCCAAAGCACGGGAGGACGCCGCTTTCGCCAGGATCGAACAGGTGCTCGACTGGATGGAAGCCGGACTTGACTCCGGCCCCTGGCTGCTGGGCGATACGTACAGCCTCGCGGACATTTCGTTGATGTCCTACATCAATCGCATTGAAGTTCTCGGCCGGCCCGAACTGATCGGCCGCAGGTTCAGGCCGAATATTGCGTCGTGGTGGGACCGGGTACAGGCACTCGAAAGCTTCAAGGAGACGTTGGCATTCAGGAACCCCGATCGGTCGGACCCGGTGTCACGGTGACGCGGCTCGACAAAATCATGCGGGTCCGGATGGCGATTGCGGCTAGCCTCGCTTCACGGGGCTCGAACATCGACACATCGGGCGGGAAGGGGCGGCGAGAGTGAATTCCCCGAACGAGGCGGTATCGGACATTATCATCGTCGGCGGCGGTCCGGCCGGGTTGATGCTCGCCAACGAGCTTGGCCTGCGCGGCGTCTCTACCGTGCTGCTGGACGACGATCTCTCCACGGCCATCAACCCGCAGGCCAATGCCACCCAGGCCCGGACGATGGAGCATTACCGCCGGTTGGGATTTGCCGAACAGGTGCGGGCAATGGGTCTGCCCCGGGACTACCCCACCGATATCGCCTACTACACGACGTTCTCACGGCACGAACTGGCGCGGTTTCAACTCCCGTCCGCCCAGGAAGCGGCCAGGCTCGTCAAACAGCTCTCGGGGTCCTGGAGCGCGGCGGAGCTGCCTCACAGAGTATCGCAGATGTTCGTCGAGCGCGTTCTCCATGATCAGGCGGAAAAACTGTCATCGGTTCGGCTGCGTTATGAACACGCGGTAACGTCGGTCGCCGACCACGGCGATCATGTCTCGGCAAAAGCCGTTCACCAGGGCCGCGAAGTGGAGTTCACCGCCCGCTACCTCGTCGGCTGCGACGGCGCCCGAAGCATCGTGCGAACCCATATGGGCGTCGAGTACGAGGGAGAAGCGGGCATAGGGCGGGATTTCGCCGGCGGCGACATGCACGCCATCTATCTCCGGAGCCCGGAAATTTACGAAAACATGTGCGGCAAGCCCGCATGGATGAACGTCAATGTGGATCATCGGCGGCGATGTTTCCTGGTGGCTGTCGACGGAGATACGGAGTTCGTCTTTCACACCCAGCTCAAGCCCGGCGAGGATCGGGACAACATCTCGGAAATCCAGGCGCGCCGGATGTTTGCTGAATGTATGGGAAAGGAGGTGGACTTCGACATCATCACCAGGTCCTCGTGGCGGGCAGGGTTCGCCTTGGTTGCCGAGCGGCTGCAGAAGGGGCGCTTGTTTATCGCCGGAGACGCCGCTCACCTGTTCACACCGACGGGCGGGCTCGGATACAACACGGCGATCGAGGACGCGGTCAATTTGGGCTGGAAATTGGCGGCGGCGGTCAATGGCTGGGGAGGAGACAAGCTCCTCGAGTCATATCACCCGGAGAGGCATCCGGCCGCGGTCCGCAACACGGGGTATGCGAGGGGTTTCGCCGATTCATTGGGTAATTTCAAACCCGATCCGCGGCTCGAAGAAGATTCGGATGAAGGCGCCAGGCTGCGCGCGGAGGCGGGACGATACTTCGACCGGCATGGCCGAACCGAGTTCAATATCCCCGGAATTACGTTCGGCACGCGACTGGACGGATCGCCCATCATCGTTCCCGACGGCTCGTCGCCGCCGCCCGACCGCGCCAATGAGTATGTGCCGACGGCCTGCCCCGGCGGACGGGCGCCGCATCT
>CAZUGT010000037.1:0-9554 GCA_964620095.1 uncultured Rhodospirillaceae bacterium | reverse complement strand
TCCTTCCCGCGCCGCGCGGCGCAGGATGGCGTTGACCAGCGCCTTGTGGGCGAACATCTCGCGGGCGGCGGCCAGTTCGACGCTGGTATCGACCGCCGCATGGGCGGGGGTGTCGAGAAACAGAAGCTGGCACAGGCCGAGGCGCAGGACCTGCCGCACCGGCCGGGCCTTGCGGGGAAGCGGCCGCTCGAGGAACCCGTCGATCAGGTCGTCGAGCTGGCCCAGGCGGCGCAGGGTCTCCGAAACCAGCCGCCGGGCGAGGCCCCGGTCCCGCGGCGCCAGCTCGTTCAGGCGGCGGGCTTCGGCAAACGCGTCATCCAGGGACTTCCTGCGGATCAGGACATCGTCGAGGACGTCGAGGGCGAGGAGGCGGGGCATGGGACCCCTTAACGCCTTTGACGGTCGGCCGCAATCGTCCAGGACCAAGATTTAATGTTGTGGACGGCCGGGCGGGGTTCCGCTAGGGATTGGCCCGAACGCAGGGAGAATACCGACGATGGCCGGCAAAACGGACGGGAAGGACACGGTCTCCAAGACCCCCGAAGGCGGCGGGCAAGCCAAGAAGGACGAGGCGAAGCGGCCGAAGGAAATCGGCGGCCGCAAGGACGGCCTCGACCCGACCCGCTACGGCGATTGGGAGAAGAACGGCCGCGCCATCGATTTCTAGGACGGGATGATTCTATTGGGAAGCGCGTCCGGCGTTTTGGAAGCCGTTTGCGCAACCCCCTCACTCTCACTTCTTATGACCCCCTCACCCTGACCCTCTCCCCCTTCTTCAGGGGGAGAGGGGACTATTTCCTAACCCTCGCCCCCCTCGGGGGGAGAGGGATGCGGAGGGTTGGCGAGGCGAATGCCGAGCTTAGCCGTAGCTGGGTGAGGGGGTTACGCTAACGCCCCCTAATGCTCGACCAGGTGCGCCTTCAGGTCGTCGACCACCGACGGATCGGCCAGCGTCGAGGTGTCGCCCAGGTTCGAGGCGTCGCCCTCGGCGATCTTTCTCAAAATCCGCCGCATGATCTTGCCCGACCGGGTCTTGGGCAGGCCCGGCGCCCACTGGATCACATCCGGCGTGGCGATGGGGCCGATTTCCTTCCGCACCCACTGGACCAGTTCCTTGTGGAGATCGTCGGAATCCTCGATCCCCGCCATCAGGGTGACATAGGCATAGATGCCCTGGCCCTTGATCTCGTGGGGGTAGCCGACCACCGCCGCTTCGGAGACCTTGGGATGCGCCACCAGGGCGCTTTCCACTTCCGCGGTGCCCATCCGGTGGCCGGAGACGTTGATCACGTCGTCGACCCGGCCGGTGATCCAGTAATAGCCGTCCTCGTCCCGGCGGCAGCCGTCGCCGGTGAAGTAGCTGCCCTTGTAGGTGGAGAAGTAGGTCTGCACGAAGCGTTCGTGATCGCCGTAGACCGTCCGCATCTGGCCGGGCCAGGAATCGGTCATGATCAGATTGCCTTCGCAGGCGCCCTCCAGGATATTGCCGTCGGCATCGACGATGGCCGGCTGGACGCCGAAGAACGGCCGCGTGGCGGAGCCCGGCTTGAGCTCGGTCGCGCCGGGCAGCGGCGTGATCAGGATGCCGCCGGTCTCGGTCTGCCACCAGGTATCGACGATGGGGCAGCGGGCGTCGCCGCCGACATTGTAGTACCAGTTCCAGGCCTCGGGATTGATGGGCTCGCCGACCGAGCCGAGGATGCGGAGCGAGGCGCGGCTGGTCTTCTTCACCGGCTCGTCCCCCTGCTGCATCAGCGCCCGGATGGCCGTCGGCGCGGTGTAGAGGATGTTGACCTGGTGCTTGTCGATCACCTGCCAGATGCGCGAGGCGTCCGGCCAGTTGGGCAGGCCCTCGTACATGACGGTGAGCGCGCCGTTGGAGAGCGGGCCGTAGACGATGTAGCTGTGTCCGGTGACCCAGCCGACATCGGCGGCGCACCAATAGACGTCGCCGTCGTGATAGTCGAAGACGTACTGATGGGTCATGGACGTATAGACCATGTAGCCGCCGGTGGTGTGCAGCACGCCCTTGGGCTTTCCGGTGGAGCCGGAGGTATAGAGGATGAACAGGGGGTCTTCGGCGTTCATCTCTTCCGGTTCGCAGTCCGGCGACGCGGCGGCGGTTGCGTCTTCGTACCAGACGTCGCGGCCGTCCTTCCAGCCGACGTCGCCGCCGGTGCGCTTGACGCAGATGACGGTATTGACCGTCGGGCAATCCTCGAGGGCGGCGTCCGTGTTGGCCTTCAGCGGCACGGTCCGGCCGCCGCGGAGGCCCTCGTCGGCGGTGATGACGCAGACCGAATTGCCGTCCTGGATGCGGCCCGCGAGGGCGTCCGGGGAGAATCCGCCGAACACCACCGAGTGCATGGCGCCGATCCTCGCGCACGCCAGCATGGCGTAGGCGGCCTCGGGGATCATCGGCATGTATATGGTGACCACGTCGCCCTTCTTGACGCCCCGGTCCTTCATGGCGTTGGCGAGCCGGCAGACGGCCTCGTGCAGTTCCCGGTAGGTGACGGCCACCGCGTCCGCGTCCGGGTCATCCGGCTCCCAAAGGATCGCCGTCCGGTCGCCCCGTTTCTCCAGATGCCGGTCGATGCAGTTGGCCGACGCATTGAGGGTGCCGTCCTCGAACCAGCGGATGCGGACGTCGCCGGTATAGTCCACGTCCTTTACCTTGGTGAACGGCTTGATCCAGTCGATCCGCCCAGCCTGTTCGGACCAGAACCCTTCCGGGTCGTCGACCGAGCGCCGGTACATTTCCAGATATTGATCGTTGTCGATCCAGGCGTCCTTGGCCACGGACTCCGGAACGGGATAAAGGGCATCTTCTGACATCTCGCGGACCTCCCTTGCGCGCCGGCCCCTGGACCCCCGGTCCCGGGCCGTCGGCTTCAAATTATCGACAATCGGCCGGGGATGACAACATCGACGTTGGCGGCGGGGCGGCGGTGGCGTGATGCTGAGTCAAAGAAACTCGTCATTACCCGGCTTGTCCGGGGCATCCACGAATCAAGGCACCCCCTCACCCTGACCCTCTCCCCCTCAAGAAGGGGGAGAGGGGACGCCGCCGAGACTCCCTCGCCCTCTTTCGATCCACAATCGGGTCGTCTCGCTCTAGGCTAGGAACACCCCGCCGTCCCTGACCTCGGCCGGGACCGCGGTCAGCCATTGGCGGACACAGGGGCCGGCGACGCACAGGCCGTCCTCGATCCGGAACAGGGCGCCGTGATTGGCGCAGTGGATGAATTTCCTGTCGAGGGACAAGAACCAGCCCGGCTTGAAGTCCAGCGGCAGGCCGATATGCGGGCACGAATTGACATAGACCCACACCTGTTCGCCGCGGCGGACCAGGATCAGGGGCCGTTCGGCGCCGTCGATCTCGGCGGTCATGCCGGCGCTTCCGGTGTCCTCGATATCGTCGAGGGCGCAGAGCCGGGTCATGTCCCGGTTTCCGCGGGTTCGAGGCCGATGGGTATTTGACGCCATTCATCCCAGACCCGCGCCGGAAATTTCTCGCCCTTGAGTTTCTCGCCGTCCTTCAGCTTGTCCTCCACATGGGGAAAGCCGCGCTCCAGTTCACCCCAAAGCGCACGCCCGAGGTCGCGCAGTTCGGCGACGTTGAGGCAGCGCAGGCTGTAGGACAGCGCAATCGCGGCCACCGCGTCGGTGGGCTGCTTGAGCCTGTTGAAGTCCTTGGCGAGCCTGTTGAGCGCCATCTGATGCTGGCCGAGTTCATAGGCGCTGGGCAGCCGTTTGGAGGAGAACAGTTTTTTCGGCAGGAAGCCCTCGTTCTCCATGTTGATCCGAATGACCGTGGCGACGGCGACGATGATGCCCAGATCCTCGTCGCCCATGGAGACAAGTCCGTCGACGAACCGCTGGACCTCCTTGCGGCTCGACGACAGCGCGCGGTTCTTCATGCTGTCCGTGAGGGCGCTGCGGATGCCTTCGAACATGGAACCGGCGCGGCCCCTCAGGCCTCGATGCCCGCCATGCCGCAGATGATCTTCCAGTGCGCATCGGAGACGGGGACGACCGAGAGCCGGGACTGACGCACCAGAAGCAGGTCCTGAAGCCGCTCGTCGGCCTTGATTTCGGCCAGGGTGACCGGGGTCTCCACGGGAAAGAGGGCTTTGAAATCGACCATGCCGAACCTGCCCGATTCATCCGTATGATCGGGGTAATGCTCCTTCGCCACCTCGAGAACGCCGACGATCCGCTTTTCGTCCACGGAGTGATAGAAGAAGGCCCTGTCGCCGGTCTTCATCGCCTTCATGTTGTTGTTGGCCTGATGGTTGCGGACGCCGTCCCATTCGGCGACGCCCGCCTTGACGTGGTCGTCCCACGACCAGGCACCGGGTTCGGATTTGACGAGCCAATAAGCCATGGCGAATCTCCTATGCGTGTCTAGCGCCCGGGGGCGGGTTTCAGGTCCCGGGGCGGGACCTCCGTGAACGGCCGCCCGGTCCTGGTTTCAAACGGCCCGGCCTTCTCGTACGGGCCCCCGGCGGTCAGTCCCCGGGGATGACGTTGCGGACCGGCGTGACGGTGGTCGAGGAAAACAGTCCGGCCTTGGCGTAGGGATCGCCGGCCGCCCAGGCCTCCGCCGCCGCGCGGTCCTCGGCCTGGATGACCAAAACGCTGCCGGTCACGGCCTCGTCCGCCTCGTCGGTGGTCGGGCCGGCGAAAGCCACCTTGACGCCCGAGCCCTTGAGGTAGGCGAGGTGTTCGTCCCGGGTGGCGGCCCTGAGGCCGCCGGACTCCGGTTTATCGACGCAGTGAATGTGAAAATACATGTGAACGCTCCCCGGTGACGGCGTTAGTCGGTTTCATCCTTCAATGGGCGGGACAGCAGGCCTTCGATGGTCGCATCGATGGCGGCGAAGTGATTTATCACGCCGTCCACGGCCGTGCAAATCGGCGCCTCGACGCCGAGACGGCGGGCGAGTTCGGCGACCGAAGAGGCGGTGAACACCCCTTCGGCAACGGAGTTTCGGCCGCCGACGATCTCGTCCAGGCTTTGGCCTTCGCCGAGGGCGACGCCCAACGAGAAATTGCGCGACTGCATGGCGTTGCAGGTGAGAGTCAAATCGCCGAGGCCCGACAGGCCCGAAAGGGTCTCCGGCCGGGCGCCCTTGGCGGCGCCCAGGCGGATGATCTCGGCAAGACCCCGGGTGATCAGCGCGGCGCGCGTGTTGTCGCCCAGCTTCCGCCCCTCGACGATGCCGCAGGCGATGGCGAGCACGTTCTTCACCGCCCCGCCGATCTGGGCGCCGACGACGTCGTCGGAGCCGTAGATGCGGAACCGGGACGACGACAGGGCCGGGATGACGCGGTCGTTCACCCCGGCGCTTTGCGAGGCGACGGTCACCGCCGTCGGCCGGTCGAGGGCCACTTCGATGGCGAAGGTGGGGCCCGACAGGACGGCGACGGGGGCCTCCGGCAGGGCTTCGGCGGCAATTTCGCTCATCAGGGCGCAGGTCTCCTGTTCGATTCCCTTGGAGCAGATCACCGCGGGCACGTCCTTGGGCCATTGACCGGCCAGGCCCTCCAGGGTCTCCCGAAGGTGCTGGGCCGGGGTGACCGCCAGGACGACATCCGCATCGACGGCCTCGGCGATTTCCGTGGTGGCGCGGATCCCGGGATCGAGTTCGGCGCCGGGGAGAAACAGCGAATTGACGTGGCCGGTGTTGATCGCGTCGGCCACTTCCGGCTCGCGGGCCTGGATCAGCACCTCGCTGCCGGCCCGGCGCGCCGCCGCGGCCAGCGCCGTTCCCCAGGCGCCGCCGCCCAATATGCCGATCTTGGTCATGGTTGCCCCCGCATGTCAGTGTCCGCCGCCTTTAGGCCTTGACCCCGGCATAGGCCACGGCCGGCGCGTCCGGGTCAAGCGGCCAGCGCGGGCGCGGCGCGAAATCGAGCGTATCGGCATGACCCGCCCGCAGGCGCTCCAGCCCGGCCCAGGCGATCATCGCGCCGTTGTCGGTGCAGAGCTCGGGCGCCGGCGCGGTCAGCCGGAAGCCTTTTTCACCGCACAGCGCTTCCAGCATCATGCGAAGGGCGCCGTTGGCGGCGACGCCGCCCGCGGCCACCAGATCGTTCGCGCCGGGGTGAAGGCCCAGGAACACGTCCATGGCGTTTCCGGTCCGGTCGACGATGGCTTCGCCCGCCGCCGTTTGGAACCCGGCGCACAAATCGGCGATGTCGGTTTCGTCGGGCTCCCGGCCGAGACCGTCGATGGCGTGACGGACCGCCGTCTTCAGGCCGGAGAAGGAGAATTGGCACCCCTCGCGGCCCTTCATGGGCCGGGGCAGCCTGAACCGGTTCGGATCGCCGTCGCGCGCCCTCGCCTCGACCCGGGGACCGCCGGGATAGCCGAGCCCCAGCATCTTGGCGGTCTTGTCGAACGCCTCGCCGACGGCGTCGTCGATGGTGGTGCCGAGGCGCCGGTAGGCGCCGACGTCTTCGACCGCCAGCAACTGGCAATGGCCGCCCGACACCAGGAGCAGGAGGTAGGGAAATTCCAGGTCATGGGTGAGCCGCGCGGTCAGCGCATGCCCCTCCAGATGGTTCACCGCCAGGAACGGCAGGCCGTGCACCGCGGCGATGGCCTTGCCGGACATGACGCCGACGATGACGCCGCCGATCAATCCGGGCCCGCCGGTCGCCGCGACGCCGTCGAGATCGGTCCAATCGGCGCCGGCCTCCGCCATGGCCCGCCCGATCAGCCCGTCCAGGTGCTGCAGGTGGGCCCGCGCCGCGACCTCGGGGACGATGCCGCCGAACGGACGGTGCTCGTCGATCTGCGATTTGACGACATTGCTCCGGATTCGCGCCGAAGCCGCGCCCGCCGAATCGTCGACGACCGCCGCCGAGGTCTCGTCGCAGCTGGTTTCGATGCCCAGAATTATCATTGCAGCCGTGCGGTTTACCGTTTTCTTGACGCCATTAACCCTTTATGGCCTTCTGCACCGGAAATCCAGTAAAACCGAGGACATGTCGGCACATTCCGCCCTCCGCATCGGGACCCGGGGAAGCCCGCTGGCGCTGGCTCAGACCGGACACGTCATCGCCCGCCTGGCCGAACTCCACCCCCGCCTGGGAGAACCCCGCGCCGTCGAGACAATCGTCATCTCGACCACCGGCGACCGGGTCCGGCATGAATTGCTCTCCGACCTCGGCGGCAAGGGACTGTTCACCAAGGAACTCGACGAAGCCATGCTCGACGGCCGGATCGATATCGCCGTTCATTCGATGAAAGACATGCCGAGCCTGCTGCCCGAGGGCATCGCCGCGCACGCCGTCATGCCCCGGGAGGACCCCCGGGATGCCTTCATCAGCAACGCCTCGAAGGACATCGCCGGGCTGCCCGCCGGCGCGCGGGTGGGCACCGCGTCCCTCCGCCGCTCGGCCCAGGTGCGCCGGGCCCGCCCGGACCTCAGCGTGGTCCCGCTGCGGGGCAACGTGGATACGCGGCTGAAGAAGCTGGATGCCGGCGAGGTGGATGCGACGTTCCTCGCGGTCGCCGGGCTTCGGCGCCTGGGGAAGGAGGCCGTCGTCACCCAGGCCGTTCCGGTTCATGATATGCTGCCGGCCGTGGGACAGGGAGCTTTATGCGCGACCTGCAGGACAGGCGACCTGCAGGCCGACACGCTGCTGGAGACCTTGGCCGAGGCCGAGGTCACGGCGTGCGTCATGGCGGAACGGGCGATGCTGGCGGCGCTCAACGGGTCCTGCCGGACCCCCATCGCCGGACATGCGACCATCGATTCGTCGGGCGAACTGACGCTGAAGGGCATGATCGCCCGCCCGGATGGATCCGAAATGGTCGCCGACGAGGCCACCGGCCCCGCGGCCGAGGCCGAGCGGATCGGGGTTGGACTGGCCCGGACGCTGTTGGCCGGCGCCAGCCCCGAGCTGGTGAAGGCCATTACCGAATCGCAGGAACGGGTCGCGGCGGTTCACCCCCATATGGAGCGCGAGCGGTCGTAGCCATGCGGGTACTCGTCACACGTCCCAGGGAAGACGCCGCCGGGCTCGCCGAGGCGCTGACGGCGCTGGGCTGCGAGGCCGTGCTGGAGCCGCTGTTTCACGTCGAATTCCTGGATACGGCGGCGCTGGATTTGTCCGGCGTTCACGCCTTTCTGCTGACCAGCGCCAATGGGGCCCGGGCATTGTCCCGCCGGGATGTTTCCAGGGAGCTGCCGGTCTATGCCGTCGGCGACGCGACGGCGGCGGCGGCCGGGGAGGCGGGGTTCAAAGAGGTGCATTCGGCGGACGGCGGGGTCGACCAATTGGCCGAGTTGGTCAAGGACCGGATGCCCCGTGATGCCGGGGTCCTGCTTCATGCCGCCGGATCCGAGGTCGCCGGCGATCTGGGCGGAACCCTCGAAGCCGCCGGCTACGACTATCGCCGGGCGGTGCTGTATCAGGCGGTTCCGGTCAAGGGGCTGACGGCGGCGACGGTCGCCGCCCTCAAGGACGGCGATATCGACGCGGTGGTCTTTTATTCTCCCCGCTCGGCGGAGACCTGTATCGAACTGATGCGCAAGGCCAGGCTGGTCCGGGCCGCCCGCGAACTGGATGCGTTGTGTCTCAGCGCGGCGGTGGGCGAGGCTGCATCCGAACTGACCTGGCGGGACGTGCGGGTCGCGCCCCGGCCCAACCAGGAGAGTTTGCTGAGCCTCATCGGCCCTGCCGGCGCTCCGCCGCCCGCGGACGCGCCGCCGCCGGCGACGGAGAGCGATGAAGCGCCGGGCGGCGCACGGACCGCCGCCGCCCGCCCCCCGGAATCCTTCGGCTATCTGTCGAAGATCATGAGCTATGCCGCCGGGGTGATCATCATCGCGGCCGTGGTCGGGGCGTTGAGCCCCTATTGGATCGACCGGGCCCGGGTGTTCTTTCCGGGGCTGGGAACCGATACCGAGACGAAGGCGCAGGTGACGGCCCTCGCCGCCCGGGTCGCCGAACTGGAAAAGGCGTCGAGGGACGACATCGTTCCCGGTCTCGAGGCCCTGGCCGCCGAACGCGACCGTCTCAAGGCACAGCTCGATGACGCGCTGGCGCGTCTCTCCTCCGTGGAGGGGTCCGCCGACGCCCTCCGGCGAACGGTCGGCGCCCTAAATGCCGACCTGACCCCGGCCGAGGCCGAGGGCGTCTTGCGGCGCCTGTCGGACCGGATCGATGCGCTCGAGAAGACCGCCACGGGCTCCGTCGCGGAAAATTCGGACACCGTCGCCCGGCTCTCCCAGCGGATCGCGGAACTGGCCGCCCAGGTGCCGGCGCCGGATGCCGAGGGCGCCCGCCGGCGGGCCGCGCTCCTGGCATTGGGCCAGCTCCGCGAGGCGGTCCTGGACGGGCGAAGCTTCGCCGCCGAACTCGCCGCGCTCCGGGAGGTGACCGACGAGACGTTTCTTGCCCCCGATGCCGCCGGGCGGCTCGCCGAACTGGCGCCGGAGGGAATCGCTTCCGAGGCCGGCCTCAAATCCGCCTTCGACCGGGCCGCGGGCGGCATCGGGGGCAAGAAACGTCTCGTCGGTCACCTCCCGGAG
>CAZUGT010000036.1:0-21626 GCA_964620095.1 uncultured Rhodospirillaceae bacterium | reverse complement strand
CCCAAATGGAGTACGTCATGGCCGGGCCCAGACCCGGCCATCCACGTGTGCGGCAACTACGGTTCGGGCTAAGCCACCTGCATGGTGGCGATGGTGCAGCCGACCGCGTAGATGGGGATCGGCGCGTAAAACCAGAGATCGCCCGGTCGGCCTTCGCAGGCGCCGGCGATGGTGATGAAGGTCCGTATTTCGAACCCGCCCTGGCCGCCTTTCTCATAGGTCTCTTCGTCGGTATAGGAAAGCAGGGCGTCTCTGTCGTTGGCGACGAACCGGTCGAGGAATTCCTTGTCCCATTCCTCGTTGATCTTTCCGGAATCGGGCGTTGCCGGCCAATGGGACACGCCGCCGGTGCCGACCAGCGCGATCTTTTCGGGCTGCGCGTCGCACGCCGCGCGCAGCGCCTGGCCGAATTTCCACGCCCGATGCAACGGTGTCAGGGGCGGCCCCTGGCAATTGATGTTGATGGGGATGACATCGAGGTCGTAGTCGGGCGTCAGGAAATGCAGCGGGACGGCGATGCCGTGGTCGAATTTCCATTCCTGCGCATAGGCCACGTCGACCTCGTTCATGACATGGTTCACCAGCCGCTCCGACAGGCCGGCGTTGCCGTTGACCCGGAAGCGGTTGATGCCGAGCCACTCTTCGTCCTCGATCGGACCCTCGTAGTAATCAGCCATACCGACGCAATAGGCCGGCATGTTATTCATGAAGAAATTGGCGAAATGCTCGGCCGCGACGACCAGCAGCGTATCGGCCCCCGAGTCCTTGATTGCCCGGCCCATGCGGAAGAAATTGGCGTAGAACTCCTCCCTGACCGCCGGATCGGCGCGATCGGCGCGCCCGGTGATTCCCGGAGCGTGAGAGCAGACACCGGCGAATACGAGGCTCATATGGCGCCTCCGCCCGTACGCGCATATAGCCCTGCGCGAACCGGCCCGTGTTCGTCCAGCCCGTCCTTCATCGACTGGATATAGTCGTCCCAGGGATAGCCGCGCAGCGCAGCGTAGTGCATCAGCAATTGTCCGTTTACGCCCAGGACATACAGCAAACCGATATCGGGTTCGCGGATGGCGCGGAGTTCTTCATCGGTGAGATCGTAGTCCTTGAGCAGTTCCTCGAAGTCGTCCTCATAGCGGCTCCGAACCTGCGGGTCGCGGTTGAGTTCGTAGATCAGCTTCTGGACGTAGTAGAGAGACATTCGAGCCGCCCTTTCGGTTGCCGAGATTACGGGACTGGCGCCCGGGGTCAATTCCCGAGTTTTGCCTGTCCTGGGCGCGGATTGGAAATCCCCATTGGGGAAGTTGAGACTGGCATCTCGCGTCACGACCGGGCAAAATGAGTGCAATCGATTGCGGGGGCCGGTGTCGGCAGGGTCCCCATGGGCCGGACGCGGGGACAGAGAATGCGCAAATATCATCACATCAATCTCAATGACAAATCCATCGACACCGAGGAGTTGGACGGGGTGGACTGCATCAAGGTCGGCCGTCACTTCATCGCCAAGACCCTGTTGGAAAAGGGCGCGGCGACCGTCGATCCGCTGGGGCCGGACAATCCTCTGATCTTTTCCGCGGGTCCGTTCGCCGGGACCAACTTTTCCAATGCGAACCGGCTGAGCGTCGGGTGCAAAAGCCCGTTGACCGGCGGGATCAAGGAAGCCAATGCCGGGGGCACCATGGCCTATGCCATGGGCCAGCTCGAAATCGGCGGCATGACCCTCTATGGCCAATCCGACGACTGGGTGATCATTCGAATAACGAAAGAAGGCGACATTACCTTCGAGGATGCGGCGCCGTATCTGGGCAAGAATAATTTCGAAGCCGCCGATATGCTGTACGAGACGTACGGCCGCAAGCTGAGCGTGGGGCTGTGCAGTCCCGTCGGCGAGTACCAGGGATTGATGGCCGGGATCAGCTTCTCGGATGTCGAGGGGCGTCCGGTCCGCATCGCGGCGCGCGGCGGCGTCGGCGCGGTCATGGGCTCGAAGCGGGTCAAGGCGATCGTCGTCGATACGCTCAAGATGCCGACCTTCCATGACCGCAAGAAGCTGATGGGCGCCGTTCGCGAGTACGGCCAGAAGCTCGATGCGGACCCGGCCATCCAGAATTTCCGGGACTACGGCACCGCCATGGTCGGCGACTTCACCAACAAGGTGGGCGGCCTGCCGACCCGAAACTTCTCGTCCGGCGAATTGATCGGCCCGGACGACGGCACCATGACGCTCGGCGGCACGCATATCCGCGAGGTCAACTTGGCGCGGGGCGGCGAGACGACCCATGCCTGCATGCCCGGCTGCATGATCCAGTGCTCGAACATCTATGCCGACGAGGACGGCAACGAGATGGTATCTCCGATGGAGTACGAAACCCTCGGGCTCATGGGCAGCAACTGCGGACTCACCGATCCGGACGACGTGGCGATCGTCAACAATATCGCCAACGACCTCGGCATCGATACCATCGAGGCCGGCGCGACGATCGGCGTGCTGATGGAGGCCGGCGAGGGCGAGTTCGGCGACGTGGACTACATGATCCAGGTTCTCGAGGACATCCGCGCCGGCAACGAAAAGGGCAAGCTCTATGCCCAAGGCACGGCGCGCGTCGGCGAACACTACAATGTCGAGCGCATTCCGGTCATCAAGAAGCAGGGCATTTCGGCGTACGATCCCCGGGTGATCGAGGTGACCGGCATATCCATGATGGTGACCGCGCAGGGCGCCGATCACACCGCCGGCAACATTCCCCAGTACGAATGCGCCGACAAGGACACCGAGCACCTCACCGAGGCCAGCCTCGGAATCCAGACCGCCTGCGCCGCGGCCGATTCCCTCGGTCTCTGTCTGTTCGGCCGGACAGTGACCAACGAGCACAAGGACCTGATCGTCAATGCGTTGAATGACGCGCACGGCACGGACCTGCCCGTCGAGTTTTTCGATGAGCTCGGCCGCGAAGCGCTCAAGCTGGAGTGGGAATTCAACGAAAAGGCCGGGTTCACGATCGAGGACGATGAACTCCCCGATTTCTTCTATGACGAGGAGCTTTATCCCAGCAACAAGAAGGCCCGGCATCGCGCCCCCGAGGTGAAGGAATACCTCTCCAGGATGCTGGCCTAGGAATTCCCGCGCCGAATAGGCCTATATCTTCAGCCGGCCGAACACTCGGCGCGCATTCCCTTCGAAGACCTGCGCCCGCTGACCGTCGTCGAGGTTGGGCGTGGCGTCGATGTAGCGCTTGGTGTCGTCGTAATTGTGACCGCTTGCGGCGCAATGTCGGCGCGTTCGAGCGCCGCGCCGATGCGGCGGGCGGGGTTATCCCTGTTCATGGTAATCCGTTCTCGCAGCGCCGCGAATCCCGTCCTCATGGCCGAGGCCGAGTATCCAAGCCTCTTCTTCAACGATAACGCGGCATTCGTCTGGACTAAGGCCGCACGCCCCGTCGAACAGTGGCGCAAGGCCGCCTCGCATGTCCAGCCGGGCAAATGCCGCTGCATTGACGCGGACCTGGGCGCGGTCGAGGAATTCTCCATCGCCCCTGCACGCTGCAACCTCTTTACGGAGAAGCGACGGGTAGATTTCCGCGAGCACGAGCGGCGCCTCGCGGGTATCGGGCGCCCTGAGCCCGGTATCGAAGGGCCAGACGCTGCCGCGCCCGCCGATGCGCGGGTCCGCCAGCAGCCGTTTCAAGGCCGGCAGGCCCACAAGTACCTGCGAGCCGACGGAGCCCGCATAGGCCAGTTGCCAGACGGTCTTGGCGCCCGTGGCGCGCTTGTCAGCGATGCGGCGCTCTCTCGGCCGGCAGGTACGCGCCGTCTCCTTCGTCGGTATGTTCTTGAATTGCGACCACTGCCGTGGCCGTCCCCAAAAGGGGCCGATACCCTTCCAGAAACTGTTTATTCTTTCAGCGACTTCAAAACGGTTGTTGCCATTGCCCGGCTCGTCCTGGACGTGCTTCGCGAGCCAGTCCCAGACCGCAAGGGCCGAGGCTTCGCCGGTCAGGCGCTCCGCAACGCCTGCCGGATAGCCGAACGGAAAATCGAAGCCCGCCAGAACCCGCCGCCCGGCATCCAGTTCTCCGGCGATGAAGGCGGCGAGGCTCTCGACCGCGTCATGACGGGTCCGTTCATATTGCGGCTCCACTACACGGCCCTCGCGGATCACCGCCCACCAGATGGAATCACGGCTCGGCCGGGCCGGACTCGGTTTTGAGCGCGCAGACCAGTCGACGACGATGTGAGTGTCGAACAAGTACCGTAATTCCTGCGCCGAATAGGCCTATATCTTCAGCCGGCTGAACACCCGGCGCGCATTCCCTTCGAAGACCTGCGTCCGCTGGCTGTCGTCGAGGTTGGGTGTGGCGTCGATGTAGCGCTTGGTGTCGTCGTAATTGTGACCGCTTTCCGGGTCGACGCCGCGCACGGCGCCGACCATCTCGGAAGCAAACAGGATGTTCTCCGTCGGGATCACCTTGGTCATGCAGTCGATTCCCGCCTGGTGATAGACGCAGGTGTCGAAAAAGACATTGTTGAGCAGGTGATCCGTCAGCAGCGGCTTGCCCATGTCCTGCGCCAGGCCCCGGTACCGGCCCCAGTGAAACGGCACCGCGCCGCCGCCGTGGGGAATGATGAACTTGAGTGTCGGGAAGTCGGCGAACAGGTCGCCGAGAATGAGCTGCATGAACGCCGTGGTGTCGGCGGCGATGTAGTGGGCGCCGGTATGATGGAAGTTGGGATTGCAGGATCCGGATACGTGGATCATCGCCGGCACGTCCAGCTCCGCCATTTTCTCATACAGCGGATACCACCAGCCCTTGTCGGTGAGCGGCGGGTCCGACCACATGGCGCCGGACGGATCCGGGTTCAGGTTGCAGCCGATAAATCCCATCTCGTTGACGCACCGCTCCAGTTCCGGAATGCAGTTCTTGGGTTCGACGCCCGGATATTGGGGCAGGGCGCAGACCGGCACGAAGCTGTCCGGGTAGAGGTCGCAAACCCGGCGGATCATGTCGTTGGACAGCTGGGTCCACTCCATGCTGGTTTCGGCGGTGCCCAGATGGTGGCCCATGCCGACGGCGCGGGGAGAGAAGACGGTCAGGTCCGTGCCCCGTTCCTGCTGAAGCTTCCGCTGATTGCCTTCGATGCCCTCGCGGATATCGTCGTCGTGGATTTCAAGCAGCGCCCGGGTCGGCTTGAAATCGCCGTCCTCCACGGCCTTGAGCTGGTTTTCCCGCCACTCCTTCATTTTCGGCGGCTCGGTCGTGTAATGGCCGTGGCAATCGATAATCATGGTTTTCTCCCTGGCGTTTCGTTAGCTGCGGCCGGCGATTTCCAGGCCTTTTTCCAGGCCCGGATAGCTGACCGCCGGGCCGGACATCAGGAACCTGAACCCCTGGTCGACGAGCGCCTGCATGTTGCCCGCATTGGCATGGGGATGGCCCGCGACCACGTTGTGTTCCTTGCACACCGCGACGAGTTCGTCGATGGCTTCGAGCAACAGCGGATGATCGTACTGACGGGGAAAGCCGAGTTCCTGGCCGAAGTCGCCTTCACCGATCAGGACGGCGCCGATGCCCGGGACGTTCTTCAGCATGTCGGGGAGGTTTCTCAGGCCTTCCTGATCCTCGATCTGGATAATGACGAAAATCTCTCCATTGGGGTCCAGCGGCCAGACGTCGGCGCGGGCATAGTACTCCTGCTGGGATATGCCCCAGTAGCGGGTCGCGCCGGCCGGTCCGTCGCCGCGAATGCCGCGCGGCTCATAGTTGGGTTTGTCGGGCAGCCTCGGATAGCGGCAGGCGGCGACGGCATTGTACGCCTCGTCGACGGTGCTGATGTGCGGCCAGACAATTCCGTAACAACCCATGTCCAAGGCCTGCTTGGCGTGCCACTGGGCCATTTCGACGCCGTTGACGGGCACCCGGACAAACGGCACGACATTGGGGGCGAGGGTACCGCCGGAGACGATGGGACCGCGGAGCAGCATGTACTGAAGGCAATCCCGGAGCGCCGGGCCGTCCCACGGTTGGTGTTCCATCTCCAGGACGATGCCGTCGTACCTGGTCTGGGCGAATTGCACCGCTGATTGGGTCGTGGCCGGTACGAACGCCGAAAAGGCGATGCCGCCTCGCTCCAAGACGCCGATGACCTTATTGAGACGCGGGATGTCAGCCATTGTTGCCCCCCAGGTTTTCCAGTCGCGCTTGGCTTCAGTTTACGGTTGCGGTTCTCCGTTCGGCCAGTTCGGTGTCTATGAACATGGCCTCGATCTTGTTGCCGTCCGGGTCCCGGACAAAACAGGCGTAGTACCCCGGGTTGTACTGCGGGCGCAGACCGGGCGGCCCATCGTCGGTGGCGCCGGCCTCCATTGCTGCGGCGTAGAAGGCGTCAACCTCCTCGCGGGACCAGGTAAGGAACGCGACGTGGACACCGTTGCCGGTGGTGGCCGTCTTGCCGTCAAAGGGCGTCTGGACCCAGAATTCGGGAAATTGCTTGCCGTACGCCACGGCGCCCGGATGTTCCATGATCCGTTTGACCCCTATGGCCGGCATCACCTTATCGTAGAACGCGGCGGCCCTGTCGAAATCGTTGGTGCCGAGGGAAACGTGCGAGAGAGTACTGGGGATGTCGCTGGACATGATCGCCTCTTGGAATGATTGGTTCGCCTGGAATCAGAGCCCTCGGCGCCAGCCTCTGTCAATAGAGCGCACCGCCCTGAGCGTTACAATTTTCTTGCCGCCCCGGCAGCGGAGCGCTACCCCCTCGGCCAAGGATTTCCCTGGAGGAACCCATGCCAGATCGATTTGGCCCCCGCGGCGTCGTCGCCGTCATGATCCCCGCGCAAAACGCCAACATGCAGCCCGAATACGAAAGCATGCGGCCGGACGGCATCAACAATCAGATGTACCGCTTCGACATCTCGGTACACGACAAGGTCGCCGAAGCGGTGCTGGACGCGCTGCCCGCGGCGCTCGGCTGCTATCCCGACATGATCATCACCGGCAACTCCATCGAGATGCGCCTCTGGTCGCCCGAACGCCAGGCTCGCTACCGGGAGGAGATTGCCGAACGGGTCGACGGCGTGCCTTTCGTTACCGCGACCGACGCCTGTGTCGCCGGGCTCAAGACTCTGGGCGCCAAGCGGATCGGGGTCCTGTCGCCCATGTCCGAGGAATATTCCAGGAGCGTCCAGGAATATTACGGCCGCTTCGGGTTCGAGGTACCCCATGCAGCCTGGCTGGAGGTCGAGGAATCCATCGACATCATCAAGGTGACCGTCGATGAGATCCTCGATGCCTTCAAACGCATCGATCACGACGATGTCGACGCGTTCCTCCATGTGGGCGGCGCGCTCGGCATGGTCGGGATGATCGAAGAGCTCGAAGCCGGCCTCGGCCGCCCCATCGTCACCGTAAATGCGGCAACCTACTGGTATGCCCTTCGCAAGCTCGGCGTCACCGACCCCATGCCGGGCTTCGGCCGGCTGCTGATGAACGAGAGCGTTGCCGAGTAACTTAGGCGCCGATCCTAGCTAGCCGCCGATCCTCGGCACCCTGTGGCTGTCCATGGCGACGCAGATATTCTTGGTCTCCATGTAGAACTCGAAGGAGTAGTCGCCGCCGTCCCGGCCGATTCCACTGGCCTTCATGCCGCCGAACGGCGCCGGCAGGTGGCGGTTGTTCTCCGAATTTATCCAGATCATCCCCGCTTCCAGGCCCCGGCCGAGGCGGTGGGCGCGGCCCACGTCCCGGGTCCAGACATAGCCGGCAAGCCCGTACGCCACATCGTTGGCGATGGCGAGCGCATCCGCCTCGCCGTCGAACGGAATGGCGGTCAGCACCGGCCCGAAGATTTCCTCCTGGGCGATCCGCATCCTATTGCTGGCCGAGGTAAACAGGGTGGGTTGCACCCAGTTGCCGTCGTCGTTCACGTCGGCGCGGCCGCCGCCGACCTTGATGTCGGCGCCGTCCCCCTTGGCGATATCCCAGTAGCTCATCACTTTCTCGTAATGGCGTGGGTGAATGAGGGGGCCGATATCGGTGGTCGGATCCAGGGGATGGCCGACCCGGATGGATTCGACCTTGTCGGCCAGCCTCTCGACGAACTCGTCGTGGATCGAGCGTTGGACGAGCAGGCGGCTGGACGAGGTGCAGCGTTCGCCGTTGAGGCTGTAGATCATGAAGGCCACCGCTTCGAGGGCGCGGTCCATGTCGGCATCGTCGAACACGATCACCGGGTTCTTGCCGCCGAGCTCGAAATGCACCCGCTTCAGGGTGGGCGCCCCCTGCGCCATGATGGCGCTGCCGGTGGCGGACTCGCCGACGAACGCGATGGCCTTGATATCCGGATGCTCGGTCAGCGCCTTGCCCGCCGTTTCGCCGAGGCCGTGAACCAGATTGACCACGCCCCCGGGAATTCCGGCCTCGGCGGTGATCTCGGCCAGCAGCGTCGCGGTCAGGGGGCTCCATTCGGCGGGCTTGTGGACCACGGTGCAGCCGGCGGCGAGCGCCGGGGCGATTTTCCAGGTCGACAGCATGAACGGCGTGTTCCACGGCGTAATCACCCCGACGGGGCCGATAGGCTGGCGGATCGAATAGTTGATGTGGTCCTTGGCCGGCATGGCATCGCCGCCGGTGGCTTCCGACGCCTTGTCGGCGAAGAAGCGGTAGTTTTCGGCGCCCCGGACGGCGGCGGCTTTCATGAACCGGATCGGCTGTCCCGTATCCATGCTCTCGACCAGCGCGATCTCCCTGGCGCGGGCTTCGATCGCGTCGGCCAGTCCGTGCAGCATCTTCCGGCGCTGGGCGCCCGGCAGGTCGCGCCATTCGGCAAAGGCGTCCCTGGCCGCGCGGGCTGCGGCGTCAATGTCGGCTTCCGTGCCCGCCGCGACGGTATTGATGGCCGAATTGTCGATGGGGGTCAGGTTTTCGAATGTCTCGCCGTCGCCGGCGGCCGGCTTGCCGCCGATGTGGTGTCCCAGGGTTTCTCCCTTGAAGCGGGCGAGAAATTTCTCCGCGTCCCGGCAATTGGCTTCGAATTCGTCAGCGGTATTGGGATCGTCGAGCATGTGAAATCTTTCCCAAATCGGCGTCTTCGGAATATATTTAACATGTTAAATAACCCTGGTCGGACGTCAAGAGCAATGTTCGTGACCCCGGCGGTTCCATCGCTATACTCTGGCCGTTAACCGGGCCGGGCAAGCCGGGATGGTTGGAATGGAACGATCATTCGCGAAAGAGATTGAGCAATTGAAGCTGGGAGACGGCGACGTCTTCCGCGGCGAAGGCATTCTCGCGGTCACCAAGGCCCTGCTGCAGTCGGGCGTCTCCTATGTCGGCGGCTACCAGGGGGCGCCGGTTTCCCATTTGATCGACGTCTTGGTCCAGGCCAAGGAACTGATGGCGGACCTTGGCGTGCATGTGCAGGCCAACACCAACGAGGCCTCGGCCGCCGCCATGCTGGGCGCCTCCATCATGTATCCGGCCCGGGGCGCCGTCACCTGGAAGTCGATCGTCGGAACCAACGTCGCGGCGGACGCGCTGTCCAATCTTGCCTCGCCCGGCGTCACCGGGGGCGCGATGGTCATCGCCGGAGAGGATTACGGCGAAGGGGCGAGCGTCATTCAGGAGCGCACCCATGCGTTCGCGATGAAGTGCTCCATGTGGATGCTCGATCCGCGCCCGAATCTGCCGTCGATCGTCAACATGGTGGAAAAGGGGTTCCAGCTGTCCGAAGCGTCCAACACGCCGGTGATCCTCGAACTGCGCATCCGGGCCTGCCACGTGTTCGGCGAATTCGACGCCAAGGACAACCAGGCGCCGCGCATGGGCCTCAACAGCAAGTCCGACAGCGCCGGTTTCAATTTTGACCGCCTCGCCCACCCGCCGGTTACGTTCATGCAGGAGAAAAAGAAGGTCGAAGGCCGGCTGCCCGCGGCGGAGAAATTCATCCTCGACAACGATCTCAACGAACATTTCGACGGAGAGCGGGGCGATGTGGGCATCATTCTCCAGGGCGGGCTCTACAATACGGTGGTCAAGCGTCTGGCGGCGCTGGGCCTGGCGGACGATTTCGGCAACACCGACATCCCGTTGCTGGTGCTCAACGTCACTCACCCGTTGGTTCCGGGTCAGATCCGCGATTTCTGCGCCGGCAGGAAATCGGTTCTGGTGGTCGAGGAAGGCAACCCCGAATATATCGAGCAGCAAATCAACACGATTTTACGCAAGGCCGACATTCAGACCCGCATCGCCGGCAAGGACGTGCTGCCCATGGCCGGCGAATATACCGCCGAGGCGGTCCTCAAGGGCCTGGTCGATTTCTTCGGCGATTCGGAGCCCCACGGGGTGAACCTGGAGTTTATTCGGGATCGTGCGGCCAGGCTGGAAAATGCAACCCGGTCCGGACGGGATGGCGCCGATGTGGCGGTCCCGGGCCGTCCCCCCGGCTTTTGCACGGGCTGTCCCGAGCGTCCGGTGTTCTCGGCGATCAAGCTGTTGAAGGAGGAGATCGGCGACGTTCACATTTCCACCGATATAGGCTGCCATTCGTTCGCCATCTTCGAGCCGTTCAGCATGGGAAATTCCATTCTCGGCTACGGGATGAGCCTGGCGAGCACGGCCGGCGTCGTACCGCTGCAGAAGAAGCGAACCATCAGCGTCATGGGTGACGGCGGCTTTTGGCACAACGGATTGCAGACGGGTGTCCTTTCGAGCCTGTTCAACGACACCGACTCCGTCCTGGTGATCATGCAAAACGGCTATTCGTCGGCCACCGGCCAGCAATGGATTCCGTCGTCCGCCGGATCGCCCAGCCATTTGGAACAGACCAGCGAGATCGAAAAGACATTGCGATCCGTCGGTGTCAAATGGCTGCGGACCGTCCGCACCTACAGCGTCGATGTGATGGTCGATACGCTGCGCGAGGCGATGACCACCGGGGAGGGCGGGCTGAAGGTCATCATTGCCGACGGCGAGTGCATGCTCGCCCGTCAGCGCCGCTTGAAGGCCGAGAACGCGAAACTGCTGGAGGCGGGACGCCGCGTCGAAACGCCCCGCTACGGGGTCGACGACGAGATCTGTACCGGCGACCACTCGTGCATGCGCCTCAGCGGATGTCCGTCGCTGACCATCAAGCCCAGCCCCGATCCGCTCAGGACCGATCCGGTCGCAACCGTGATCCCGTCCTGCGTCGGCTGCGGTCTTTGCGGTGAAGTGGCCCACGCCGCCGTTCTGTGCCCGTCCTTCTACCGGGCGGAAAGAGTGCAGAACGCGTCGGCCGTGGAAAAGCTGGTCCACAATGTCCGCCGGACGGTAATCGGATGGATGGCCGGCAGCGGGGAAACCCATGTCTGACGCCGGAACCAAAAAGCCGGTCACGCTGTTGATCGCCGCCATGGGCGGGGAGGGTGGCGGCGTCCTCATGAACTGGATCGTCAATGCCGCCATTGCCAAGGGCTTTCCGGTGCAGGCGACGTCGGTCCCTGGCGTCGCTCAACGGACCGGCGCGACGACCTATTACATCGAGCTATTGCCGGAAGCATCGCCCGCCGGCGCCCCGCGGCCGGTCTTCTCCCTGGTGCCGGTTCCGGGCGAGGTCGACCTGATGATCGCGACGGAGTTGGCCGAGGCGACCCGGGCGCTATCCAACGGATTCATCACCTCGGACCGGACGACGCTTATCGCCTCCACCCACCGTGTGTTTCTGACCCTCGAGAAGATGGACATGGGTGACGGCCGCCTCGACGACAAGAAGATGCTGGCATCGCTCAAAAAGAATGCCAGGGAGGCCATCCTGTTCGATGCCATGGACGCCTCGCAGGAAGCGGGTGCGGTCATCAACTCGGTCATGCTGGGAGCGATCGCCGCCACGAACCTGCTCGGTATCTCCGAGGACGACTTCACCGATGGAATCAAGGCGGAAGGCAAGGCCGTCGCCTCCAACCTCGCCGGCTTCGATGCGGGTCTTCGACTTGCGAAATCCGGCGCAGAACCGGTGCTCAAGGAAGCGGCCAAGCGCGCCGATCGGGCGGTGCCGCTGGCCGATCTCGAAGGCCGGGCGCAAGCCGCGTTCCCCGCCGAAGCGCACGCCGTGCTGGGCCACGCGCTGCGCCGGCTCGTGGACTTTCAGAATATGGACTACGCCCGCCGGTATCTCGACCGCCTGGCGCCCTTCCGGACCTCGGACCCCGAGCTTTGCCGTGAAGTTGCCCGTCATCTGGCGGTGAGGATGGCCTTCGAAGACATCATCCGCGTCGCCCAGGCCAAGACCCGGGCCGAGAGGTACACCCGGATTCGCGGCGAAACAGGCGCCGGCTCCGCCGATCCGGTCAAGGTCACCGAGTATTTCAAACCCGGCTTCGGCGAACTGTGCGACATGCTGCCGCCGGATCTCGCGAAAAGGGTCCTTGCCTGGGCGAAGCGGACTGGACGCCTCGGCAGGACCTATTGGGGAATGGAAATCAGAACCAGTACGGTCTCCGGTTTCTTCCGCGTCTGGATGCTGGCGAAGCTCAAATGGTGGCGGCCCCGCAGCTACCGGTGGGCGGTCGAACAGACCCTGATCGATGAGTGGCTGGAACTCGTTGATCGAGCGCAAGGCATCGGCCCGGCTTTCGCCCTTGAAGTGGCGGAATTGGCGAGGCTGATCAAAGGCTACGGCGCTACTCATCAGCGGGGCAGCAGGAACTACCGGCAGATCATCGAAACCCTCGTTCGTCCGGCGCTCGAGGCGGGTTCCGCAAGCGGCGATGTTGCGGCGCGCGTCGCCGACGCCCGCGAGGCGGCGCTCGCCGACAGCGACGGCAATCGGCTTGCCGCCACCCTTCCAGCCGGAAACAGTCCCGTCGCCCATGCCGCCGAGTAACCTATCCCGCAAGACGAGCACACACGGACAATGACACCTTACCGCGAGACCTTCGTGGTCGATTTCGCCGACTGCGATCCCGCCAAGATCGTTTTCTACCCCCGGTACTTCGAGTGGTTCGACCGCTGCTGTGAACGCATGTTCCGGGCAAAAGGCCTCCCGTGGACGGTCATGTGGCCGGAACGGGGCCTCAGGGGCCTGCCCATCGTCGATGCGCAGGCCAACTTCAAGGGACCGTCGAGGTTCGGCGACGAAATTTCCATCGAGGCCTGGGTGGACGAGTGGCGCGGCAAGCTGTTTCTGTGCAAATACCGGGTGATCAACAACGGCGAGACCACCGCGGAGGGGCACGAACTCCGTGTCTGGGCGAGGGAGGATCCGGAGTCTCCCCAGGGGATGAAGGCCGAGCCGGTGCCCCAGGACATCATCGATCAAATGGAAAGCTGAACACCGATCAAATGGAGGCCCCGTGCCGGAACTTCCCGATATCACCGTCTACATGGAAGCGATGCTGGACCGCATGTCGGGACAAACATTGCGGCAGGTGCGCCGCAACTCACCCTTCCTGCTGCGAACGGTTGAACCGAGCCTCGATGAGGCGCGCGGCCGAAGGGTCGTTGAAATCCGCCGGATCGGAAAGCGTATCGCCATCGGTCTCGACAACGGGATATGGCTGGTCCTGCATTTGATGATCGCCGGGCGGCTCCATTGGCGAAAGCCTGAGGCTTCCCTCGGCGCGAAGACATCCCTCGCCGCTTTCGACTTCGACCATGGGAGCCTCGTCCTGACCGAGGCCGGCGCCAAGAAGCGGGCCTCGTTGCACGTCATGGCCGACGCCGAGCTCCATACCCTCGACCCGGGCGGTTTCGAAGTCATGGAATGCGGCCTCCCGGATTTTGCGGATCGCCTGAGGGAGCGAAATCACACGCTTAAGCGGGCGCTGACCGATCCCAGAATTTTCAGCGGAATCGGAAATGCCTATTCGGATGAGATCCTGCTGGCTGCGGGATTGTCGCCGGTGGCTATGAGCCGATCCCTCGACGACGAAGAGGTCTCCCGTTTGTTCGACGCCGTCCGGGAACAGCTCGATCTCTGGATCAATCGGCTTCGCGCGGAACGAGGAGACGCATTTCCCGGGAAAGTCACCGCCTTCCGTGACGAAATGGCGGCCCACGGCAAGTTTGGCCAGCCCTGCCCGCACTGTGGTACCGGGATACAGCGAATTCGCCACGCGGCCAATGAGACGAACTACTGCCCTCGTTGTCAGACCGGGGGCAAACTCCTGGCGGATCGTTCGCTCTCCCGGCTGCTCAGGAAGGATTGGCCGCGCACCATCGAGGAGTTGGAGCAACGGACCTCCCGCGATCCAGCGTTATGACAAACATCGACTGCAATCCATTGCTTGGAACGAAATTCATGAAGAGCATTTTTCTGGCCGGCGCCGTTTTGGGCGCAATTGCTTTCGGATCCGCCGTCCATGCCAGGGACAATATTCTGTTGATCATCGCCGACGACATGGGCGTCGAGGCATTGGGATGCTACGGGATCGGACGGGACACGGCCCCGACGCCGAATATCGATGCGCTGTGCAAGCGCGGGGTGGTGTTCGAGAATTTCTGGTCTCAATCCACATGTTCGCCCACACGAGCGACGATCCTGACCGGGCGCTACGGTTTCCGCACCGGCGTCGGGGGGCCGTCCGGCGGACCGAACCCGGGTATCGGCTTGAGCGAGCCGTCGATCTTCAAGCTCCTCAAGGCCCACGCCGGCGAGCGGTATGACAGCGCGGTCATCGGCAAATGGCACCTGTCCGATCAGCAGAACGGCGGAGACGACAACCCGGCCCGGATGGGTGTGCCGCACTATGCGGGTTTCATGCGGGGCGGCCTGCGCGACTACTTCTCCTGGCAAAAGGTGGTGAACGGGCGGACCGAGCGGGTCGACCGGTACGCGACGACCGAATTCGTCGATGATGCTCTCCGCTGGCTGGAACCGCGAAAGGGGAAGCCGTGGTTCCTGTGGCTGGCGATGACGGTGCCCCACGCCCCGTTTCACAAGCCGCCGGAAGAACTGCTGGCCGACAGATTCAAAGGCCTTCCCGACCGTCCGCAGGGCCGGGACGCCAGCGAACACTACAAGGCGATGATCAACGCCATGGACACCGAAATAGGCCGTCTGCTCGAGGGGATCGGCGATCGTGAGCTGGCGAAGACCAACGTCATCTTCATCGGCGACAATGGCAGCCCTGCGCGGGTCGTCGGCGCGCCGTTCACCCGGCGAACCGCCAAGGATACCCTCTACGAGGGCGGGGTGCGGGTCCCGCTGGTGGTCGCGGGGCCTGCCGTGAACGGCGGGGGACGCACGTCGAAGGCGCTGGTGAACTCGACGGACCTGTTTGCGACGATTCTCCATATGGCCGGTGTCGACGCCCGCGGGGCCGTCGCACCGGAGATCAGTCTCGATTCGGTGAGCTTCCTGCCGGTCTTGGAGTCCACGGCCGCGGAAGGCGCCCGGGAGTTCGCATTCACCGATAAATTTGGTGAACGCCCTCGTCGCAGACTTCGGGCCGCGAACCGTCCAGGCGGCGGACGAAGAGGCGGCCGGCCGCCATCCAAGCACGGCCAGGCGATTCGTGACGATAGCTACAAGCTCATTCGGTTTACCGACGGATCGGAGGAGTTCTACGACCTTCGGCAAGATCCGTTCGAGCGGCGCAACCTGACCGCATCCGGCCTGTCCGGCGAGGCCGCCACGCACCGGCAGGCATTGCTGGAGCACCTCTCCCGGCTGGCCGCATCGCGATAGCGGGGAGAAGCGGCCGCTCAGCGGTTGATGGTGATCTTGTCCGTACTCACGTGGCGGTTGGGGTCGCCCTCGGTTGCATGCCAGTGGGCTTCTTCGGTGAGGCCGGTCGTCCCGTTGTCCGCCGAGCCCAAAAGGTAGCGGCCGTTTTCATCCCGGACCAGACGGCCCGCCTGACGAAGCGCATCGAGCGCCAGCGCGATTTCCCGTCCGTCCCGGCTGCCGAGTGCGTCCATGATCTCGGTAAAGTAGACGGGGCCGGCCTCCAGCGCCTGCTCAACGGTCTGGTAACGCGCCGAGCCCTGCAAGTCGGGCGCGCCCGAGACGGTGGCCATCAGGGAACCTTTCTTGGACATGGGCATGGTGAGGTCGAAGCCCGCCTTGGCTCCGGTCGGCCCGTCGGTCTCCAATGACGGGTCCATGGGCATCCCCATCAACCCGGTCATCACGATGATGTCCCGGTCGGCCTGAAAGCGCGAAGCCATGGCCCAGTCCATGTCTTCCTGGGATCGGATATCCACATCCGCGTCGGTAACGAAGACGTGCTTGGCGCTGAACACGCCGCCCAACACGGTGGAAATGACGTTTCGCGCCTGACCCGGCCGCTGCTGGTTGATGGCGATGCGGATTTGCTGCCCTTCGGCCCCGGATTGCGGCACGTGAATGGCCCGGACATCGACCTTGGCCGCCTTGAGCATGGCCCAAAGCTGCGCTTCGAGCCGGATACTCATTAGAGCCGCCGATTCCACCTTGGCGAGGCTCTTGCCCGAGCCGTGCAGCAGCGTCTGGTGCAGCACGTCCTCCCGGTGCGTGATGGCCGTGACGTGGAAAACCGGATCCATGTGCATGGCGCCGTAATAGCCGACATACTCGCCATAGGGTCCTTCGGGCTCCACATAGCCGCGTTCATCGAGGTAGCCTTCGATCACCATCTCCGCATCGGCCGGCACCATGATGTCGTTGGTCAGGCTCTTGACCAGGGGAACCGGCTCGCCGCGCAATGTGCCGACAAGAGTGATTTCGTCCGCTGGGATTCGCATCCCGGCGGCCATGAAGTCGATGGGGTGGGAGCCGAGGGCGAAGCTGATGGGCAGTTTTTCGCCGCGACGTACCGCGGCGCGATAGATGCGCTGCAAATCGGAGGGCGCGGTCACATTGGTTCCGCATTCGCGGCTGTTGCGAAGGCTCAGACGCCGGCAGCCCACATTGGTGACGTCATTGTCGGCATCGAACGCATAGTCGATGGCTGACGAGATGTAGGTACTCCCGTCGAAAGCGTGCTGGGGGTGAAACGGCAGTTTGGTGAGGTCCGCGTCGTCGCCTTCGAGCGCCACCTGCTGCACCGGGGCCTGGTCCCTGTCTACATGCACCACCGGCTGCTTGTTGTTCAGCCGGGCCTGGAACGTCGGAACAACCTCTTCGACCGTGGTCTCGAGCGCGACCGCAAGTCGCTTGCGGCTGCCCATGACGTTGGCGACCAGCTCCTGCTTCTCGGGACCCGCGCTCTTGAACCGCAAGGCCTTGTCGCTGGCTTCGACGATCTTCGAAATGTCGGCCAGCGCCACGTTCTCGTCGTGGGTTTCGACCTCGCCTTCGGCATCGAGGCGCTCGATAAAGCGGCGCAGACGGAACTTCTCCGTATCGACGGCCGCGCTTGCGGAATCCGGCACGATGATTCTCCCCTGTTGTGCTCAGCGTTGTGCCGCTGAAATCTTCTCGCTGCCGCCGTACATCTTTCGCAGTTCGGCCTTGAGAATTTTACCCATTGCGCTCTTCGGCATCTCTTCGACGAACGCCATCTTGCGGGGAATTTTATAGCTCCCGATGCGGCCCCTGCAATGCTCGATGACGGCGTCTTCGTCGAGCGACGAACCCGGCACCGGAACGATGACGGCGAACAAGGCCTCGCCGAACTTCTCGTCGGGTACGCCGATCACCGCGGTTTCGTGGACGTCGGGGTGCTGATAGAGGGCGGCCTCCACCTCCGTGGTATAGACGTTTTCGCCGCCGGTGATGACCATGTCCTTCTTGCGGTCCTGTACGAACAGATAGCCGTCCTCGTCGAGGCGGCCGACGTCGCCGGTGTGGAACCAGCCGTCCTTGAACGCCGCCGAGGTTTCTTCGGGCCGATTCAGATAGCCGCCGGAGACATTGGGTCCGCGGACCACCACCTCGCCGCTATCATCAGGCGAAACTTCCTTTCCGTCCGGACCGAGAATCTTCATGTCGACGCCGACGACGGGTCGGCCGGCGCTTCTGAGAATTTCCAAATCGCCGCTTTCGATGGCCTGCCGGTGTTCCGGCGGATCGAGCGTCGTCAGGATGGGCGATGTCTCGGTCAGGCCGTAGCCCTGCAGGATATCGGCGCCTTCGAAGGCCTCCATGGTGCGCTTGATCCATTCGGCGGCCATGGGAGACGAGCCGTAGAGCATCACCCGCAGCGAGGAAAGATCGAAGGTGCCGAAACTCTCCTCGCCGAGGGTCATGATGATCATGGTCGGCGCCATCATGCAGGACGTGACCTTGTAATCCTGGATGGCGGTCAACACGTCGACCGGCGTGAATACGGGCAGGAAGCAGTGCGCCGACCCGACGAGGGTAAAGCCGGTCGCCAGCAGGTCGGCGGCATGGAACATGGGCGGGATATGCAGGTAAATGTCATCGATGGCCGCGCCCATGACGAGGCCGACCTGCATCCCGTTGGAAACGATATTCAGGTGGGTGAGGGGAACGCCCTTGCTGCGCCCCGTGGTGCCGCCCGTATAGAGCATCAGCGCGATATCGTCTTCCCGGGCGGGATGGGGCGGCAAGGGTCCGTAATCGGCGATCAGTCCGTCGGCGGACGGCCACGGCACCTCATCGGTCTCGGGCCCCAGGAACACCAGATGATCCTTCCAGGGGGCGAGTTCGGGCGCATCGGCCAGATGTTCGAATCCGGGACCCAGCAGCAGCCACGAACACTCCGCGTTTTCCAGGATGTACTGAATCTCCGGCGGCGCGAGGCGCATGTTGATCGGCACGGGCACCGCCCCGGACCAGTATCCGGCATAGAGCGCCTCCTGATAGCGGAACGTATTGGGCGAGACGATCCCGAATCGGTGGGTCGGCTCGATGCCCAGCGATCCCAGGCCGTTGGCCAACCGGGCGATGCGGTCGACTTCCTCCGCCCACGAGTAGGTTGCTTCGGTATCGATGATTGCCGTCTTGCCGCCGAACACCCGCTGGGCGCGGGTCAGCGCAGAGGTCATGGTCAACATGGAAGGCCTGCCCCGTATATTCTAAGTTTGCATCGATTGTAGCGCCGTTCCGGGGGCAAAATCCAACCCGGATCGAGCGAGCCAACAGTACGAAGGCCACACCATGATCAAATCCAATTCCAACCTGGGACCGTCGACACGGGCCATCCATGCGGGTGAGGGGCCGGATCCCGCGACGCGGGCGGCCGCGCCCAATATCGCCATGTCGACGACCTTCGTCGCCGACGAACTTGTCGGCTTCTCGGCGCACGATCAGGAGGACGACGCGCCCTTCATCTATACCCGTTGGGGTAATCCGACGGTCCGGATGCTGGAGGAAAAGATCGCGGCGCTCGAGGGAACCGAGGCCTGTCTTTGTTTGGGGTCCGGCATGGCCGCGGCAAGCGCCATATTCCTGACGACATTGTCCGCCGGCGATCACGCCATCGTCTCGGACATCTCCTACGCCGGTGTCGCCGAGCTGGCCCGCGATACGCTGCCGCGCCTGGGCGTCGAGGTTTCGCTTGTCGACATGACCGATCTCGCGGCGGTCGAGGCCGCTGTCCGCCCCAATACCAAACTCATCCATACGGAAACGCCGGCCAACCCCATTTGTCGGCTGACGGACCTGCCCGCCGTCTCCGCCGTGGCGCGCGCCGCCGGCGCCCTCCATTCGTGCGACGCGACATTTGCTTCTCCCGTCGGTCAGTCCTCGGCCGGGCTCGGGGTCGATCTGGTGATGCAATCCAGCACCAAGTATATCGGCGGTCACGGGGATGCGGTCGGCGGGGCTGTCTCCGGGCCGACGGAGTTGATAGAGAAGCTGCGGGCGGAGGCGGCCGTTCACTACGGCGGTGTGCTGTCCCCGTTCAATGCATGGCTGATCGCGCGCGGCGCCGCGACGCTGCCGATCCGGATGCGGGCTCACCAGGAAGGCGCCCTGGTGGTCGCCGAATGGCTTGAGGGCGATCCCCGGGTCAGCCGGGTGATCTATCCCGGCCTTTCGAGCCACCCGCAGCACGATCTCGCCAGGCGGCAGATGGAGAACTTCGGGGGGATGATGGCATTTCAGGTCGGCGATGCGGCAGCGGGCGCCGGAATCGCCGAGCGCATGACCAGGAAACTCGCCGTGATCCACTACGCGGTCTCCCTGGGCCACCATCGGTCGCTGATCTGGTGGATGCCCACCGGCGAACTCAACGACAGTTCGTTCCGCCTCGAAGGCGGACAGTTCGAGCATTTCCGGGACTACGCCGGCGACGGGTTCTTCCGCTTTTCCGTCGGACTGGAGGACCCCGAGGATCTGATCGCCGATCTGGACCGGGCGCTGGGCTAGCCGCCAAGCGCCTCTTTGTTGACGGCATTTGCCGGCACCTTGCCTGAAAGGCACTCCGTAATCGACGCGGCCGCCGATTTGACGATTTCCCGCCGCACCTCGGTGACGGCGGAGCCGATATGGGGGCTCAGGACGGTGCTTTCCGAGGTGATAAGCGCCGGCTCGACGGCACCGGGGCGATCGGTCCGCGACCAATCCTCGGTCTCGAATACGTCGGCGGCATAGCCCGCGAGGTGCCCGTTTTCGAGTGCGTCGGCGACATCCGCTTCGACGACGAGCGACCCCCGCGCCGGATTGATCAGATAGCTGCCCGGCTTCATGCGCTCGAGGAAGGCCGCGTCCGCCATCCCGATGGTGTCGCCGGTCAGGTGGAGGCCCAAAACCAGAAAATCGGACTGGGCGACGAGATCGTCCAGCGCCGCGTACTCGGCGTCCAGTTCGCGTTCTCGCGTCTCGCTCATCGGCGATTTGTCGAAGTAGAGCCGGCGGCACCGAAAGCCCCGCAAAAGGGTCAGAAGGGCCTGACCGACCTTGCCCGCCCCGACGATGCCGATTGTCGCGCCGTTTATCGAACTTCCGAAGAATCTGGGCCGCCAGCCGGCATATCGGCCGGAGCGGACATGCCGGTCGCCGGGCAGCATATTCCGGCAAACGGCGATCATCAGTCCGAGCGCCAGTTCGGCGGTCGGTTCGGTGAGAAGGTCGGGAACGATCGAGACCGCAATCCCCCGTTCCGAACAGGCGGCGACGTTGATGTTGTCATGGCCCTTCAACGCGCCGGCAATAATCTTGAGATCGGGGCAGCGCTCGAGAAATTCCGCATCGATTCGTTCCGTCATGAAAGCCATCAGCGCCTTCGCCGACCGGCACCGGTCGGCAAGTTCAGATGCGGTCAGGGGGTCCGGACCCGGATTCATCCAGACGCGGCCAAAAGGGCTGAGCGTGTCGGCTATGTCTGTATCTACCGGCTGAGCGATGACGATGTCGTCCATGATCCAATCCTGGCCTTGTCGCGCAGGTCCAACGGGTTCCAATGGCTCACGTTACACCAGGCAATTCGTAAGTCATTGATTTTTCAATTTGCTGTGCTATGCAGGCGGCGAAAGAGCGGGTTGATGCTTCAAAGCGTAGAGGATGAGCGGACCGACGAACAGGCGCGGAATGACGGCGCCGGGCCGGATGGCGGCCGGAATTCAATAATCCGAATTCGGGACGTCGAGGTGGTTTATCCCGACGGCACCCGGGCCCTCCATCCCCTTTCCCTGAATTTCATGGATGATCAGGTCACGGTTCTGCTCGGCCCGTCCGGCGCCGGCAAATCGACCTTGCTGCGCACCCTGAACCTTTTGGTTCCGCCCACGGCCGGACGGGTGATGGATGCCGAAAACCGCACCCTC
>CAZUGT010000035.1:0-14934 GCA_964620095.1 uncultured Rhodospirillaceae bacterium | reverse complement strand
CCGGTGACCGACCGCATGGAGAGCGCCGCGCCGCCCCGGCTGTCACCGTCCACACGCGTCAGGACGATGCCCGTCAGACCGACCCGCTCGTTGAATGATTTGGCGGTATTCACCGCGTCCTGACCGGAAAGCGCGTCGGCGACCAATAGAGTTTCCACCGGCATCACCTGATCGCGGATAGATGCGGCCTCGGCCATGAGTTCGTCATCGATCGCCAAACGGCCGGCGGTATCGAGAATGACCACATCGAAACCCTCGCGGCGGCCCACTTCCATAGCCCGCTTGGCGATCCCCACCGGCTGCTCGCCGAGGACCGGCTGCACCACCTGGGTCCCCACCTGCCCGCCCAAGGTTGCCAGCTGTTGCGCCGCGGCGGGACGAGCGACATCGAGGGCCGCCAGCAGCACCTTCTTGCGTTCCCTGCCGATGAGCCTGGAAGCGATTTTGGCGCAGGTCGTGGTCTTGCCCGAACCCTGAAGCCCGACCATCATCAATGCCGCCGGGGGTTGGGCTGCCAGGTCGAGGCCGGCTTCTTCGGGTCCCAGCATTTCAACCATTTGGTCGTGGACGATCTTGACCACCATTTGGCCCGGCGTGACGCTCTTGAGCACCTCCGCACCGACCGCGGCCTCGGTGATCTTCTCGACGAACTCCTTGACGACGGGCAACGCGACATCCGCTTCCAGCAAGGCCACCCGCACCTCGCGCATGGCTTCATCGACGTCGGACTCGCTCAACGCACCTCGGCGCTTCAAACGCTCGAAGATGTCGTCAAATCGGCTGGTCAAACCATCAAACATGCGCCCAAATCCGCCAAAATACCGTCGTCACAACCAAAAAACGCCAGTGCGCGAAACTCGCGGACTGGCGGCGCCCCTCGGGGCGTCGATTAGGGGGCGGAACCTACGGTCTGCCCCGTGGCCTGTCAAGGTATACCCCGCGGACATTTCAGATGGTATGGTGCAACCAGGGCCTTTGGATTCCCACATCGGAGAATACATCCGGGACAAGGGAGCTTGCTTGGACCATGAGACGGCGAACCGTGAAATTCGATGGACCGGATCCGATCGACCAGTATGTGGGCTCCCGGGTTCGCGCGCGCCGCGTCGGGTTGCGCATGAGCCAGACGAAACTCGGCGACGCAATAGGGGTTACCTTCCAGCAAATTCAGAAATACGAGAATGGCGCCAACCGGATCGGCGCCAGCAATCTGTTCAAAATTGGTCGGACGCTCGGGGTTGAGGTTTCGTTCTTCTTTGACGGCATGCCGGACTTCGACAAACAATCCAATGCCCAAGGCAAACTCTCCGACGGCTTGCAAGAGCAATTCAAGGACGACCCGATGACTTCGAGGGAAGCCATCGAACTCATGCACAATTATTTCCGTGTTCCCGACGAACAGGTCCGCAAACGGCTCTCCCAGTTCGTCAAGAGTTTGGCGCGCGCCTCCAACGCCTAAATTCAGCCGGTAATGCTTGCGCGGGCGATACCAGCGCATTTCTCTTGGACTTCTCGGGGATTCCGCCATATATCCCCGCCTATGAGTTCCATCGACTTCATAAAGATGCACGGACTCGGCAACGATTTCGTGGTGATTGACGGGCGCTCCCGGCCGATTGCGTTGTCCGATACACGCGCGCGCGCCATCGCGGACCGCCGCACGGGCGTCGGCTGCGATCAACTCATCATTCTCGAGCCGGCGACGGATTCGAGCGCCGCGCTGTTCATGCGGATCCACAATGCGGACGGGGGAGAGGTCGACGCCTGCGGCAACGCCACCCGCTGTGTCGGCGACATGGTGATGACGGAGACCGGCCGGGAACGGACGCAAATCCAAACCGGCGCCGGACTGCTGACGGTCTGGCGATCGGATGGCGGTATCAGCGTGGACATGGGGGAAGCCAAGGATCGATGGATGGACATCCCGCTTGCCGAAGAAGCGGACACGCTGCATCTGGAGATCGGTGAAGGACCGCTGCAGGATCCCGTCGCGGTATCGGTCGGCAACCCGCACGCCGTGTTTTTTGTGGAAGATGCCGAGGAAATAGACCTTGCGGCGGTCGGGCCGGTCCTCGAGCACCACCCGCTCTACCCCGAGCGCGCCAATGTAGAGGCCGTCTCGGTTCTGTCGCGATCGCATCTGCGGGTGCGGGTCTGGGAGCGCGGGGTTGGTATCACCCGGGCCTGCGGCACCGGCGCTTGCGCGGCAGCGGTCGCGGCGGTGCGCCGGAATCTGGCGGAGCGGCAACTGACCGTCAGCCTCGACGGCGGTGACCTGACGACAAGCTGGCTTGAAAACGGCCACATCATCATGACGGGCGCGGTCGCCGAAAGTTTCAGAGGCGTCCTCCGGGCGGAGATGGTGCAATGAGCGCCCGGGTCATCACCCTCGGCTGCCGGCTGAACAGCTTCGAATCCGAGGTCATCAGGAACCGAACCGGCGAGGCGGGCCTCGACAATGCCGTGGTGATCAACACCTGTGCGGTGACCAGCGAAGCGGAGCGGCAGGCCCGTCAAACGATCCGCCGGGCGCGGCGTGAACATCCGGAGGCCCGGATAATCGTAACGGGATGCTCGGCACAGGTGGACGCGGACCGTTACGCGAACATGCCCGAGGTGGACCAGGTCATCGGCAATGAAGAAAAACTTCGGATGGAGAGCTATCTGCCGGCGCTGAGTCGGGAGCCCATCGTGGTGTCGGACATCATGCGGATCACCGAGACCGCCGGGCATCTGGTCGAGGGCTTCGAAAGCCGCACGCGGGCCTTCGTTCAAATTCAGCAGGGATGCGACCACCGTTGCACCTTTTGCATTATCCCGTTTGGCCGCGGCAACAACCGGAGCGTGCCGGTCGGGACAATCGTCGATCAGATTGAAAGCCTGGCCTCGGCCGGCTACCGGGAAGTGGTGCTTACCGGTGTCGACATCAGCTCCTACGGAACCGATCTGCCGGGACAACCGACCCTGGGCGAATTGGTGCGCCGTATCCTCGCCCTGATACCCGATTTGCCGAGATTGCGGCTCAGCTCGCTTGACCCGGCAGTCAGGGACCCGGCGCTGATGCTCGTACTTTCGACGGAACCCCGGCTCATGCCTCATATCCATCTGAGTGCCCAGGCAGGCAATGACCTTGTCCTCAAGCGGATGAAACGCCGGCATAGCCGCGAAGGGTTCTTGCGGTTGTGCGGCGATCTCAGGACGTCCCGTCCCGATGTCGTGCTGGGTGCCGACTTCATCACCGGGTTTCCGACGGAGACCCCGGAGATGTTCGCCGAGACGCTCTCACTCGTCGACGAGGCGGAGCTTACCTATCTGCATGTATTCCCCTATTCCGAACGGCCCGGCACGCCGGCGGCGCGGATGCCCCCGGTACCGAAGCCTGTCCGGCAGGAACGGGCCCGGCGGCTGCGCGAGGCCGGCAATGTACAGAGGTCCGCCTACCTCGATTCTCAAATCGGAGAATGCGTGCGGATACTCGTCGAGGGCGATGGGCGCGGCTACACAGAGCACTATGCCCCAGCCCAACTTGCCGGCGACACTCCTCGAGGCGTCATCGTCGACGCCAGCATCGACCACGTTGCCGGCGGTCACCTGATTGCCCGGGCCGCATGACGGCAGAGGATTCCGGACAGAAACCCGGCTGGCTGAACCGGCTGACATCCGGACTGCGGCGCACGTCCTCGGCGCTAAGCCAAAACCTGGGCGATCTGTTTTCGGGTGCTCGAAAACTCGATAGAGCCACACTCGATGAACTCGAAGAGTTGCTGATCACGACCGACATCGGCGTCTCGACGGCGGCAAAACTCACCCGGAAATTGGCCGAGGGACGGTTCGACCAGGAAATCACCGGTGACGAGGTCCGCGCCGCCCTTGCCGCACAGATCGCGGAGATCCTGTCGCCGGTTGCCGAGCCTTTGGCGATAGACCCGGGCCACCGGCCCCACACGGTCCTCGTTTGCGGCGTGAACGGCAGCGGCAAGACCACGACCGTCGGCAAGCTCGCCCAGTTATATCGGGACCAGGGATTGAGCGTCATGCTGGCCGCCGCGGACACCTTCCGGGCGGCGGCCGTAGAGCAGCTTCAGATTTGGGGCGAACGCACGGGGGCGCCGGTGGTGGCGCGCGAGACCGGCGCCGATGCGGCAGGCCTGGTGTTCGACGCCATCGAAGAGGCGCGGCGGCAAAACGTCGATCTGCTGTTAATCGATACCGCGGGCCGGCTTCAGAACAAGACCGAGTTGATGGATGAACTCAAGAAGGTCATCCGCGTCGCCAAGAAGCTGGATGAAACCGCGCCGCAATCAACCCTGCTGGTGCTCGACGCAACCGTGGGCCAGAACGCTCACTCCCAGGTCGAGACATTCCGCGAAATGGTCGACGTGACCGGCCTGGCGGTCACCAAACTGGACGGCAGCGCGAAGGCCGGCGTGGTGGTGGCGCTGGCCGAGAGATTCGGTCTGCCCATCCACGCAATCGGGGTCGGCGAGCAGGCGGACGACCTGCGGCCCTTCGATGCAACCTCGTTTGCCCGGGCGCTGGTGGATTTGGGGCCGGAAAAAGCCGGTTAGTTCAGGACGTCGAGGAAAGAGCCCCGGAGCGTCGTCCCGGAGCGGGCGCTCACGCCGATTTCAAATCTTCAGCGGCGCCTGCTCGATTATCGCCGTGGACCCTCGGCGATGGTGATCGAGGGCCCATCGCACGCTGGGGAAGGCCAGGTCATCCCAGGGAATTTGTTGCCACTCGAACAGCCCCACTTCCTCGCTCTCCTCTCCAGGCGCGAACCCTTCGCTCAGCATTTCGGCCCGAAACACCATATAGACCTGACTCAAGTGCCGGATCTCATAGACCCCCATCAGGTCGCCGATCTCGACCTCGGCGCAGGCTTCTTCCCAGACCTCGCGCCGGGCGCCATCAGCGACGGTCTCCCCCATCTCCAGATAGCCGGCCGGCATGGTCCAGTAGCCCTTTCTGGGCGGGATCGCCCGGCGGCAAAGCAGATACTTGTCTTCCCAGACACACACCGCTCCGACGATCACTTTCGGATTCCGGTACTCTATATAGCCGCAGTCAGGGCAAACCAGCCGTTCGACCGTATCGCCGGTCGGCACCGTCCTGACGGATGGTCCGTTGAACTGGTCTTCAGACATGCCGCTAGTCTGGGTCAGCAGCGCGCCACTGACAAGCTACTGGTCGAGATTCGTGCCGACGGCACGTTCGAGAATCGGGCGAACCTCCCCAACGGCAAAGATCAGCGGGAAAGGACCTCGACCCCGGGCAGGGACTTGCCCTCCAGCCATTCGAGAAACGCGCCGCCGGCGGTCGAAACGTAGCTGAAGGCCTCGACCGCATTTGCCGTTGCCAGGGCGGCGACGGTGTCGCCGCCCCCGGCGACGCTCAACAAGTCACCGGACCGGGTCCGGTCGGCCGCCGCGCCGGCAACGTCCCTGGTTCCCCGATGGAATGGGGGAAATTCGAAAGCGCCGAGCGGTCCGTTCCATACCAGCGTCCGGCAGTTATTCATTTGCCCGATTATGGCGGCCGTTGTCGCCGGTCCGATATCCAGCATCATTTTATCGGCGGGAATTCGATCGGCAGGAATCGTCGCCGCGTCAACGTCCGCCGCGAATTCCCGGGCGACGACGCCGTCCGACGGCAGAATAACGCCGCAGCCGGACTCCGCGGCGGCCTCTGCGACTTTCCGCGCCGTTTCGGTCATGTCGGCCTCGACGAGCGACCTTCCGACCTGGACGCCGTCCGCGAGCAGGAACGTGTTGGCCATGGCGCCGCCGATCACCAGGTGATCGACCTTTTCGATCAGATTTTCCAGCACGCCAAGCTTGGTCGAGATCTTATTGCCGCCGATCACCGCCATGACCGGATGCTCGGGCGCCTCCAGCGCCTGCGTCAGGGCTTTCAGTTCTTTCTCCAGAAGCCGCCCCGCCGCCGACGGGAGGAGCCTTGCGACCCCGTCGATGGACGCGTGAGCGCGATGGGTGCAGGAAAAGGCATCATCCACGTAAAGATCGGCCAAGCCCGCGAGCTTCCCTGCAAACGCCGGATCGTTGGCTTCTTCTCCCGGATCGAAGCGGAGGTTCTCGAGCAGGACCAGCTCGCCCGACGCCCCGTCGCCGAATGAAACGGCGCGGCCGAGGGCGGCGCTCAACGCCGGAACAATAGGCTCCAAGGAAAGGGCCGGCACCACCTGCCCCTTCGGGCGTCCAAAATGGCTGGCGAGCACGACGTTCGCCCCTTTGTCGAGAAGTTCGAGGATGGTCTGGCGGACGGCGTCAATCCGCGTGGTGTCGGAAACCAAACCGTCCCGCATGGGGACATTCAGGTCTACCCGGACGAGCACCCGCTTGCCGGCCACATCCAGGTCATCGAGGGTTTGAAACTTGGTCATGTGCTCTTGAGTGCGAATGCTTCAGGCAGGCCGCCCTTATGCCATTGACCCGCGGACATGAAAAGCGCAACGAAAAGCGGTTCGGTCGATTTTCGCCGGACCGCTTCAAGCAGGCGTCCCGCAGGCTCACTCGGGGAAGGGGAATAGGAGGGCGTTCGGGCGTCGGGGACTACTTGTAACCGGCGAGAGCAATCGCGGCGGCGCCCAATATGGGACCGGTCGGTTCCGACTGCAGAAACACCGCACACCCGTCAACGCCCTGTTCGTGGAATTTGTCGGCGGAAACGGTGAGATTCAGCTTCTCTCCCTTCCACTCGCCGATCTTGGCCAGCTTCTTGACGATATTGAAATTCTCGATCACGCGGCCGCGATTCTCGCCCCGTCGGACCTCGGTCTTTTTGCTGCTCAGATAAAGCGCAAGCCAAACGGACGCTTGCGCCGGTTGCGTGGAGGCGGGAACCGACACGCTGATCCCGCCGTCGCGTCCGTGAGCGAGTTCGACCGTCACGTCAGGCGCGTTGGCCGCCCTGGCAATTCGGCTATGAACCTCCCGCTCATCCGTACCGGAGGTCTCGGTCAGGCCGTGGACCACCATCTGCGGCGTATAGACGAACGACCGGGAGAAGTGGCGCGCATAGGTCCGCTGCCGCTTGGCGTGGGATGCATGGGCAAAGGGATCCTTCCAGCCGATGTAATCCCAGTAATCCACATGGAACGACAAGGCGATGATATCGCTACGCTTGGCCAACTTCCCAAGCAGCGCATCGGCAGGCGGGCAGGAAGAGCACCCTTGTGATGTATAGAGTTCGACGACCGTCGGGCTCCGCTCACCGGCCAGCGCGCCAAACGTGCGGGCCTGAACGGCCGTCAGCGCCAGAAACAGGACACATCCGAGGCCCCAGAGAGCAATGAATCGCGTTGGTTGCCGCATGGTTCTGAGATACTGGAAGGCCCGCTCAACCGCCAATCAAATGCGGGTGAACGTTACCCGTCTCCCCCGGGCGGGCGGCCACTATTCGGCGATCCGAAATTCGGTCAGGACGCTTTCAGCCGGCGAAGCACATATTGGAGTATGCCGCCGTGCCGGTAGTACTCGACCTCGTCCGCCGTATCGATCCGGCACAGCAGCGTGATTTCCTCCGCCGTGCCGTCGGCCCGGGTAACCGTGCACGCGACATCCATCCGTGGCTCGATTCCATCGGCGAGACCGGTAATGTCGAAGGTCTCCGTACCCTGGAGACCCAAGGTTTCCCGGGTCACCCCGTCCTTGAACTGCAGGGGCAGGACGCCCATGCCGACCAGATTTGAGCGGTGGATGCGCTCGAAGCTTTCGACGATGACGGCCTTCACGCCGAGAAGACGGGTCCCCTTGGCCGCCCAGTCGCGGGACGAACCGGTGCCGTATTCCTTTCCGGCCACGATGACCAGGGGGACGCCGTCGGCGGCGTATTTCACCGCCGCGTCATAGATGGGCATTTGCTCCCCGGAGGGTTGGTGAATGGTCACGCCCCCTTCGGTGCCGGGCGCCATCTGGTTGCGAATGCGGATGTTCCCGAAGGTACCCCGCATCATCACCTCGTGGTTGCCCCGCCGGGAACCGAACGAATTGAACTCGGAGACCCGAACCTGCCGCTCGGTCAGATAGGCGCCCGCCGGGCTGTCCGGTTTGATGGCGCCGGCCGGCGAAATGTGATCGGTCGTGACCGAGTCGCCGAGGATCGCAAGTTCACGGGCGCCGCGGACATCTTCAAAGCCGCCCGCTTCGTCCGGCATGCCCTCGAAGAAGGTCGGATACTTCACATAGGTGGAACTGTCCTGCCACTCGTAGGTTTCGGACTTGGCGGTCCGGATTTTTTGCCACTGTTCCGGCCCTTCCCAGACATTGCCGTACCGGGTCTTGAACATCTCCGGCGTCACGGCGCTGTTTACGGTATCGCCGACCTCCTTGTTTGTCGGCCAGATATCCTTGAGGTAGACCGCGTTGCCGTCGGGATCCTCGCCGATGGGATCGTTCATCAGATCGACTTTCATGGAGCCGGCGATCGCATAGGCGACCACCAATGGCGGCGAGGCAAGATAGTTGGCCTTCACCTGGGCGTGCACCCGGCCTTCGAAGTTCCGGTTGCCCGACAGAACCGCGGTTACCGTCAAGTCGCCTTCATCGATGGCGTCGGCGATGGGTTCCGGCAAGGGGCCGGAATTGCCGATACAGGTGGTGCAGCCATACCCGACGAGATTGAAGCCGAGCGCGTCGAGATCGTCCTGCAGGCCTGCCTTCTCGAGATAATCGCTGACCACCTGCGAGCCGGGTGCGAGAGACGTCTTGACCCACGGCTTGACCTTCAAGCCCTTGGCGAGCGCGTTGCGCGCCACGAGGCCGGCGCCCAGCATCACCGAGGGATTGGACGTATTGGTGCAGCTGGTGATGGCGGCAATGACCACATCGCCATCCTCGAGCTCGTAGTTGGCATCGGCGACGGGCACCGGGCCCTTGCCGGCGCCAATGGACGCGATTGCGTCGTCGAACGCGCTCGCAGCCCGGGAAAGGGCGATTTTGTCCTGCGGGCGCTTGGGGCCGGCGAGCGCCGGCTCCACCGTCGAGATATCGAGCTCGAGCGTATCGGTAAAATCGGGATCCGGCGTCGACGAATCGCGCCACATGCCTTGCGCCCTGGCATAAGCTTCGACCAACGCGATACGGTCTTCGTCGCGCGACGTGAAACGGAGGTAGCTGAGGGTCTCTTCGTCGACCGGAAAGATGCCGCAGGTCGCGCCATATTCCGGCGCCATATTGGCGATGGTGGCCCGGTCGGTCAGCGCCAAGGTATCCAGCGCAGGCCCATAGAACTCGACGAATTTCCCGACCACGCCCTTCTCACGCAGCATCTGCACGACGGTAAGCACCAGATCGGTCGCGGTCGTGCCTTCCTTGAGTTCGCCGGTGAGTTTGAACCCGACGACCTCGGGGATGAGCATGGAAACCGGCTGACCAAGCATGGCGGCTTCCGCCTCGATACCGCCGACGCCCCACCCCAACACGCCCAAGCCGTTGACCATGGTGGTATGGCTGTCCGTGCCCACCAGGGTGTCCGGATAGGCAACGGTCGCGCCGTTCTCCGACGTCCATACGGTCTGGGCCAGATATTCGAGATTGACCTGATGGCAGATTCCTGTCCCGGGCGGCACGACCCGGAAATTGTCAAACGCCTCCGATCCCCAGCGGAGGAATTCGTAACGCTCCTGATTCCGCTCGAATTCCAGATCGACGTTTGCCTTGAAGGCATCCGGCCCGGCAAACTGATCGACCATCACCGAGTGGTCGATCACCAGATCGACCGGACTCAACGGATTGATTTTCTGGGGATCGCCGCTGAGGTCGACCATCGCCTGACGCATGGCCGCGAGATCGACCACCGCCGGCACCCCGGTGAAATCCTGCATCAGCACCCGGGCCGGCCGATAAGCGATTTCCCGGTCTGAGCGCTTCTCCTTCAGCCACTCGGCGACGGCCTTGACGTCGTCCACGGTGACCGTCGAGCCGTCTTCGAAGCGAAGAAGATTTTCGAGGAGAATCTTCAGGGAAAACGGAAGCTTGGAGATATCGCCGAGACCGGCTTCGGAGGCGGCCTCCAGGCTGAAATACTCATAACTCCTGCCGCCGGCTTCGAGCGTGCGGCGCGTCTTCAGGCTGTCATGGCCGGTCGCGGTCATGAGTACCTCCTTCGAAAATCAATCCCATCCCTGGCCGGCGGCTCTCCGATCCGGCGGCCGGGCCTTTGGGTACACCGACAGTGTCCGGGAGTCCAGACTCGGGGGATCAGCGGCCGACCCGGCCGGCGACCAACCGAACCTTGCGCGGGGACGCGAGCCACATGGCCAGTATCGACAAGGCGCAAATCAGCATGGCCAAGACAAAGGACTGATCGTAATTGCCCTGGATATCGTGCAGCACCCCCGTCAGATACGGACCCAGCGCCCCGCCGCCGATCGCCGCTCCGCCAAGCACGCCGAAAATGAGCCCGTAACGCTTTCCGGCAAAAAGTTCGGCCGGGACGGCGCCAAATACCGAGGCAAGCCCGTAACCCAGAAATCCCTGACACCCGACCATGATGTACATGAGCCACTCCGAGGGAAATTCGCGCAGCAGCAGCAAGCAGCCGTAACTCGCCATGAACCCGAGAAGAGCGAGCGTCCAGGCCCATTCACTGCCCGCCCGGTCGGAAAAGTGGCCGATGGCAATTTGGCCGGCGACGCCGGTCAAACCCACGAGGCCCAGCGCGAGTGCCGCGGATTCACGGGAGATCCCGATGTCGATCAGGTAGCGGGTCTGATGAACCTGAACCGCATACCAAACGTAGAGGCCGAAAATAAAGGCGATCGTCAGCCACCAAAACCGGGCGGTCTTCATCGCCAGCCCGAGCGTCCACTCGACCGCCACCCAATCCTGATCCACGACCCGGCTGGGCGCCTCCCCGGTACCGGCGCCTCCCCTTGTCCGGTCCACGGCCGCATCGCCATCGGGCCTCAGGCCCAGCTCTTCCGGCCGATGGCGCTGAAACAGAAAGTTGATCGGCACCAAAACGATCAATACCACCAACGCGACGCTCAGGCTGGCGGCCCGCCAGCCATCCGACTGAATCGTGTGCTGCATCCACGGGAACAGGACGATGGCGCCCATGCCGACGCCCGAGAAAGCAATCCCGATTGCCAGGCCGCGCCGGCGGTCAAACCAATTGGGCAGGAATAGGGTATGCCCCAGATAGCTCATGAAGACGGACCCGCCGACCACCAAAATCCCCAACGTCAGATAGAAGTGCCAAGGCTCGGTCGAGATTGTCGCCAAGGCCAAACCGGCGCTGACCTGGATCGCGCCCAAGGGCAGGACCCATCGCGGGCCGTAGCGGTCCATCAGAGCGCCGATGACGGGGGTCATCAAGATCGACGAAATAAAGCCGATCGAGAACGTCGCCGAGAGACTGCCCCGGGACCAACCGAATTCGTCCAGAATCGGAGGAAACAGGAGAGAAAACGACGTCCGGGCGTTGGCGCCGATGGCCATGGTGACGAAGGCGATGGCGATGACGACCCAGCCGTAGAAAAACGGCAGCCGGTGAGCAAAATTCGCGGGACGGCGGGCGGCGGGGGGTTCCATGATCGCCGGGACTATAGACCGCGTGCCCGGGTCTGTCGCCAATGGTTGATTGCAGAACCGGGATCACGCGTTAACAATTTGCCCGACTGACAAACTCACCGGACGCGTGGCAAATACGTGCAAGTCGAAAAACCCGAAGGACCCGCTCCGGGTCCGCGAACCTGGCTCGCCGACGTCGGCGTCGTTCACGCCAGCAATGCGCTGATCGCGTTCCTGTTCGCCGCCTCGGCGCCTGTGGCGATTGTTCTCGGCGTCGGTCTCAAGGGCGGGTTGTCGGAGGCCGAGTTGTCGTCGTGGGTGTTCGGCGGCTTCGCCCTAAACGGCGTCCTCAGCATTATCGTCTCCATCGTCTATCGGCAGCCGTTGGCGTTTTTCTGGACCATATCCGGATCCGTGCTGGTGGGACCTGCGCTGACCCACCTCAGCTTCCAAGAGGTGATCGGCGCCTTTCTGGCGACCGGCATCCTGCTGCTGGCGCTCGGGCTGTCCGGATTGGTCGGAAAGATCATGAAGCTGCTGCCCATGCCGATCATCATGGGAATGGTGGCGGGCGTGTTCCTCGAATTCGGCCTGGATTGGGTGCGGGCGCTTTGGGACGATCCGCTGCTGGCGGGCTCGATGACGGCGGCCTTCGTATTGCTGTCCCTCAACAGGCGCCTCGCCGAGAGATTTCCGCCGATGATCGGCGTTCTGATCGTCGGCATCGCCGTGATTCTGGCGCAGGGTTCCTTCAATCCGGAGGGTGGATTCGGCTATCAGTTTGTTACGCCGATCGTTTTCCGGCCCGAATTCTCCCTGCCGGCCATGATCGAGCTGGTGATCCCGCTGGCGATCACGGTGCTGGCGGCCCAGAACGCCCAGGGCATCGCCATTCTTCAAGCCCGCGATCACAAACCGCCGGTCAATACCATCACCGCGGCCTGCGGGTTCACGTCACTGATAGTCGGCATGTTCGGCTCCGTCTCGACCTGTCTGACCGGGCCGGTGAACGCTATTCTGTCCTCCGGCGGCCGCAGGGAGACGCACTACATCGCCGCCGTGATCATCGGGCTGTTTGCGATCCTGTTCGGGCTTCACTCGCCCATGTTCACCAAGTTCCTGCTGGCGTCGCCGCCCGCCTTCATCGCCACCCTTGCCGGGCTCGCGCTGCTGCGTATTCTCGAAAGCGCGTTCAAGGTCTCGTTCGGCGGCAAGTTCACGCTGGGCGCCCTGGTATCCTTCCTGGTAACCCTCACCGAACTCACCATATTCAATATCGGCGCGCCGTTCTGGGGTCTGGTGTTCGGATTCGCCGCATCCTGGCTGCTGGAGCGGGACCACTTCGACAAATAAGCGTTGTAATGAGTTAAATGCCGATCCCGAACAGTTTGGCGGCGTTGCCCGACATAATCCGTTCCTTGGAAGACGCGGACAGGCCGGCGGTCCGGGATACGAACCCGACCGGGTCAGTCTCGATTTCGCCGCGAGGGTAATCGGTGCCCATCATAACGTGCGTATCGCCGGCGCGCTTCACCAAGGTCCGGAGCATTTCGCGATCGAAGATCACGCTGTCGAAGTAAAACCGCTTGAGATAGTCGCTGGGTTTTCGATCGATATTCGCCCGTGTCTCGGGACGGGAATCGAATGCCTTGTCGCCGCGGCCCGGATAATACGGCAGATATCCGCCGCCATGAGCAACCACCACCTTGAGACCGGGGTAGTCGTCCATGACGCCTTCATAGACGAGGGACGCCATGACCAGCGCCTCTTCCAGGGGTTGGCCGACCGTGTTCCAGAGAAAGTATTTTCGCAAACGATCGTCGTGAGTGAACCCGCGGGGGTGGATGAAGACCGGCACATCCAGCTCTTCCGCCTTCGCCCAGAATTTGCGGAACCTGGGCTCGCCCAGATCCCGGGTGCGGATGTTCGACGGGACCGTGACCCCGCGCAAGCCCAGCCGGTTCACGGCATGATTCAGCTCGCGGACCGACCGGTTGACATCCTGCAACGGCACGGCGCCGATGCCGATGAACCGATCCGGGACCTTCGCGACGAATTCCGCAATTCCTTCATTGCACGCCCTGGCGATCCGCTGGCCGGTCGCGCCGTCGGCCCAGTAGGCGGGTGTCGGCAGGTTCATGCTGATCACCTGGATGTCGACGCCCATGGCGTCCATGTCCTTGAGCCGCGCCTTGGGCTCGACGAGCTTCTTCGCCACCGCCTTGGCCTGGCGGTCGTGCTCCCGCGATGAACCCGCCGGAATCCAATTTTGTTTCCCCGGCCCCGAGCCCCGCACCTTTACCTTGCGCGCCAATTCCAGGACCTCGGGCAGCGCGACATGGGTGTGCATGTCTATGCGGGGTCCCTTGCTGGATTTTCGCGGCATGACGTCACCCCCGAATTTTCGATCTCTATTGCTCGCGCACCGCCCGTTCCCAGACCGGAATGTCCTGGGGTTCCGGGCGTGCCGGCACCTGCCCCATCATGTCGGCAATGTACCCGCGGTGAAAGGCGCCGTGCATGATCAGATGGGTAAGAATCATATATCTGGGCAGCCGGCCCGTGTTGCCGCCAATCAGCTCGTAGGAGACCTCTTCTTCGAGCTCGTCTTCGGACAGGCCCTCGATATAGCCGCGGATTTCCCTGTCCATATCGTGCTGTGCCGCCTGAAGGCTCGCCACGTCCTCGTGCAGCACCGTCCGCAGCTTGTCGAACCCGTGGGGACGGCCTTGCATATGCGCCATCCACACCTTTTCGATGACCAGGAAATGGTTCAGCAAAACGAGGAAGCTGCTCATGATCGAGGGACGCTGCCTGGCCAGCTCGCCGTCGGGCAGACCGCCGACCTGCGCGTAGTAGAGATCCCGTGCCCAGATGTTGTAGTCGAGCAGCGACAGCAGGTACGGCTTATCGTGCATGAGGATCATTCCTTCCCGGCCGGTCGGCCGCGATGCGGCGGCGGTTTCTCCGATTATGGAGCAGGCTCCGGATCAAATCACTCTTTCGTTACAAGTCGGCCCTATTGTCGCCACAATTGGTTGCTTGAATGGTTCCATCAGGCCTCCTGATTGAGAGGGCACATGCTCCTCTTACCCCCCTTGAGGGCAGAATATTCTGCCCCGACTTCCGGCCGGGGAGCCCCCTGACTCCCCGGCCGGTTTTTCATTTCAAGGGATCAGGCGTGCCACCCGCCATCGGCCATGAACACGCCGCCCGTGGAATAGCTCGACATGTCGGACGCCAGATAGAGCACCGACTTGGCGATCTCGCCGGCCGTGGCATGACGGCCCAGGGGAATGGTCTTGTTGAGCATTTCGGTCATGTCGATCCCCATGAGCTTGCTCGCCCGGTCTTCGATCTCCTGCTGAAAGGCGGTCGATGTCGGTCCGGGCGCCAGCAC
>CAZUGT010000034.1:0-4973 GCA_964620095.1 uncultured Rhodospirillaceae bacterium | reverse complement strand
TGGTCCGAGCCAACCTCATGCATCGAAAGCGCATCGACCGACTCCTCGAACCCAAAACACCGCCTCCCCCAAATCCGAACCAAATGGCAATCCAATGGACGTGAAAATTAAACCGGACAGTAGTGGAACAAGTCGGGGCATGACGAGTTTGACGTGATGCGCCGCCCAGGCGTCAGCCGTCGATCACCGGGTTTTCGAGTACGCCGATCCCGGTGATCTCGACGGTGCAGACGTCGCCCGGTTTCATGTACCAGGGCGGGTTGCGGCGCGAACCGACCCCGCCCGGCGTTCCGGTGGCGATGACGTCGCCCGGGTTCAAGGTCACGGCCGTCGACAGGTAGTTGATCAGCTTGTCGATCTTGTGATCCATCGCGGCGATGGAGGTGTGCTGAACCTGCTCGCCGTTGATCCGGGTGGTCAGCTCATGGGCGTACGGATCGCCGAACTCGTCGGGGGTCACCATCCACGGACCGAACCCGCCCGTGTCCTGAAAATTCTTGCCCGGCGCGAATTGACTGGTGTGGCGCTGCCATTCGCGGACCGACCCATCGTTGTAGATGGAATAGCCGGCTATGTGATCGAACGCCTTTTCCATCGGAATGGCGCGGCCCCGCTTGCCGATGATGACCGCAAGCTCGCCTTCCCAGTCCAGCGTATCGGAGAAACTCGGGCGGACCATGGGATCGCCGTGCGCGATCTGGGCTTCGGCGATGCGGAGGAAGATCATCGGCTCTTCCTGGGCGCCCCGCCCGGTTTCGTCCTGGTGCTCCTTGTAGTTGACCCCGACGCACCAGATGGCCCTGGGATCGGGGACCACGGGCAGCAGCTTGACCTCCGCAAGGGTCATCTCGGCGGGCTTTCCGCCGGCGGCGTCTCTCAAGGCGTCGATGGCGCCGTCCTGTTCCAGCAACTCAAGAATCGTGGCGGGCAAACCGGGGGCGGCACTGGCGGCCGGCACGAAACCGCTGTCGCCGACCATGACCCCGACGCCCTCGGCGCCGTTCAGTTCATAGGAAATGAGTCTCACGAATATCTCCGTCGTTGGGTTCAGCCGGCGCCGCCGCGCATCCGGTAACGCCGCTCCAGCGGCCTCCAGTCGGGCAGCTCATCGAAAGGCACGTCGATCAGGACGGGCGCGTCGGCGGCAAACGCTTCGTCCAGCTTCGAGGCGAGGTCGTCCGGACTTTCGGCCCGGAGGCCCACCGCGCCGAAGGATTCCGCGAACTTGACGAAATCCGGATTGACCAGGTCCCAGCCAATCAACCGGCCGCCGAAGTCCATGGATTGGTTCTTCTTCACGTTGCCGTAGGCGCCGTTGTTGAAAATCAGCGTGACCGTGTTGATCCCGTGACGCACCGCCGTCGACAGCTCGGTCGCGGCGAACATGAAGCCGCCGTCTCCGGTCACGCTGATGACCTTCTTGCCGGGGTGCGCCACCTGCGCGCCGAGCGCCGTCGGGAACCCGTAGCCGAGGGTTCCCTGGACGCCCGGCTGGATGTTGGTGCGCGGCCCATATGTGGGAAAACCCCACCAGCTGTAGAAGCCCATCTGGGTGACCCCGAAACAGATGATGCCGTCTTCGGGCAGGCGGCTGCGAATCGCATCGCCATAGGCAACCTGCCCCGGCAGCGTTTCGGCCAAGTCCTTGCGCGCGGCCCGCTGCAAATCGACATACTCGTCCTTACGTGACTCCCGCGAGCGGTTGTGCCGGGAAAGGCGGTCGGCCATGGCGCCGAGGGCCGGTTGGCCGTGCGCCACCAGATGGATGTCGGGTTTCCAGCGCCCGACGGATTGCTCTGGGTCGGGGTCCACCCGGATCAGCTTGACCTCGTCATCCCACCCCCACTGGGTGATGGGCAGCAGCATCTTGGTGCCCACCGCCAGGGCGACATCGACCTTGGGCCAGACATAGGACGCGGCGATGTTGTTTTGCGCCAGGTAGTGCCGGGCATCCACGGCACCCAGCCCCTGGGGGCTCATGAACACGGGCGCCTGCAAGGCTTCGGCCAGCTCCAGCAGCTCGGCCTCGGCGCCGAAGATACCGCCGCCGACGAATATCGCCGGGTTCTCCGCATTGCCCAGCAAGGCGGCGGCCTGCTCGATCAGGTCGGGGTCCGGCTCCATCTGCGCGTAGTCCCCGGGCCGCTCGGAAATTTCAACCTCGGCCTCCTGGTGCATCACGTCGGGTGCCATCTCGAGAAACACCGGCCGGTTGCGGCCGGTGTTCATCTGCCGGAACGCTTCGGCGACAAGCGCCGGCGCTTCCTCCGGGCTATCGGCCCGGGCCTGCCACTTGGTCATGGCGGACATCAGGCCCTTCTGATCCATCATTTCGTGGAGAAGGCCGATGTTCTTGTCGATGGCGCCGCTCGGAATCTGCCCGCCCACGCACAGCATCTTGGCGCCGAGGCTGTAGCCGGTGAGCAGGGCGGCGCCGGCGTTCAATACGCCCGGCCCGGGAACGACGGCGCACACCCCTTCCCGGCCCGTCGAGTGGGCGTACCCCAATGCCATGTAGGCCGCGCCCTGCTCGTGACGGGTATGGACAATCCTCAGCCTGTCCTGCTCGCCATGAAAGCTGTCGAACAGCGGATCGAGCTGGGCGCCGGGCAGCCCGAATATGGTATCGACACCGTGGCCAACGATGGATTTCGTCAGCGCCGCCGCGCCGGTCAGTTTCGCCACGGTTCCGGTCCCCCCGCTCAATCTTGATTGGCGTAAAACTCGCGCAGTATAGCCACCACTTCCGGCCGGCTGAACTCCGGCGGGATATCCTCGCCGCCGGCCAGCATCTCCCGCTGGCGGGTCCCCGAGATCTGGACCTTGAATTCGTCGCCGTGCGGGCAGGAACGCGCCGTCGCCATGCCGCCGCAGGCCTTGCAGTAAAACGTGATGTCGATCTTGAGGGGATGAATTTCGATCGCGCCGTCCCACAGGGTGTCGAAGATATTCTGGGCATCGAACGGCCCGTAATAGCTTCCGACGCCCGCGTGGTCCCGCCCGACGATCAAATGCGAGCAACCGTAATTCTGCCGGACAACGGCGTGCAGCAGCGCTTCGCGGGGTCCCGCGTACCGCATCTCCAGGGGGACGCCGGCCTGGATGGCCGTGCCCTCCCGGAAGTAGTTCGAAATCATGGCGTCGATGGCCTGCACGCGGGTCTCCGCCGGGATGTCCCCCGGTTTGAGCTTCCCCAGTACCTGATGGATGAAGACGCCGTCGGTCACCTCGATGGCGATTTTCACCAGGTGTTCGTGACTCCGGTGCATGGGGTTACGAGTTTGAAATGCCGCGATCCTCGACCAACCGAGTTCCTCGAACAACGCCCGGCTTTCGCGGGGATAAACGCAGAGATCGGGATACCGCACCCGGAAGGGCCCCTCGTCGAAGACGGTCACCGTCCCGCCGAGATTTACCGGCGGCTGGCCGAGAACCTTTTCGACCCCGGGATGGGCCGGGTCTTCGGTCCTGAAGACATTTGCGTTCTCGAATGCGTGATCGGGTTCGTACCGCTCCGACACCGCCATGGTGCCCATGACGGTGCCGGTCTCGCCGTCGACCAGCGCAACCTCATCCCCGTCGCCGATGGTCTCCGCCAAATCCCCGGCCGCCGACAGGGTGATCGGAATGGGCCAGAACGTTCCATCGGCCATTTTCATGTCCCCGGCGACACCGCGCCAGTCGGCCTCCCCCATGAAACCGGTCAGCGGCGTATAGGCCCCCATGCCCATGAGAATGAGGTCGGATGTCTCGCGGCTGGACATGGGAACCTGGACGAGGCCCGCGGCGGCGTTCCGGCGCGCCTCGCGCTCGGACTCGTCGATCAGCAACGGGCGCAGGCCCTCTCCACCGTGGGGAGAAATCAGGTGCGGCATTGTGGCTCCGGGTTCGGCTGGCTGGGAGACGGTGAAGGTCGAATTCGGCGCTCTTATTGTCCGGCGGCGCGGCAAGGTCAAGCACTACCGGAAGACAGGCCGCTTACATGGTCTCCAATGCCGGCATGATGTCGGATGCAAACCGCTGCATGGACTCCAGGGCCTGTCCGTGGGCGATGTCGCCGAAGTAGAAACCGAGGACCATGTAGTTGAGGCCGAGCGCCTCGGCATGGGCCGCGAGGGTCTCCTTGACCGTCTCGGCCGTCCCGACGACCACCGACCCCCGCTCCTGCGCCTCGGCGAGCGTCGGCGGAATGAACTGGGCGATGTTCGGACCCGGCACCTTGTTGACCCGCCAGAGTTTCGTCAGGCTCGCCTCCCAGGCCTGGTAGGCGGGCTCGGCCCGCTTCAGCGCTTCGTCCTCGGTCTCGGCGATCACCAGATGCCGCATGATGCCGACCGCCGCGCCCTCCTTGAAACCGCCGTCGCCGCCGTCACCCGGCCGGCCGCGCTTCGCCAGCGCCTCCTTGAACGCCTCGACCCCGGGCCGGGCGAAATCGACGCCGCCCAGGGTAACGAAGTGATAGCCGTTCTCGCCGCCGAATTGCCCGCCTTCGGCGTGGTTGGTGGGATACCAGATCGGCGGGTGGAGTTTCTGCAGCGGCCTCAGCTCCATGGGCACGTCGGCGTACGAGTAGTTGTCGCCCTGATAATCGAGCACGTCATGGGACAGCCCGTAAACCACCGCTTCGAGGCACTCCCGGAAGATGGGCCGCGACGTGTCCGGATCCACATCGTGATATTTGAGCTCGAAGGGCGACACCCCGCGCCCCACGCCGACATCGAGCCGCCCATGGCTGAGGTGATCGAGAATGCAAATCTCTTCGATCAGGCGAAGGGGCGTATAGAGCGGCAGGAGGTAGCACAGCGGACCGAGCCGTATGTTCCTGGTCGCCCGGGCTATGGCGCCCAGATAGACGCCCGGCACGGGCACCATGTTCAGCGGCGTCGCGTGGTGCTCGGCAACGTGATAGCAGTAGAATCCGGCCTCATCGGCGGCGGAAACAAACTCGAGCCGCTCGTCGAATTCCTGGGCCA
>CAZUGT010000033.1:0-4400 GCA_964620095.1 uncultured Rhodospirillaceae bacterium | reverse complement strand
CTGGCAGGAAGGGCATACCGCCCATGTGGACCGGGATGACGCGTTCGAGGAAACGCTCCGGATGCTGGAGGTCTACCGGGACTTCGCCGAAAGTGTCATGGCGATGCCGGTCATCGCCGGCGAGAAGACCGAAAACGAGCGTTTTCCTGGCGCCGACAATACCTTTTCCATCGAGGCCATGATGCAGGACGGCAAAGCCCTGCAAGCGGGCACCTCCCATTATCTCGGCACCCATTTTTCCGAGGCCCAGGGCATCAAGTACCAGTCGGCCGAAGGTGACGAGAAGTTTGTTCACACGACGAGCTGGGGGGTATCGACGCGGTTGGTGGGCGGCCTGGTCATGACTCACGGCGATGATGACGGGCTGCGGGTTCCGCCGGCCCTGGCGCCGCAACAGATCGTTATCCTGCCCCGCCTGAAGGGGGATGACGGCGATGCGCCGATCCTCGAATACTGCGATCGGCTGCGGAAACAGCTGACCGGCAGCCGGGCCTTGGGGGCGCCGATCCGCGCCCAGGTGGACAGGAAGGACAAGAACGCCAGCGCCAAACGCTGGGATTGGGTACGCCGCGGCGCTCCCCTGCTGGTGGAAATCGGACCCCGCGAGGTGGAGGCCGATGCGGTCAGCGTGTTGCGCCGGGATGCGCTCTACGACGGCGAGAAGGTGAGGCCGGACAACACCACCGCGGACGAATTTGCGAACACCGCGGCTTCCCGTTTGGAAGACATTCAATCTGCGATGCACGGGCAGGCAAAAACCTTCATGGAAAGCCGAATCGAATCCGGCATTGCCGAATTTGGCGCCTTGGGTGAGTTCTTCGGCGAGGCGCCGGAGGACGAAGACGGACTCTCTGAAGGGCCGCTGCGCTGGGCACGGGTGCCCTGGTGTAAGCCGACCGGTGCGGCGCTGGAGGCGGTCGAAGCGAAGCTGGACCCGCTCAAGCTCACTATCCGCAACGCGCCGTTGGACCAGAACGGCGTCTCGGGGACATGCATCTTTACCGGGGAAGAGGCGGTCGAGGAGATCCTCATCGCCCGCGCCTATTAAAGGCGGCGCCGGATGTTCTCTGCCATCGAGCGGATGATCGCCATGCGGTACCTTCGCGCCCGGCGGCAGGAAGGATTCATTTCGGTCATTGCATGGTTTTCGCTTTTGGGCATTGCGCTGGGGGTGGCGACGCTGATTATCGTCATGTCGGTGATGAACGGCTTCCGTCATGAACTGCTGACGCGGATTCTGGGCGTGAACGGACATCTCAGCGTCTATGCCCAGACCCGCGCCATGCCCGACTACGAGCAACGCCGGGATCTGGTGGCAGACCTTTCGGGGGTGGTTAAGGTCACGCCGACCATAGAAGGGCAGGTGATGGCGAGCGCCAACGGGCACGCAGCCGGCGCGGTGGTCCGGGGCGTTGCGGCGGCCGACCTGAAGGAGCGGGAAATCATTTCCGGCAATATCGTTGCGGGAAGCCTGGACGGTCTTACTGGCACCAATGTGGTTGCCGTCGGCAGCCGGTTCGCCCGCAATTTCCGCTTGGGGATCGGCGACCGGGTAACGCTGATCTCGCCTCAGGGAAATGTCACGGTGCTTGGGACGGTGCCGCGCCTGAAATCCTACAAGGTCGTCGCGGTCTTCGATGTGGGCATGCACGAATATGATTCCAGTTTCGTGTACATGCCTTTGGAAGCAGCGCAGCTGTATTTCAAGCTGCCCGGCGCGGTGAACTATCTCGACGTCATACTGGAAGATCCTTCTCACGCGCCTGATCAGGCCCGGAAAGTGAGAGCGGCCCTCGATAACCAGGGGCAGGTGTTCGACTGGCAGCGCACCAATTCCAGTTTCTTCAATGCGATCCAGGTCGAGCGCAACGTGATGTTCCTCATCCTCACGCTGATCATCGTGGTGGCGGCCTTCAATATCATTTCGGGCCTGATCATGCTGGTGAAGGACAAGGGCAGGGATATCGCCATCCTTCGGACCATGGGCGCCACCCGAGGCATGGTGATGCGTATCTTTTTCCTGTCCGGTGCCAGCGTCGGTATCATCGGTACCATCGCGGGATTTGTCCTCGGGCTGGCCTTCGCCGAGAACATCGAGACCATCCGTCAGCTGCTTCAGTCCCTCACCGGCACCGAGCTGTTTGCCGCCGAAATCTACTTCCTTTCCCGGTTGCCGGCGGTTGTCGATCCGGCCGAGGTGGCGATGGTGGTCGGCATGGGGATTGGTCTTTCGTTCCTTGCAACGCTCTATCCGTCCTGGCGGGCGGCGCGGCTCGATCCGGTCGAAGCGCTGCGCTATGAGTGACCCCGTCCTCGAGCTCCGCGAGGTCGGCCGGACGTTCGGCGCGGGCAGCGTCGCCCTGGAAGTTCTGAAGGAGATCAGCCTGGCCGTAAGTCCGGGCGAGATCGTCGCGCTCGTCGGCCCGTCGGGCTCGGGAAAATCGACCTTGCTGCAGATCGCCGGCTTGCTCGAGAAACCGGACAACGGCACCGTCCTGATCGGCGGTGAAGATACACGCGGAATGAGTGACGACACGCGCACCGAAATCCGCCGGCGGAAGCTCGGGTTCGTCTATCAGTACCACCATCTTCTGGCCGAGTTTTCGGCGCGGGAAAACATCGTCGTTCCGCAGATGATTGCCGGGGCCGCCAAATCCGACGCGGCGGGGCGGGCAGACGGGCTTTTGGCGGATATGGGCCTTGCGGACCGGGCGACCCATCGCCCGGCGCGTCTCTCGGGTGGTGAACAGCAGCGGGTCGCCATCGCACGGGCGCTCGCCAATCACCCCGAACTCCTGCTTGCCGACGAACCTACCGGCAATCTCGATCCCGGGACCGCAGACGAAGTCTTCGGGCTTCTTATGCGGATGGTGCGCGAACAGGGATTGGGGGCATTGATCGCTACCCATAATTCGGACCTCGCGGCGCGCATGGATAGGACATTGAGCCTTACCAACGGTCACGTGAGTCCAGCTTAAGCCACACATTATCAAATTCTTGTGGATAAACGGGGATTGGGTGATGACGCCCGCGGGCGAATCGTGAATGCTCAATCCATGGCACACGCGGATTTCGTTCACCTCCGAGTTCATACGGCGTACTCGCTTCTCGAGGGCGCGATCAAGGTCAAGGACCTGGTAAAGACCTGCGGCGACCTCGCCATGCCGGCGGTCGCCATGACGGATACGTCGAACCTTTTCGGCGCCCTGGAATTCTCCCAGGCCTGCGCCGGCGACGGCATCCAGCCCATCATCGGATGCCAGCTTCTTGCCGATTTCTCGGCCGAGGCGGAAAGCGATCCGCTTAGGCCCCGTAACGGCAACGGTGACGGACACAACGCCAACGAGTTCGACCAGATTGTCCTGCTGGTTCAGGACGAAGCGGGTTACCGCAACCTCCTCTCCCTGGTCAGCAAGGCCCACCTGGAAACCGATGCGGGCAGCGATCCCCACGTGACGCTGCAGGATCTCGAGGACCACAACGAAGGCCTCATCGCCCTGACTGGGGGTGTCAACGGCGGTGTCGGACGTTTGCTGGTCCACGGTCAATATGAGGCGGCCGAGGCGTTGCTGGAAACCCTGTCCTGTTTGTATGGCGGCCGGCTTTACGTGGAGTTGCAGCGCCACGGCCTCGAAGATGAGAGCCGGATCGAAGAAGACCTCTTGGACTTTGCCTACAAGCACGATCTTCCCATCGTCGCCACCAACGAATGCTTCTTCCTCGGCGAGGATATGTACGAGGCGCACGACGCGCTGATCTGTATCGCCGAGGGCGCCTTCGTCGGCCAATCGGAGCGCCGGCGTTTGACGCCCGACCACCGTTTCAAGTCGGCGCAGGAGATGCGGGCGCTGTTCGCCGATCTCCCCGAAGCCATCGACAATGCCCTGGTCATCGCCCGGCGTTGCGCCTTTATGGCCGAAACTCGTGAGCCGCTCCTGCCGGCCGCGCCCCACAACGGGGATGAAAGGCCCGACTCGGACATCCTGTCCGATCTTGCCGCCGACGGCCTCGTCGAGCGGCTGAGAGCGAAGGGAATAGAGGGGAAAGAGGGGATCGCCAAGCCCTATTGGGAACGGCTCGACTACGAGCTCGCGGTGATCTCCAAAATGGGATTTCCGGGCTACTTCCTGATCGTCGCCGACTTTATCAAATGGGCAAAATCCAGGGATATTCCCGTCGGCCCGGGACGCGGCTCCGGCGCCGGTTCGGTGGTTGCCTGGTCGCTGACCATCACCGATCTCGATCCGCTGCAGTTCGGTCTGCTGTTCGAACGCTTCCTGAACCCGGAGCGGGTGTCCATGCCCGACTTCGATATCGACTTCTGTCAGGACCGCCGGGACGAAGTCATCGCCTATGTACAGGAGAAGTATGGCGCTGACCGGGTGGCCCAGATCATTACG
>CAZUGT010000032.1:0-2695 GCA_964620095.1 uncultured Rhodospirillaceae bacterium | reverse complement strand
TGTTGTCACGCTGGGACTCGCGATCCCCTATACACGAACCCATCTTGCCCGATATCGGACGAAACACACCTGGTTCGGCAACCGGTCGATGGTCCTGGACGCGAAGGGCCGCAGACTCTACCCGGCTCTCTTTGTCTCGTTTCTGCTCTATTTCGTAATTCTGGCGGCAATGTTGGTGCTCTCCGCCGCGATATATTTCCCCGTCTTGTGGCCCATGTTCGAAGGCGGGACGCCAGACCTCGGAGAGATTATCTTTTCCCTCGAAACCGCGCCGGTCCCGTTGACCGCGATCATCGTGTTGACGGCGGCCCTGTTTACCTTCCCCACACTGTGGTACGCAGCCACCGAAGTTCGATATTTCGCGAGTTGTCTCAACTTCATGAACCTGGGGTTCGAATTCGATACGGGGCGTTGGCGGTACGCCTTGTTAATGTGGAGCAATCAGCTATTGGCCTTGCTCTCCCTGGGGCTCCTCCTGCCTGTCGTCTATAAGCGCTATGTGGACTTCTACGCGGAGCGATTCCGCTATGCGGGTTCATTCTCCGAACGCGACCTCAGCCAGAGCGAACTGGGCGCACCTGTGAGAGGCGAGGGCCTGGCGGATGCCTTCGACATCGGAGGGATCTAGGCCGTGCCGGCGGTTTCCGGGCGCTACAGCGACGGCAATACGGCAAGCGTCCGGCAGGTACGGATCGAAATACGGACTGATGGTTTCGCGATCAGCGGAACGGACGGTGACGTCCTGGCAACCTGGCATTTTGATGAAATCGAACTCATCGACGATCTTGAATCGAATTCGTTCCTCACCCTTGCCCGCACGTCGCAGCGCGGCGCGCGGCTGACCATCGAAGGCGCCGCTCCTTGCGCCGAAATCCTTGCGGTTATCCCGGCCCTGTCGCAACGCCGGCGGTATCCGCTGCCGAGTCTTCGTCAAACCGCCTTGTATGGGGGTATCGTCGCGGCAGTTGCGGTGGCGCTATGGTTTGCGCTGCCGAAGATCGTCGACGCGACGGTGCGGTTGATTCCCCATTCGTGGGAAAACCGCATCGGCGAAAGCGTGATCGAAAACGTCGCGAACATCTTCAGCGAAAAAACCGGCGATCAACGATTCTGCAGCACCAGGGACGGTGACGACGCATTGATTCTGCTGGTGTCTACGTTGGCCGGCGATCTTCCTATCGATTTCGACGTCAGGGTCCTGGATACGCCGGTCGTCAACGCCCTGGCGGCGCCCGGCGGTCATATTCTGTTGTTTCGCGGCTTGATCGAGCAGGCGGAGACCCCCGACGAGGTTGCGGGCGTTTTGGCACATGAAATGGCTCATGTGATCGAGCGCCATGCGACGCAAAATGCCGTTCGCCAACTCGGGATTTCGGTGGTTCTGCGGGCTCTGTTCGGGGATCCGGGAATGCTTCAGGCCGCGGCGGAATCGGCTATCGGCCTATCCTATAGCCGTGATGCGGAAACCGAAGCCGACAGGATCGCCGCCGAGCTGCTCGCCGGCGCCCGAATATCACATGAGGGACTGGTCGGTTTCTTCAAGCGTCTCGCAGGGGAGCAATCCGGCCGGGCGGGGCTGCTCAGGTATTTGTCGACCCACCCGCCCCTAGCGGACAGGGCGAAGCTTCTGCCGCCGTCCCCCAATGCCGCGAGACCAGCCATGAACGATCGAAACTGGGAGCGATTGCGTTCGATTTGCTCCTGATCGGAGCCGGCCGGACCAACCATGGTCAGCCGCCGATCTCCAGAACGGTGCGGCCGCGGACCCGCCCGGCAAGAATTTCGCCCGCCAGTTCCGGAGCTTTCTCGAGCGGCGCGACGGTGGTGAGCGCGTCCAGCTTGTCCAGGGGCAACTGGGAGGCGAGCCGCTCCCAGGCCTCGATCCGCCGGTCGATGGGACAGAGAACCGAATCGATGCCCAGCAGGCTTACGCCCCGGAGCAGGAACGGGATGATATTGCCGTCGAATTTGCCGCCGCCGGCGAGGCCGACCGCGGCGACGCCGGCGTGGGTCCGCATCGCCCGCATGACGTTGGACAGCACCGGCCCGCAGACACTGTCGATGGCGCCCGCCCAGCGCTCCGACGACAGCGGCCCCTTCACGTCCTCTTCGAGCTCGGCGCGGGGCACGATGGAGGCGGCGCCCAAATCGGTCAGATAGGCATGTTCGGCCTCGCGGCCCGTCGACGCGGCGACCTTGTAGCCGAGATTCGCCAGGATCGAGACGGCGACCGATCCGACCCCGCCGGCGGCGCCGGTCACCACCACCTCGCCCTCCGCATCCGGCGTAAGCCCGTGATCCTCGAGCGCCATCACCGACAGCATGGCGGTAAAGCCGGCCGTGCCGATGGCCATGGCCCGCCTGGTGTCGAGCCCGTCCGGGACCTTCACGCACCAGCCCGATCTGGCGGTGGCCCGCGCGCCGTACCCGCCCCAGCGATTTTCGCCGACCCGCCAGCCGGTGAGTATCACCCGGTCTCCCGGCTTGATTGCGGGATCGCCGGAGGCTTCGACGGTGCCCGCATAGTCGATGCCGCCGATATGGGGATAGTTGCGAACCAGCCCGCCCAGCCCCTGCAGGATCAGCCCGTCCTTATAGTTCAGGTTGGAGTACTCGACGGCCACCATCACGTCGCCCTCGGGCAGGTCGCCCACGGCGACGTCTTCCATCTCCGATGTGACGGTCTTGCCGTCCT
>CAZUGT010000031.1:0-4237 GCA_964620095.1 uncultured Rhodospirillaceae bacterium | reverse complement strand
TGTCGCGCCGAGGCAGATGTGCTTGCCCCAGGCGAAGGCCAAATGAGGATTGGGCGTGCGGCCGATGTCGAATTTTTCGGGATCGGGAAACTTGGCCGGGTCCCGGTTCGCGCCCCCGATGGCGAGATGCAGGTAGGCGTCCTTGGGAACCGTCGTCCCGTTCATGTCCACGTCTTCGGTGAGTTTGCGGTTGCCGAGCTGCACGGAACTCTCGTAGCGCAGGGTCTCGTCGACGGCGGAGTCGATGAGGCCCGGGTCGTCCCTGAGGCGCCGCATCTGATCGGGATGGTCCATCAGGCAGCAAATGGCGTTGGCCGTCAGGTTGGCGGTGGTCTCATGACCGGCGTTCAGCAAGAAGATGCAGTTCTGCACCAACTCCACGTCGCTCAGGGTTTCCCCGTTCACCTCGCCGAAGATCAGCGCCGCCAACACTTCGCCCCGTCCGCCCTCATCGGGATTTTTGCGCCGGTGGTCGATCAGATCCTGAAGATAGGCGCCGAACTCGGCCACCGCCTTGTTACCGGCCTCGCGCGCCTCGTCGGTGAGCGCCGTCTCGAGACCGCCCAGGATGGTCAGCGAGTAATCCCTCAGGAGAGGCTTGGTCCGCTCGTCGACGCCCAGCATGTCGGCGATGATCTCGGTCGGCAGCACGAGGGCGAAATCGTCCATCAGATCGAAGGTCTCGCGGCCCCGGAGCCTGTCGACAAGGTCGGTAATGACCCGCTCGATGATCGGCTCCAGCTCGGCGAGTTTCCGAGGCGTGAAAGCCCCGGCCATCAGTTTGCGCACCCGGGCGTGATAAGGGTCGTCGTTGAAAACCAGGCTGGTCGTGTGATGGAGGTAGAGGGGGCCGTCACCCATGTTCTTCCTGAAGTCGACCTTTTTGTCCGAACTCATGGCCGGATGCTTGTAGGCGAGTTCCAGGTCCGCATAGCGCGTCAGGAAGTAGGACCCGTCCTTGTTGCGATGGATCGGATCGAGCTCGCGGAGCGCCCGGTAGGTCGGAAACGGATCTTCCAGAAACGCCGTCGTCAGCTCGTTGACATCGAAGCCGTCGACCAGGGCCTGATCGTTCATGGCAATCCTCCTTGCGCCCTCAGGACGGCAGGACCTCGGCCCGGCATTCCCCGAGGCCAATGCGCCTCGCGCCGTCGGCCTCGCAATAGCCGCGCATGATCACCTCGTCTCCATCCTCGAGGAACGTGCGCTCCCCGCCGCAGGGCAGGGTGAAGGTCCTGGACCCGGCCCATGACGTTTCGAGCAGACTGCCGAACGAGTCCTCGTCGGAGACCGTCCCGGACCCCAGCAGGTCACCCGGGCGGAGATTGCAGCCGCTCGCCGTGTGCTGAGTCACCAGCTGGGCCGCGGTCCAGTACATGTCCTTGAAACGGGATGCGCCGATCAGGGCCGGCGGCGTTCCGGCGGCGCGCATTTTCGCCGACGAAATCAGCACTTCCAGCCTGATGTCGATGCCGCCATTGGCGGCGTTGGCGCCGGAAACCAGGTAGGGCATGAGCGCCGGGTCGCCGGCCGCGCGTTCGTAGGCCGGGGTGCGAAACGGCGCCAGCGCCTCCATGGTCACCACCCACGGCGAGATGGTATTGGCGAAGTTCTTGCCCTGGAAGGGGCCCAGCGGCACGTACTCCCAGGCCTGAATGTCACGGGCCGACCAGTCGTTGAGCACGCAGACGCCGAATAGATGCTCCTCGGCGTCGTCCAGCGCGATCGGCGAGCCGATGTCGTTGCCGGGGCCGACATAGAGGCCGACCTCCATCTCGTAGTCGAGCCGCGCGCACGGCTTGAAGACCGGCGAATCGGCCGTGGGCGGCTTGACCTGGCCTTCGGGCCGGCGGACGGCGGTCCCGCTGACGCCGAAGGACGACGACCGGGCGTGATAGGCGATGGGCAGGTGCTTGTAGTTGGGCAGCAGCGGGTTGTCGGGCCGGTTGATCTTCCCGGCGTTGGTTGCGTGGGTGAGCGACGCCCAGAAATCGGAGAAGTCGCCGATAGTCGCCGGCACCAGCATCTCGGCGTCCGCCTGGGCGGTGAGCGCGCCCCGGAGCGTTTCCCTGAGTTCGTCCGCCGGTCCGCCCTCGCGGAGCAGCCGCGACAATCCGGCACGAAGCGCCGACCAGGCGCCGCCGCCCGCCGCCATCAATTCGTTGAGCGTCTCGCCGTTGCAGAGTTCGGCCGCGTCCTTCGCGGCCCCGCTCATCCCGGCGGCGGCCGCGGTCACATCGAGGATTTGATCCCCGATCGCCACGCCCACCCGCCCCGGGCCGCCGGAACCGGCCTTGCGGTAGACGCCATAGGGCAGGTTCTGTATGGGGAAGTCGGTTTCGGGCGCGTTCGCGCTGTCGACCCAGCTCGTGAGAGCCGGGTCATGCGTGCCGTTCAGGTTGGTCATCTATTTTCCCGTGAAGTGCTTGTTCAGTCCCTGCCAGCACTCGAAATAGTCGCCCTGCAGGAGGTCGGTGTTGAGTGCGAACTCGGTCAATTTGTAGAGATACGCGGATTCGAACATGAAGGCCATGGTGTCGGCCTGAAACTCGGGCGCCAGGTCCTTGTTCGTCGCACCCTCGAAGGAATCCGCATCGGGGCCGTGGGCCGCCATGCAGTTGTGGAGACTGGCGCCGCCCGGCGTGAAGCCCTCCGGTTTGGCGTCGTAGATGCCATGCACCAGCCCCATGAACTCGCTCATCACGTTGCGGTGGTACCACGGCGGGCGGAACGTATCCTCGGCGACCATCCAGCGGGGCGGGAAGATGACGAAGTCCACATTCGCCGTGCCCGCCGAGTCGGAGGGCGAGGTGAGCACCGTATAGATGGAGGGATCCGGATGGTCGTAACTGACCGTCCAGATGGTGTTGAAGGCGGCCAGATCGTACTTGTAGGGGGCGTAGTTGCCGTGCCAGGCGACCACGTCGAGTGGCGCGTGGCCCATTTCGGCGGCCCACAGGTTGCCCGCGAACTTGGTCACCAGCTCGCAAGGTTCGTCCCGGTCCTCATAGGCCGCGACCGGCGTGAGGAAATCGCGCGGATTGGCTAATCCGTTGGCGCCGATGGGACCGAGGTCGGGCAGCCGGAAGGTGGCGCCGTAGTTTTCGCCGACATAGCCCCGCGAGGGGCCGTCCGGCAGCTCCACCCGGAACTTGATGCCCCGCTGGATCACCGCGATCTGGTTCGGCGCGACGTCGAGGACGCCCATTTCGGTGTGCAGCCGGAGGCGGCCCTGCTGGGGCACGAACAGCATTTCGCCGTCGGAGTTGAAGAAGTAGCGGTCCTCCATGGACCGGTTGGCCGCATAGAGGTGAATGGCGATGCCGGTCTGGCCGGTCGAGTCGCCATTGCCCATATAGGTCACCAGGCCGTCGACGAAGTCGGTCGGCGCATCGGGGATCGGCAAGGGATCCCAGCGCATCCGGTTGGGCGGGGTCTCGGCCTCGCCGAACGGCGTCGAGCGGACCAGGCGGTTGTCGATACGCTTGAATGGCTGGTGCTGGGCCGACGGGCGGATGCGGTAGAACCAGGTGCGCTGGTTGCCCACCCGCGGCACCGTAAAGGCGGTGCCGCTCAGATGCTCGGTATAGAGACCGTAGGGCGCCTTTTGCGGCGAGTTGCGCCCGGCGGGCAGCGCGCCCGGCAACGCTTCGGTGGCGAATTCGTTCCCGAACCCCGACTGATAGTCGAGATCGCTGGCGACGATCGTATCCATGGCCGGGTCCTCCCCTGCTCTCGGCTCTTGACGTTTCGCTCATATTAGTTTCAAATGAAACTAATTACAAACGGTATTTTCTTGTGTTCGAAAGCGCGCCCGCCGATGAACGAAATCCCCCGCAGTCCGCCCAGAAACCCGCCCAGAAACCCGGACGAAGACGCCCTCGACCTGGAAACCTTCTTTCCGTACCAGATCACCGTCCTGACCAAGCAGGTGAGCAATTCGCTGGCCAAGACCTACGTGGACCGGTTCGGGATCACCATACCGGAATGGCGGGTGATGGCGGCGCTCGGCCGCTATCCCAACGCGACGGCCTCGCACGTCGTCAGGCACACGGGCCTCGACAAGGTTCAGGTCAGCCGGGCGGTGGCGCTCCTGGCGGACAAGGGGCACGTCGCCCGGCGGCCCGACCCCGAGGACAGGCGCAACGCCTTCATCAATTTCACCACAAGGGGCCGCGAGACCTATCGGGAGATCGTCCCGGTGGCCCGCGCCTACGAGGAGCGATTGCTCGCCACC
>CAZUGT010000030.1:0-20592 GCA_964620095.1 uncultured Rhodospirillaceae bacterium | reverse complement strand
GTCTCTTCGTTCATGAAGGCGCCGCCGCCGGTGGCCATGACCGCCGGCTCCCCTTCCAGCAGCCGGGCGATCACCCGCCGCTCGCCGTCCCGGAAATAGGCCTCGCCGTGTTCCTCGAAGATGTCCTCGATGGAACAGCCGGCGGCGAGTTCGATTTCGTCGTCCGTGTCGATGAACGGCATTTCCAGCCGGGCGGCGAGCCGCTTGCCGACATTGGATTTGCCGGCGCCCATCAGGCCGATCAGGATGATGAACTGATCCATGACGGCGCTAATCGCCGGCTCCCTCCGGGAGGCGCCGTTGAAAGCCCATGGGTGAGGCGGTAGACTGCCGAAAAATCGCCATAATCCGTTCATAGTATATCCCGGAACTCAGTCGTCAAAGTGGTTGATCATTGGATGATCCGCATTCGTCCCGCGCACCGCGTCAAAACGCCGAGGTCCCGCTGATGCGCGGTCTGCCGGCGATCCTGCTGGCTGTCGCGGCGTTGGTGATCGCCGGCGCCGCGGTGTTCCTGATGACGTGGGATATCCCCCCGCCGACGGCGCCGGTGGAGAAGGTCATACCGAATGAACGATTCCCCCGCTAGACGCCGCCCGCCGGCGGTCGCGCTGGCCGTGGCCGCCAGCCTGGCCATGAGCCTGGCCATGAGCCTGGCGGCCGCGCCCGTCCTTGCCCAGAAGGGCCCCCGGCCGCTGGCGCCGACCACCGTCGCGCCGCCGACCACTCTCCCGCCGCCGACCACCCTCGCGCCGCCGGCCGCCGTCGAGCCGGCCCCGGCCCCGGATCGAACCGATCCCCGGAGCCCCGGCGCGGCGCCCGCGCAGATCCCGGGGCAGCCCCCGGGCCCGGCGCCCGGTCCGGCGACCGCGCAGCCGGGCGGTCCCTCGCCGGTCCGGATCGAAGTCGACCAGCTCAGGCGAATCAGTCCCGATTCGGTGGGCACGCTGACCGCCGGAGAGGGAGGCTTCGGCATCGACATGTGGGCCGGGACCGGGCGCCCGGTGATTGAAACCCTGTTGCCGCGCCTGCCGGTCCGGACCACCTCTCGCGCCATGCGGGACCTGATGCGGCGGCTGCTGCTGAGCACCGCGACCGCGCCGCCGGGCGGAGAAAACGCCAAGAGCCTGGTGGCCATGCGTCTCGATGCCCTGGCGGCGCTCGGCGATGTCGCCGGGGTCGATGCGCTGATAAGGGCCGCGCCGTCCCGGGGGACTTCCGAGGACCTGCTGCGCGCCGAGGCCGACCTCTTGTTCGTCACCAACGACAATGCGCGGGCCTGTCCGCTGGTGGCGGGTCAGATCAAGGATGACGTAGGCACCTATTGGCAGAAGGCGTTCATCTTCTGCCAATCGCTTGCCGGCGAGCACGACAGGGCGTCCCTGGGCGTCAGCCTGCTCCGCGAGGAGGGCGAGGACGACCCGGTCTTTTTCGGGCTGATCGACCGCCTGTCGGGGGTCGAGAAGTTCGAGATCGACAGCCTGCCGGCTCCGACGCCGCTGCATTTCGCCATGGTCCGGGCGTCGCGCGCCCGGCTGCCGCTGGACGTGATTTCATCCGACAACCCGTCGGTGCTGCGCACCGTCGCGACCAGCCCCAATGCCCGGCCCGAACTCCGCATCGACGCCGCCGAACGGGCGGAAAACATCGGCGCGCTCCGGACCGACGTGCTGCGCCAGCTCTACGCCGGCGTGACGTTCTCCGAGGACGCCTTCGACAATCCGCTGACCCGGGCCGCGGGCGACCGTTCGCCGCTCAGCCGCGCGCTGTTGTACCGCAAGGCGCTGGTCGAAAGCGTGCCCACGGCGCTTGCCGAGGTGCTGAACCGGGCCTTGGGGCTGGCCCGCGAGGGGGGCCGGTTCATGGCCGCGGCGCGGGCCTATTCGGGGATTCTCGGCAATTTGGCCCCGACGCAGGACTTGGCGTGGTTCGCGCCGAGCGCGGTGCGGGCGGCCATTGCCGCGGGCGATGCGGACACCGCCGGCCGCTGGCTCGCCGTTTTGCGGACCGGCGCGGTGCTGAACGAAGACGCCGCCCTCGAGCGCGACCGGTTGATGCCGCTGCTGCGGCTTGCCGGCCTGCCGGACGAGGGGGGCATCGGCGAACAGGCGCTTCGCCGCTGGGCCGAGGATGCCGCATCGGCGGCGGATGGCGGCGACGGCGGGCAGCCGGCCCGGCGGGTATCGCTGCTGTTCAACATTCTGGAGTCCCTCGGCGACGAGGTGCCGCCGGACTTGTGGGCCGGGCTGCTGGACGGACCGCCCCGGGCAACCGTCCTGATGCCCCGGGCGGCGATCTGGCGAACCCTCGGCGACGCGGCGGAAAACGGCAGGACCGGCGAAACCGTCCTGCTGGCGTTGCTGACCCTGGGAGAGGCGGGACCGGCGGAGGCCGACCCGATCGTCCTCGGCCGGGTGCTGTCGAGCCTGCGGCGGGCCGGGCTGGAGGCGGATGCAAGGGCGATCGCCCTCGAGGCGGCGGTCGCGGCGGGCATATGAGCCGGCCGCTGGGCGCGGCCACCAAGCCGCCCGCCTCCCGCGAGGTCGACGCCTTCCTAGAAATGATGGCCGCGGAACGGGGGGCGGCGGCCAACACCATCGCGTCGTACAGGATCGATCTCCAGGACTTCGCGGGCTTCACCGCCCGGCGCGAACGGCGGATCGAGGCGGCGGACCCACGGCTGATCCGCGACTATTTGAGCTGGCTCAGGGCGAAGGGACGCTCCGCCCGCACGGCATCCAGGCGGCTTTCGTCATTGCGCCAGTTTTTCCGTTTCCTCCATGCCGAACGCATTCGGGACGACGATCCCTGTACCGGGATCGACAGTCCCAGGCTCGGCCGGCCGCTGCCGAAATACCTGGCGGAAGAGGAGGTCGAACGGCTGCTGGCGGCGGCCCAGGGGGCAGCCGGGGCCGACGGGCTCCGCCTGGCGGCGCTGGTTGAGATTCTTTATGCGACGGGCCTCCGCGTGTCGGAGCTGGTGGGCCTGCCCACGGGCGCGCTGGCGCGGGACGGGCGGACGCTCACCGTTCGCGGCAAGGGCGGCAAGGAGCGCATGGTCCCGCTCGGCGATCCCGCGCGCGAAGCCGTCGCCGCCTATCTGGCGGTTCGAAAGGCGCATCTGGGCAAGCGGCGCGAAAGCCCGTTTCTGTTTCCCGCCCCGGGCAGGGCCGGACACCTGTCGAGGTCGCATTTCTCCAATCTTCTCAAAGGTTTGGCTGCCGCCGCCGGGCTTGATCCTGGGCGCGTGTCGCCCCATGTGCTGCGTCATTCCTTTGCCTCGCATTTGCTCGCCCACGGCGCGGATTTGCGTGTGCTGCAGCAGATGCTCGGCCATGCCGATATTTCGACCACCCAGATCTATACCCATGTCCTGGATGAACGCCTGAAGTCCCTAGTCGGGCGCAGCCATCCCCTGGCGAAGGCGGCGTCGAAAAGTTCAGGGTAAATTCCGCAAGAAAAGTTGAAGATATTTGCCCTCACCCTGGTCAATTCCCTGTGGGAAATGACCGACCTCTCCCAGGCCTACTCCGCCGAAGTAGCCTTCGGCTACGAAGGCTGGAAGGGAGAGGGAGCTTGCCGTGCGTCCCCTCGCACCCTTCAGGGGATGAGGGTTGGCCGTGAACGGGGCGGCGATCGGGTGTCCGGGGAAGGGCGTCCGGCCGCCGACTTCCCTCATCGGCATGAAGGAGACGGCATTATGACGGCAGCCACGGCGATGCCCGGCAACACGGCGAACACGTTCCTGGTTCATTTCTTCGGCACCGGCCTGGCCGACGACCGTTATGTGGTCGAGCGATTCCGGGCCCGAGCGGACGGCGGCATCGTTCCCGCCCCCGCCGAAAAGGCGGGGCTCACCCCGGGCGCGTTCGTTCGCAAGGCCACCGCGCGCGCCGCGGCCGACGATCTCTATCTCTATGGCGGCGGTTTGACGCCGGAACTGGCCGATCTGATCCATCGGACTCACCGGGCTGTCCACCTGCTCACCTACGTGAAGCGTGAGGAACTCGCCGGATCGGAGAGGGGAGCGCTCTTCGACAGGGCTGCGGAAGACGCCAGCGCGGTCCAGATCGGGGCACTCGGCACCGACCAATCAGGGGAAGAATCGTAGCACCCCTGTTCCAAAACTCGAGCGAGAGCGCGCAGGAAGTCGTTCGCGGCCGGGGCAATCGACGCTTCAAATTGCGTATCTGTCGCCGATCCAGGACAGCCCTTGCACCAGCGGCCCTCCCGGTCGTGCTCCCTGACCCAGCCTGCTCATTGCTGGTGGGTGAACACGGCGAAGAGTGCGCTCCCCCGGAACACAGTCCTCCACCCTCGCAGGTCGGATAAACCGAGCATCCGCAGGCACCCGTTCGGATCGTCGGACGTGGCCAAGGGGGCCTCCCGCGTTCGGTTGACAGCGCTCGCGTTGTGCCGAGCCGCCGGTGTGGCTGGGCAGATGAGCTCACATTTATCAAAACGACATTAAATTGCCCCCATTTTATACGGACATTTTATATAAATTGGGGCAAAATCAAAAAATGGCGGATCCGTCCATGCCGCCGATGGGGGGCTGCGAACCGCAGGAGATATAGTCCATGACGCGAGCAACATATCTGCCTGCATTTGCGGCGGTTTTCTGCCTCGCTTTCGGCGGTAGCGCCTTGGCGGATCCCAGAGGGGTCTGGCGCACGCCCGGCGACAAATCCCATGTCGAGATCGCGCCGTGCGGCGACAAGCTGTGCGGCCGGATCGTCTGGCTCAAGGAGCCGAACAACGAGAAGGGCCTGCCGAAGCGGGACGCGGAGAACAGTGACGAATCGCTACGCTCCCGGCCGATCCTGGGACTACCGCTGCTGACCGGCTTCCCGCAGGAGCCGGACGACGGCGCGTGGCGCGGCGGCGAGATCTACAATCCCGAAGACGGCAAGACCTACAGATCGGTTCTCGAACCCAAGGGCGCCGACCTCCTGGAGGTCAACGGCTGTGTGTTCGTCTTCTGCAAAACGCAGGAATGGAAGCGGATGAAGTGACGGTCCGCCCGATCTGGACCGGGGGGCGCAAATCGGCCTTCGGCTGGGCGCTCTACGACTGGGCGAACTCGCCGTTCACCACCGTCGTCACGACCTTCATCTTCGCGGCCTATTTCGCCGCCGCCATCGCGCCGGACAAGACGACCGGCGCCTCCCAATGGGCGTTCACCCAGGGCGCGGCCGCCTGTGCGAGGGAGGCGCTAGTCGCTTGGCCCACTTCAGGGCCTTGGCTATCTCCCTGGCCTGCGTGTCGAAACATGGTCCGCTCGTACCGGGGTGACGAAAGTGCCGGTACGTCAGATTGTAGTGGCAGCAAAGAGCGCGTGCGGTTTCGCCGAACGCTATGACGGGTCTGTCACCTATTTCGTACTGCGTGACCCTATCGTACGATTCCTGCCACAGTTCCTTCGGTACTTTCTGCCGCCCCTACTGCCGCGGTAGCAGGTGGCACGCCTGGGTGATGTAGATGTCCCGGCGCTGGAGGCCCGCGTACCACAGTGCCAAATCGAGCACTCGGTTGAACCGCTTGCGGGGGTCGTAGCCGCCGTACCACTCCAGGAGCGACCTCGACCTCGCTGCTCGGGCGGTGTCTATGTCCAGCCAGTGCGTACCCATGACTACCGGCCCGGTGCAGTCGTGCGAACTCGCCTGTATCGGGGATATCCAGTCCCGGTGCCAGTCCGCATCGCACAGCGTACCGAACTTGTCCGCGTGGTCTCCGGGCTCCAGCTTGTCGCGCTCGGCTATGAGCACCGCCCGTTCCTCCGGCGTCATCGCCTCTCTCCTCCCGTCAGCCGCTCGGTCTTACGCTCTTGTATAATGTAGCGCAGAAGGCCCGGCATGGCCCACTTGCACCGAAACTGTTTGATGTGAGGAAAGCCTGCGCTCCGGGCAGCGGGCGCATCAAACGCGTCGCGGACGGTCCGTTCCCGACAGCGGTTCAGCTACCTGCGGCGGTCCTCGCTGGTAAAAGGTACTTGTGAGTCGAGGCGTCCCGCTGACAATGCCTCTTTAATGCCGGTCTCCTGTGGCCCTGCTTCGCTCGGCGCGACGGGACCATACGATGGCGTCTATGGCGCAATCGGTGCTGTCACCATCCGCGCCTTGCAAGCATCTCCAGCATCCGGAATGCCGTCATCTCCCGTGCGGTTTTCTCCTCTATCCGTTCGACCCGTCCGCTCTTGGTGGTGAAAAAGTATGTCTCCTCGTTTATGCACCCGGACGGACAGTCGCCCCATGCCTTGCGCATGACGACATGCCAGACCCCATTAATGTTACGCATGGCGATATCGGATCCGTCGATGAGGCGCCTATCCATCCCCGCGTGGGCAACGCCGGCGATGGCCGAATACGCCTTGATGGCGGCGCGCAGGTTCGCCCGCTCCGTGAACCCCAGATAGACGGCGTTGGAGGCAGGCCAAAACTTGACGGTTCGCAATCCCAACCTGCTGCCGAGGTCGTCGAATGTCGCGTGCCCGGTGGGGAGCACGGCGCCGGCGTTCAAATCGGTCCAGCGCTCGGCAATGACGTCGAGCAGTGCGCCCTTGATCTCGAGAAGCAAGGCCGCGGGCGGCTGCCGCGCTTCGATCTCTCCCATCGCCGGGTAGCGGTCCCGGATTACCCGCAGAACAGTTCCGATCTCGCGTCCGAGTTGATCGAGACGCCGTTCGTCCAGGAGCAATTCCTTGCTCTGCCACTGGAGCATCCGCCTGGCGAGTACGGTGGAATCCCGCGATATTCCGGTTTCCCGCGGGGCTGCACTCCGGACATCGGGTTGCGCGGAGGCTGGCGGGACGAGCGGAGCCGGCACGTTCCAGAACCAGCCGAAGCCCAGCGCGCAACAGGCGGCGAGCGCCGTGTGCCGCAAAGGGCGCGATCCGGACACGCTGCGTTGTCTACCCTTCATGCAACACCATTCCTGATTTCCGCCGGCCTTTCCGCTGCCGGCCGAACCCGTGACGAGGCAGATGACATGACCGTCCCCACCGGACACCCTCGCGGTCGCCGGAGAATGCGTCTATGGACCTGAAAATCTACGACGGCCGCCCGGAGGTAACAACGACGGTTTCTCGCTCAACCGGGATTACATCTCCATCTCGAAGCCGCGCGATCCCCGGGACTTGTCCAGTTCGGCGGCTTGTTCTGGCTCTGGAATCCTTTGCCGCTCGGTCTCGCGGGCTTTATCCGCCGCCTCGTCCCGGGTTCCCGAGCCCCCGTTCCTTCCCGCCGCCGCGCGCGTTCTCTTCGGTGAGCACCTTCTTCGCCGCGCCCCCGGCGCCCCGTGGCTGCTCCTCCCGTCAGAGCGCGCCGGATTCGCCGGAGGCTCCGCCCGCCGGCATGCCCCAGCGGGGGCTCGGCACCACCGACAGGCCGCGCCCGCGCCCTCCAACGCAACACCGGACGGTCACGAATCCGCGTCCGTACATCTGTGTTGACCATGTGTTGGTCGCGCGAAATCTGCCGGAATCCAGAATCAAGAGTACCGAGAAAACGTAAATATTTTCAGTTGCTTCTATGGTTGCGGGGGTAGAATTTGAACGTGAGCCCTCAGGGGGAGAGGGACAGGATGAGGGGGAATTTCGTAGATGCCCCGCAGGGAGCTTGTCTTCCGGCCGGCGAAGCCTGTCCGGCGGGCCGGGGCAGGACGTTGTTGTGGGTGCATCGGCCCTCCCTCCTTCCAGTCTTCGAGGCCGTTTTCACTGGCCGAGTTGGCCAAATCGGTGCACGGTGCGGTGGAATCCGAAGCCCGCGTCCAATCAACGGAGCGAGATGGTGTTTTTTGATCCGGCCGAGGGGATGCGGCCGCCCCCGTTCGTCCATTCGGTGTTCACCGCCCTGGTGGTGCCGCGGCCCATCGGCTGGATCTCGACCGTCAGCGCTGGCGGCGTCGTCAATCTGGCGCCGTTCAGCTACTTCAATGCGGTGACCGGCGATCCGCCGTGCGTCATGTACTGTCCCAACGGCCTCAAGCCGAAAACCGGCGAGATCAAGGATTCGGTCGCCAATGCGGAGGCGACGGGGGAGTTCGTGTTCAATCTCTGCACCTATGACCTGCGCGAACAGATGAATGCCACATCGGTGCACGCGCCGGCCGACGTCGACGAGATGCGGGAAGCGGGCCTCGAGCCGGCGCAGTCGGAAATGGTCGCGCCGCCCCGGGTCGCCGCCGCGCCTGTGGCGCTCGAATGCAAGCATCTGCAGACCGTCAGGCTGCCCAAGTCCCGGCGGGGCGCGCCCAATCACATCGTCATCGGTCAAGTGGTTGGGGTGCACATTTCCGAAGAGGTCATCAGCGGCGGGATGGTGGACATCGCCAAGCTGCGGCCCGTCGCCCGGCTCGGGTATCTCGATTACGCGGTGATCGAACCGGAGAACGTGTTCTCCCTGCCCAGACCGGAATAAATGGCCGGAATAGGCGGTTACTCGGCCGGCTGGGCCGCCGCCGGCAGTTCGTCTCCACCCTCGGTTTCGACCGCAGCGGTCCAGCCGAGATCGTGGAGGACCATGTAGAACGCCGGCACCACGAACAGCATCAGGATGGTGGTGGTCGCGAGGCCGAAGGCGAGGCTCGTGACCAGCGGAATCAGCACTTGCGCCTGCAGGCTGGTCTCGGTGAGAAGCGGCAGCAGCCCGAAGACCGTGGTCAGCGAGGTCAGCAGGATGGCCCGGAACCGGCGCTTGGCGGCGTTGAGGGCGGCCGTCGAGGGATCGCGGCCCTCCCGGCGCTCGATCTTGATGAACTCGACGATAAGGATGGCGTTGTTGACCACCACGCCGGCCAGCGAGGCAAACCCCATAATGCTGGGCATGGACATGTTGATCCCGAGAAGCATATGGCCCCAGACCACCCCGATCAGCCCCAGCGGGATGGTCATCATGACGATGATCGGCTCGAGGTAGTTGCGGAACATGAAGCTCAGCAGGATGAAGACGCCGATCAGCCCGAGGAGGAACCCGCTGCCGATGGACGCGCCCGTCGTGGCGCCTTCGGCGGCCTCTCCTCCGAATGTGACGCTCACGCCGGGAAACCGTTCCCCGAACCCGGGCAGAAAGCGCGCCTCGAGATCGCCGAGGACTTCCGCCGAATTGGCCCGGGCGGTGTCCACCTCGCCCTGAACGCTGACGGTGCGTTTGCGGTCGATGCGGTGGATGCGGGCGAAGCCGCGGCCCTGTTCGAGCACCGCCACCGCGCCCAGCGGCGCCTGCTGGCCGCCCGGCAGGGTGACGGTGAAATATTCGAGATCGCCGAGGCTGTCCTTATCGCCGGGGTCGAGCCGGACATCGATCTCGTAGGCCTCGGTGCCGACCTGAATCTTGTTGGCGGTGCGGCCGTGGAAGGCGGACCGGAGCTGGGTGGCGACGGTCCGGGCCGACAGTCCGAGCGCCGTCGCGCCCTCGCGGAGGCGCACCCGGACCTCGGGCTTGCCGGGGCGAAGGTCGTCGGTGAGGTCGGTGACGCCGTCGTATCCCTTCATCCACGCAAGCAGGGCGACCGAGGCGGCCTTGAGCTCGTCCAGGTCCTCGCCGCTCAGGCGGATGTCGATGGCCCGGCCCGCCGGGCCGATGGTGGGTTCGGCGAACTTCAGGCCGATCACGTCGGGGGGCGTCCCCGACAGCTCGCGCCATCGGTTGAGGACGGCGTCCACCGGGGTGTTGCGGATTTCGGTGCCGAGCAGGTCGCCGGTGACCGTGGCGATATGGGGGCCGCTTTCGAAGGCGTCGACGTTGCGGTTGAACTGAATGTTGATGTTGCGGACCAGGTTCCGGCCGTCCGGCTGATCCGGCGCGAACTCCCGGTTGACCTCCTGCAGCGCCTCGCTGATGCGGTCAACCAGCATGGTCGTGCGGCTGAGCGGCGTCCCCTGGGGCATCAAGAGGCGCGCCTGGACCACGTTGCCCTCGATATCGGGAAACGGCTTGAATTTGATCACCCCGCCCGCCAGCAGCGACATGGAGCCCAGGAGCGCCATCAGGGCGAGACCGAGGGTCAGGTAGCGCCAGCCGATGGCGACGGTGACGATGCGGTGGACGACCACGTCGCGCATCCATTCGATGCCGGCGTCGAGGCGCACCCGCAGCGGATTGGGTCTCGCCGAGCCGTGCGACAGGGCGCCCTTGATGTGATGGGGCAGCACCAGAAACGCCTCGAACAGGCTGATGGTGAGCACCAGGATCAGAATGATCGGCATCCATTTGAGGATCGAGCCGATGTCGCCTTCGAGGAAGGCGAGGGATCCGAACACGCAGATCGTGGTGGCGAACGAGGCGAGGACGCCGGGAGCCACCTGCCGCGTGCCCTCCACCGCCGCCCTCAAGGGCGCCGAGCCGCGGCGTACGTGGGCGGCGATGTTTTCCGAAATGACGATGGCGTCGTCGACCAGGATGCCGATGCCGATCAGCAGCGCCACCATGGTGATCATATTGAAGCTCAGCCCGGCCGCCGCCATGACCACGAAGGCGCCGGCGAAGGAAACCGGCAGGGCCGCCGTTACCCAGAACGAGAACCGCCAGTTGAAGAACAGCAGCAGGGTCAGCGCCACCAGCACCAAGCCCGCCGCGCCGTTGTTGACCAGCATCGACAGCCGGTCGCGGACGATGGAGGCGATGTCGCGGGTAACCTCGAAGGAGACGCCGGGCGGCGCGGTCCGGCGCTTTTTCTCGACGAAGGCGTACACCGTGTCGACCACGTCCAGGGTGTCCTGGGTCTTGGTCTTGACGATTTCCAGGACCGCCGCCCGCTTGCCGTTGAACACCACCTTGTCGTGGGCGAGCTCGAACCGGTCGGTGATCGTGGCGATATCGCCCAGGCGCACCTCGCCGCCGGTTTCGGCGCCGACGACGATCAGCCGGTCGAACTCGAGCGGATTTCGGCGTTCGTCGTCGAAGCGGACGGTGACGTCGGTATCCGAGGTCTCGATGGTGCCGGCCGGCAAGCCGACGCTCTGACGGGCCACGGCGGCGGCGATGTCGTCGACGCTGATGCCGTACTGACGGAGAGTTTGGGCCGGCACCTCGATGCGGATCTGGCGGTCGGAGAATCCCTTGATATCGACCCGCGAAACGGCGCCGGTCAGCAGGAGTTCATCCTTGAGCTGCTCGGCGTAGGCCTTGAGATCGGTGGGCGCCATCGGGCCGGTGACGGCAACCGCGGTGACGAAGTCGGTCCGGCCGAGCTGACGGACGACCGGATCTTCCACCTCGTCCGGGAACCCGTCGATGGCCTCGACCTCGGTCTTGATATCGCTGAAGAACAGGTCGAGGTCGCCGCCGTCGACCATTTCCATGGTGGCGGTGGCGCGGTTTTCGCGGGCGTCGCAGCGGGTCTCGTCAATGCCCTGGACGTTCTCGACGGCATCCTCGATACGCTGGCAGATGGCTTCCTCGACCTCTTCCGCGCTCGCGCCCGGATAGACCACCTTCACCTCGACGTTGCGGGGCGGGATGTCGGGGAAGGTCTCGCGCTTGATGGATGAGACCGACAACGCGCCGATCACCACGAAGGCGATCACCACCAAATTGGCGGCGGTCGGGTGGCCGGCAAAGTAGCGGATCATCGTTCGCCGCCGGACGCGGCGCCGGCCGCCTGTCCGTCACTGGCCGCCCGAGCCTCGAGCCAGGCGGCGGTGGCCTCATCGGTCTCGGGGGCGAGCTTCATGCCGGCGATGGCCGGAATGAGGTCGGAGACCACGATCCGCTCGCCGGCCCGGAGGCCTTCGCCGACGACCAGGACATCTTCCTGCTCGAAGGCGATCGACACCTTGCGCAGCTCCAGCCGGTCTTCGCCGTTCAGCACGTAGACCCGGCCGGCATGGACGGCGGCGCGGGGGATCACCACCCGCCCGGGCTGCGGCGGGCCGCGGAGTTCCACCTCCACATACATGTTCTTGGCCAGCGCCGGACGGGCCGGGATGCCGTCATCCCGCCGCTGGCCGGCAATGGCGTAGGGCCGGTCGACGGCGACCACCACGCCGACGGTGCGGGTCTGCGGGTCGATCCGGTCGCTGATCCGGGCGACCCGGCCCGGCCATTCGGCTCTCAACGCGCCGGTGCGCAGCCGGACCACCGGCTTGAGGCCCAGCGCCCGGGACAGTTCGGCGGACGCATTCGCGGGCGTGACGCCGGACAGATTTTCCGCCGAGATCAGGTTGATCAGCTTGTCGATCTGCACCTGCGCCGTGATTTCGGCGACGTCGATGGAATCGGCCCGGACCAGGGTTTGGCCCAGCTTGGCCACCTGGTCGGCCTCGACGTTGACCTCGGATATGCGGGCATCGAACGGCAGCGTGATCCGGGTGCGGGCGAGGTCGCGCTCGGCCTCGGCCAGGCGCACTTCCTGCGCGGCCAGTTGGGCGCGCAACTGCCGGCGTTCGGCGGGGATGAGATTGAGGGCGTTTTCCAGGTTCTGAACTTTCAGCCGGTATGCCAGCAGGTTGCGTTCCTCCTGATCGGCCGCGGCTTGCGAGACCGCCTTGCGCTCGACCAGGGCGCGCTTGCGTTCCAGGTCCCTGGCGTTGAGAGCCAGGGCGCGCTTCTCGATTTTCAGGGAGGCGCGGGTGTTCCGGACACGGGTCTCGAGCTCGGTGAGCCGTGCCTTCAGCGCGAGAATGTCGGCCTTGGCCCGGTCGACGGCGAGCCGGTAGTCGGTGGGGTCGATGCGCAGCAGGACCGTTCCCCGGGGCAGTATCTCGCCCGCCCGGAGGTCGTCCCGAAACTCGATGATCTTGCCGTCCACTTCGGCCACCGCCGCCCAGACCTTGGCGGGTGCGACCGTGCCGAAGCCCATGGCCCGCGGCGTGAGGGTCAGTTGCGGGACCTCGATCACCCGCACGCGGGTGACGTCTTCGCGGGCTTCGGTGTGCGCCGGCGGCTCCTTGCCGCGGACCATGATGGCGATGATGCCGATGCCGATCAGAATTGGGGGGATGATCAGCAGGCGGCGCCATATGGACTTGGTTTCTCCGGTCATCGTCGGTCTCCATCGTCCGGATGAGGCAGCCGAAGGGAGTTCAGCACCGCCTCGGTAATCAAACGCCGGACCAGGGCGATCCGGTCGGGCGTGTACGCCTCCCATCCCGTGCGTTTCATCAACAGGTGTTTGGCGATCTCGAACACCACCAGGTTGCCCATGACGGCATGGGCGCGGATCTTGGCCTCCGGGCTGTCCGGGTCCATGTCGAGGGCCGCCGCCGCCAAGGCGGTAACGCTGCGGTGGATCGGGCCGAGCCGGCCCTCATAGAGGATGTCGAAATCCTCCGAGGGATTGGCGAACTCGCGCATCACCATGGGCGCCCTGTGGGCCATGAAATCGCCTTCGAGGAAGATGCCGGCAAACCCGTGAACGAAGCCCGCCACCACCCGGGCGAGGGCGGCCTTGTCGGCGCCCGCGGCGGCGATGCCGTCGGCCATCCTTTGGGCCACCGGCCCCACGAGAGGGTCGGTGTCTTCCACCAGCTGATGCAGCACCGCCCGGTAGAGATCCCGCTTGCCGCCGAAGTGATAGGCGATGGCGGCGATATTGGCCCCGGCCTCGGACGCCAGCTGCCGGGTGGTGACCGAGTCGTAGCCGTATTTGGAAAACAGGGTGAGCCCCGCATCCAGAAGCTGGCCGCGGGTTTCGTCGCCCCGGCTGAGGGACGCCTCGGGAGCGGTATCGCGAGCGGTATTCGGGGCCATCCGGTTTTCCTCCACCGCTGATATAGACCCACACACCGTCTAATTCAATCGTTTGATTAAATTAGTTCGGCCCGTTGGGACGGGAACGGTTTCCGGGCTTCGACGATCCGGCCATTGAAACCATTGGCGGGACCAAGGAACGGCGGGCGCCTGCTCGCCCTATCCCGGGTTCAAGCCGGTCTCAGGCGCTCGGCCCAGAGTGCGCGGCGGCGTACCACGGCGCCCTGTGGATGCCGCATTCGGTCTTGCCGCTGTCGGCCCAGCGGCCGTCGCGGCCCGATTCCCCTTCCCGCAAGGGGCGGGTGCACGGCCGGCAGCCAATCGAGGCGTAGCCCTTTTCGGCGAGCGGGTGCCGGGGCAGGCCGTGGCGGGTCATGTAATCCTCGATGTCCTCGGCGGTGAAGCTGGCCAGCGGATTGAGTTTGATCCGGCCCTCGGCGATTTCGACCGGCTCCAGGCCGGACCGTTCGCCCCCGTGGTGACGCTTGCGGCCGTTGATCCACGCATCAAACCCGTCGAGCGCCTTGGCCATCGGCACCACCTTGCGGATATGACAGCAGGCGTCCCGGTTGTGATGCCAGAGCGTGCCGTTGGGATCGGTGTCGCGGACGGCGCCGAGGTCGGGCTGCCGTATCCGGACGTTGGTGAGGCCGAGACGTTCGACCAATTGCTTGATGTAGGTGCCGGTCTGCGCGAAGCCCTTGAGGGTATCGAGATAGATTACCGGGAGATCCGGATCGATTGCCGCGACCATGTGGAGGAGGACGGCGGATTCGGCGCCGAAGGAAGACACGACGGCAATGCGCCCGATTTCCTCGCTCTCGATGGCGGCGCGGAGGAGCTCGGACCCCTCGAGGCCGTCCAGCGCCACCGGGATTGTTCTGCCGGGATAGGAGGCATCGTCCATTTGCCGTCTCCAAAAATAAGACGGCTAATATGGTGTGATTTACCGGTTAATGCAAATAACTTTGTGTAAATTAAATTTATATTACACTTTAATAACGTATAATATGCGTATCGGCGTAGGCCGGTTAAGCTCAGTTGCCGCCTCGCCAAGTCGGTCAACCCCGGCGGGGAAGAGGGTCAGCGCTAATTGGCGCCGTGGCAGTGCTTGAATTTCTTGCCCGACCCGCAGGGGCAGGGGGCGTTGCGGCCGACCTTGCCCCAGGTGGAGGGATCTTCGGGATCGACCTCCGCCGCCGCCCGGCGGGAGCGGACCGGCTCTTCGATAACCACCGCGTCGCCGTAATCGCCCTCGGGACCGGCGAATTCGCCGCCGTCGGCGAAGGCCGGGTCCTGGTATCCCTCGACGGTCTCCGGCGCGTCGCGGTCGAAGATGCCCATCTCGTCGATACCGGTCAGCTGCAGCTCCATGTGGGCGAGCACCTGGCTGACCCGCTCGTCGAGTTCTTCCAGCATGCCGTTGAACATCTCGAAGGCCTCGCCCTTGTATTCGTTGAGCGGGTCCTTCTGGCCGTAGGCCCGGAGGCCGATGCCCTGGCGCAGATGGTCGAGGGAGAGCAGGTGCTCCTTCCACACCTGATCGAGAATCTGCAGGAGCAGGTTCTTCTCCACATCCCGCATGATCTCCGGTCCCCAGGTCGCGGCCTTTTCGGCCATCTTGCGGTTGACCAGATCCAGGATGCGGTCCTCGACCTCGGCGTCGGCGACGCCTTCCTCCTGGGCCCACTCGGAGACCGGCAGATCGAGGCCAAATATGCGCTTCATCTCTTCGTGCAGCGCATCGGTTTCCCATTGCTCCTGATAGGCTTTTTCGGGGATGCACCGGCTGACCGTCCGGCTGACGACATTGGTCCGCATGTCCGCGAGCGTGTTGGAGACGTCGGTGGCGCTCATCAGCTCCTTGCGCTGCTCGTAGATCACCTTCCGCTGGTCGTTCATCACGTCGTCGAACTTGAGCAGATTCTTCCGGATATCGAAGTTGCGCGCCTCGACCTTCTGCTGCGCCTTCTCCAGCGCCTTGTTGATCCACGGGTGGATGATCGCCTCGCCCTCCTCGAGGCCGAGCTTGGTCAGCATGCTCTCCATGCGCTGCGAGCCGAAGATGCGCATCAGGTCGTCTTCCAGGGACAGGAAGAATTTCGATCCGCCGGGATCGCCCTGGCGGCCCGACCGGCCCCGCAGCTGGTTGTCGATGCGCCGGCTTTCGTGGCGTTCGGTGCCGACGATGAACACGCCGCCGGCGTCCAGCACCACCTGCTTGCCGGCGGCGACCTCTTCCCGGACCTTTTGGGTCAGTTGGCCGTGCTTCGCTTCGTCGGCCTCGCCCTCGAGCTGCTGGCGGACCAGCATGTCGACGTTGCCGCCGAGCTGAATGTCGGTGCCGCGGCCGGCCATGTTGGTCGCGATGGTGACCGCGCCCGGCGCGCCGGCCTGGGCGATGATGTAGGCTTCCTGCTCGTGGTAGCGGGCGTTCAGCACCTGGTGCGGAATATTCTTCTTTTTCAGCAGCTCGGAGATGTCTTCGGACTTTTCGATGGAGACCGTGCCGACCAGCACCGGCTGCTTTCTTTCCCGGCAGTCCTCGATCAGCTCGACGATGGCGTCGTATTTCTCCGCGGTCGAGCGATAGACCTCGTCGTCCTGATCGTCGCGGACGATGGGCAGGTTGGTGGGGATTTCGATGACTTCCAGCTTGTAGATTTCGGAGAATTCCCCGGCCTCGGTCATCGCCGTGCCGGTCATGCCGGCAAGCTTCGGGTACATGCGGAAATAGTTCTGATAGGTGATCGAGGCGAGGGTCTGGTTTTCCTGCTCGACGGTCACGCCTTCCTTGGCTTCCAGCGCCTGGTGCAGGCCTTCGGAGAAACGGCGGCCTTCCATCATCCGGCCGGTGAACTCGTCGACGATCACGACCTGGCCGTTGTGGACCATGTAGTCGGTATCGCGCTGGAACATGGTATGGGCGCGGAGCGCCTGATTGACGTGGTGAACCAGTGAAACGTTGGCGTAGTCGTACAGGTTGCCGTTCTGCAGCAACCCCGCCTCGTCGAGCAGCTGCTCGACATGCTCGGTGCCCTGATCGGTCAGGGTGACCGTGCGCATTTTCTCGTCTTTTTCGTAGTCTTCCTCGACCAGGTTGGGGATCACCTCGTTCACCGCCGCGTACAGGTCCGACGACGCCTCGGCGGCGCCGGAAATGATCAGCGGCGTCCGCGCCTCGTCGACCAGGATCGAGTCCACTTCGTCGACGATGGCGAAGTTGAATTCCCGCTGCACCATGTCTTCGAGGGTGAATTTCATGTTGTCCCGGAGGTAGTCGAAGCCGAACTCCGAGTTGGTGCCGTAGGTGACGTCGGCGTTGTAGGAGGCGCGCCGCTCCTCGTCGCTCATCCCGGGAACGATGACCCCGACCGAGAGGCCCAGCATGTCGTAGATCTTGCCCATCCACTCGGCGTCGCGGCGGGCCAAGTAGTCGTTGACCGTGACCACGTGGACGCCCTTGCCTTCGAGGGCATTGAGATAGACCGGCATGGTGGCGACCAGCGTCTTGCCCTCGCCGGTCTTCATTTCGGAGATCATGCCGTTGTGCAGCACGAACCCGCCGACCAGTTGAACGTCGTAGGGGCGCTCGCCGAGAGCCCGCTTGGCCGCTTCGCGCGCCGTCGCGAAGGCATCGACCAGCAGATCGTCCAGGCTCTCGCCCTCGGCGGCGCGGCCTTTCAGCCAATCGGTGCGCGCCTTCAACTCGGCGTCCGACAGGGCCTCCATGTCGGGCTCGAGACCGTTGATGGCGTCGACGGTGCCGCCGAGTCCTTTGACGTAACGGTCGTTGGCCGACCCAAACATGCGCCGGGCGAGGGCGTCAAACATGAATATTCCTCGGACGAGTCAGAAGTTTGGCGGCACGCACGCCGCGCTGGCAAAGAGATATGGCCGGGATGGCGCGTTGTCAACGACCGGCATCCGCGCTCGCATCCTTGTGTGATGCGGCCATTTCGGCCATAGGGTATCGTAAGGGAACGGTTCCTTGCCTCCGAATGCGATGCCAGGGGTTTGCAACCGAACGGGATCAGCATCGCAGGATCGAAATATGCGCAAACTCGCTCTCGCAGCGGCTGCCGCGGCTCTCTTCGCCGCGCTGGCGCTGCCGCAATTGTCTCCGGCCGCCAAAGCCGCCGATGATCCGGTGGTCGCCGTCGTGAACGGTTATGAAATTTTCATGTCGGACATCCTGAACCGGCGCCGGCAGTTGGGCCCCCAGGCCCAGCAGTATCCCATGCAATTGCTGTTCAACCTGATTCTGCAGGACATGATCGCCGTCCGGCTGGTGGCCGACGAAGCCCGCAAACAGGGCTACGACAAGGAGTCCCAGGTCCGCCGCGCCGTGGCCCAGATCGAGGACCAGATTCTCCAACGGGAGCTGATGTCCCGCTACGTGAAGGACAACCTGACCGATGAGGCGGTGAAGGCCCGGTACGACCAGTTCCTGAAGGAAAATCCGCCCCTCGACGAGGTTCGGGCCCGCCATATCCTGGTGGAGACCGAAGAGCAGGCCCGCGCGGTCATCGTCCGCGTCGGCAAGGGAGAGGATTTCGCGAGGCTCGCCAAGGAACTCTCGACCGGCCCGTCCGGGAAGGTCGGCGGCGATCTCGGCTATTTCACCCGCGAGAAAATGGTGCCGGAATTCTCCGCCGCCGCGTTCGAACTGCGGCCGGGCGACGTCACCAAATCGCCCGTGAAGACCCAGTTCGGCTGGCACGTCATCAAGGTCGAGGACCGCCGCACCCAGGAAGCGCCGAGTTACGCCCAGGCCGAGGGCCAGATGCGCGAACAGGTGGAGGAGCAGCTGAGCCGGAAATACGTGAGCGAGCTGCGCGAGAAGGCCAAGGTGGAAACCTACGGACCCGAAGGGCGCCCCGACCCGAAATAGAAACGCCGCCGACAGCCGGCATCCGCTGGACGGCGGCCGCGGCTTTGATTAAAAGGAGGGCGCCGCGGCAGCGGCGCTTTTCTTTTGAACGGCCTTGAACCGATGAGCGACAAATCACCCCAGGTTTCTCCCTTGGCGCCGGAGAGTTTTCCGGACATGCCGGCCGTCGGCGGCGTGCGGGTGGCGACGGCCGCGTGCGGCATCAAGCACCGGGAGAAGCTCGACCTGCTGCTGGTCGAGATGCCCGACGGCACCGACGTGGCCGGCGTCTTCACCCGCTCGAAAACCGCAGCCGCGCCCATCGACTGGTGCCGCGCCGCCCTTGCCTCGGGACAGGCCCGGGGCCTCGTGGTCAATTCGGGCAACGCCAACGCGTTTACCGGCAAGGCGGGCGAGGACGCGGTCGCGGCGATGGCGGGCGCCGCGGCGGAGGCCATCGGCTGCGCCGCCGGTCACGTGTTCATCGCCCAGACCGGCGTCATCGGCGAGCCCATCGAGGTGGGAAAGGTGACGCCCGTGCTCGGCGAACTGGCCGGGAAGTTCGGCAGCGACTGGCAGGCGGCGGCCCGGGCCATCACCACCACGGACACGTTTCCCAAGGGCAGCGTCCGGCAGGTGGAGATCGGCGGCACGCCCGTGACCGTCGCCGGCATCGCCAAGGGTTCGGGGATGATCGCGCCCGACATGGCGACCATGCTGTCGTTCATCTTCACCGATGCGGCCATCCCCCACGGCGTGCTGCAGCATCTCCTGGAGAACGCGGTCAACAGGAGCTTCAACAATATTTCCGTCGATTCCGACACCTCGACCAGCGATACGGTCCTGCTGTTCGCCACCGGCGAGGCCGAGCACAAATGGGTCGCCCAGGCCGGCGACGCCCACCTCCGGGAATTCCGGGGCGCCCTCGACGAAGTGTGCCTCGACCTCGCCCATCAGATCGTCCGCGACGGGGAGGGGGCGGCCAAGTTCATCGAAATCACCGTGACCGGCGCCGAGGACGACCGGGCGGCCAAGGCGGTGGGCCGCGCCATCGCGGATTCGCCCCTGGTCAAGACCGCCATCGCCGGCGAGGACGCCAACTGGGGCCGGATCGTCATGGCGGTCGGCAAGGCGGGCGAGGCGGCCGACCGGGACAGGCTCGCCATCACCATCGGCGGGATCGCCGTCGCCCGGGACGGCGTCGCCGTGGACGGCTACGACGAGGCCCCGGTGGCGGCCCACATGAAGGGCGACGAGATCGGCATCGAGGTGGATCTCGGCGTCGGGTCCGGCCGGGCGACGGTCTGGACCTGCGACCTGACCCACGGCTACATCTCCATCAATGCCGATTACCGGACCTGATCCGAGCTGCCTGGAGGCCGAGGCGCGCGCCGCCGGGCCCGGCCGGCCGGTGGTTCTGGTCTCGGCAATCGCGCTGGTCGATGCCGACGGGCGGGTGCTGCTGGCCCGGCGGCCCGAGGGCAAGTCCATGGCCGGGCTGTGGGAATTTCCGGGCGGCAAGGTGGCGGACGGCGAGACCCCGGAAGCCGCGCTCTGCCGGGAGCTCAAGGAGGAACTGGACCTCGACGTTACCGAGAGCTGTCTCGCGCCCGTCGCCTTCGCCTCCCACGCCTACGACGATTTTCACCTCCTGATGCCGCTGTTCGTCTGCCGGGTGTGGCGGGGCACGCCGGCCCCGGCGGAGGGACAGGCGCTCAAATGGGTGTTCCCGAACCGGATGGGGGACTATCCCATGCCGCCGGCGGACGAGCCCCTGGTGGCCCTGCTCTGCGATCTCCTGTGAGGGAACCGCCGCCCTATTGCGGCGCCAAGATGCTTTGGTAGGATGGCGCCCGCTTCAGGGAGAGAAAATTGGACGACACCGTTACGGCCCCAGTCACGGCATGCGTGTTGATCATCGGCGACGAGGTGCTGTCGGGGCGCACCGAGGACGCCAATTTGAACTGGCTCGCCACCCGCCTCACCGGCATGGGCATCCGGCTCGCCGAGGCCCGGGTCATCCCGGACGAC
>CAZUGT010000029.1:0-1658 GCA_964620095.1 uncultured Rhodospirillaceae bacterium | reverse complement strand
GTGGTTGGTCTTCGGCGGCCTCGTCATCGGACTGGCGGTGCGTCAAGTCGGTGTCGACAAGCGCCTGGTCAATGCCATCCTGACCCGCTTTCCGCCCCATTACCTGGCGCTGCTCTACGGCGTGGCGCTCGGGGCCGGGTCACTGGCCTTCGTCATACCCTCCGCATCCGGCCGGGTCGCCCTGCTGACGCCGATCATGATGGCGCTTGCCGAGCGATTGGGATTTCCGGCGGACAGCAAGGGCCGGACCGGCCTTGTGTTGATGGGCGCCATGGGGACCATGACCCCGGCGTTCGGGGTTCTGCCCGCCAACGTGCCCAACATGACCTTCTACGGCGCGGTCGAGAGCATCTATCAGCATCAGATTCCCTACGGCGAGTACCTGGTCACCAATTTTCCGGTGCTCGGCATCGGCGGAATCATCCTCTATCCCCTGGTGATCTTCGCCCTGTTCCGTGAACAGCCGAAGCCGGCGGAAATCGAAGAGACCGGCGGGGCATGGTCCGCGCCGGAGCGCCGCCTGACCGTCATTCTCCTGCTCGCGCTCGCCTTGTGGATCACCGATACGGTCCACGGCGTGGCGCCGGCGTGGGTGGCATTGGGCGCCGCCCTGGTCTGTCTGTTGCCGGGGGTCGGCATGATCCCCGGGAAGGCGCTCGGTGAAATCAACTACACGCCCATGTTTTTCCTCGCCGGCGTCATCGGGTTGGGCGCGGTCGCAACCCATGCCGGTATCGGCGATGCGGCGGCCAGGCAAATCCTGCCGGTACTCGATCTTTCTCCGGAGACCCCGATCCGCAACTATGCGTCCATGGTCGGTTTGGGCTGGGTGGTGGCCATATTCACCACCATGCCGGCGGCGCCCTCGATTCTGGTGCCCATGGCGGATGCGCTCGCCGAGGCGTCCGGCTGGTCGCGGAACGGCGTACTGATGACCCAGGTGGCCACCTGGATGATCTTTCCGTTTCCCTATCAGGCGCCGCCGGTGGTGGTCGCTATGGTGCTCGGCGATCTCCGGACCGCGCCGGTCATCAAGATGCTGGTCACCTACATGATCGTCGGCGTGATCGTGCTGCTGCCGCTTCACTACCTGTGGGGCCGCTGGCTCGGGGTGTTTTCGTAGGCCGCGGGCCGGACGCTTCGGCCGCCGTATGGCCTGCCAACAGGCGGGTGGAACCGGGTGACAGGCGGCGAGAATCTGGGTAGTCTCCGCGCCCAATATTGCGGGGCACAGGCTCCGACTGCCGGGGAACCGGCGGTACCCGCCCGCATCATGAAGAGTGCCCGGCCCGTTCCGCGGGGCGGGCGCGGGCTGCGGGAGGGTGCCGAACATGTTGGATGGCTTGCGGAACGAAAAGCGGCCTCCGTACGCCCGCGAGACCTTTTGGGCGGACCTGAAAGCCGGCGTCATTCTCGTGGCATCCTACGTGCCGATCGCCATGGCGCTCGGCGTCATCGCCGGCGTGGGACCCCTTGCCGGGCTGTGGTGCGGCGTCATCGTGGGGATCATCGCGGCGGTGTGCGGCGGCACGCGGGGGATGGTGAGCGGACCCGCCGCGGTGCTTGCGGTGGTCACTGCGACGCTGCTCATGGACGATGCGATGACGCTGCCGGAACTGGCGGTCGTCGTCGTCATGGCCGGCGCCATCCAGGTGGCG
>CAZUGT010000028.1:0-1720 GCA_964620095.1 uncultured Rhodospirillaceae bacterium | reverse complement strand
TGCAACTCCTCCATCGGGATGATGGTCCGGTGGGCCACGTAGCCGTTGGGGAGCGGCCCGCCGTCGCCGAGCATCCGTGCGCGCAGCGTCGAGCCGATCCCGTCGGCGCCGATCACCATCTCGCCCTCGTGGGTCTCGCCGCCCTCGGTGGTGATCTCGGCGCAAGCGCCGCGGTTGGCATAGCCGGTGATCCGGGTATCGGCGATCAGCTCGATATTATCGTCCGCCCGGCAAGCGTCGATCATGACGTTATGGAGATCGATGCGGTGGATGATCAGATAGGGGTAGTTGAACCGCGCCTTGAACCCGGCATCGGTCGGGATGCGCACCAGCTCCTCGTCGCTCAAGCCGTCCCGCATGGTCACCGCCACGGGCTCGTCGCCGGCGGCCATCACCTGCTCCATCAGCCCAAGCCGGTCAAAGACATGAAACACGTTGGGGCCGAACTGGATGCCGTAGCCGATGGCGCCGAATTCCGGCGCCCCCTCGAACACCCGGACCGCCCGCCCCCGCTGCGCCAAGGCCAGCGCCGCGGTAAGCCCGCCGAGGCCGCCGCCGACGATGAGAATGGGTTGGTCCGGCAATTCGGGACTCCTCGAGAATAGTCTTGCGCCCGGCTAGCTTTGCAGGAGAGTCCAGGCTGTGGCAACAGCGGACCGTCATGATCGGAGAAATTGAACATGCGAGCGGCCTATTACGAGGAACTGGGCGCGGCCCGGGACGTGTTGAAACTGGGTGAGATGGAGACGCCCGAGCCGGGTCCCGGCGAGGTGCGGGTCAGGCTGACGGCCTCGGGCGTCAATCCTTCGGACTGGAAGGCGCGGCTGCGCGGCCGCTTCGGGAAGCTGCCGTTCCAGAGGATCATTCCCCACAGCGACGGCGCCGGCGTGGTGGACGCCATCGGGGACGGCATCGATGCCGGGCTGACGGGTCAGCGGGTGTGGACCCTGAACGGCCAGTGGAAGCGGCCCTTCGGCACGGCCGCCGAATACATCGTCCTGCCCCGGCGCTATGTGGTGCCGACCTCGGAGCATGCCGGCGACGAAGAGGCCGCCTGCTTCGGGATCCCGTTCCTCACCGCCCACCGGGCGGTGTTGTTCGACGGACCCGTCGACGGGCAGACCCTTCTGGTGCAGGGGGGCGCCGGCGCGGTCGGGCATCAGGCGATCCAGATCGCCAAGCATGCCGGCGCGCGGGTGATCACCACCGTCTCCAGCGCCGAGAAGGCCGGCTACGTGAAAGCGGCCGGCGCCGACGAGGTGATCAATTACCGGGAAGAAGATGTACCCGAGCGGGTCGAGGCGCTGACAGGCGGCATGGGCGCCGACCGCATCGTCGAGGTGGATATCGCCGCCAACGGCCGCCTTTACGGCCGCATTCTGGCGCCGGGCGGCACGTCGATCATTACGGCACGGGCCAACCAGCCGCCGAAGTGCCCTCTCAGGACTTCATCATGCGGGCCGCGGCGCTCAAGTGGTTCATCGTCTACGAGCTCACGGAAGCCGAAATCGCCGAAGGGGTCAGCTATCTCAACCAGATGCTAGCCGCAGGCGCCCTCACCACCACCATCGCCGCCCGCTTCCCGCTGGAGGATATCGCCGCCGCCCACGAAATGGTCGAGGCCGCGAAGCACATGGGCAACGTCATCCTGGAGATAGATTGAACCGGGCATGATCCGTTTCCCGGTAGGCGGCGCCTGCCATTGCCGCTACCATCAAAC
>CAZUGT010000027.1:0-8878 GCA_964620095.1 uncultured Rhodospirillaceae bacterium | reverse complement strand
AGCCAGTCGACCAGCAGCTGCTCCTCGTCGACGCTGACCTCGACCGGGCGCTGTTCGTCGTGGGAATAGACGGCGTGGGCATAGAGCGCGTTTTGGACGAAGCTCCGCCCGGCGGTTTGCTCCGGCGACCCGACCTGGGCGGCACCCCAACCGGCGGCGCCGCCGACCAGCAGAAGCAGGACCGAGGCGGCCAGCCTCGTCCAGCCGGGCCACCATTTCCGTCCGGGCTCCCCGGTCAGCATTTCCTCGGCACCTTCCGGCCATGGCGCCTCCAGGCCGTCGTCGTAGAGATCATGCATCAAATGCTTTTGCAGTTTGATGGCATGCAGTTGGGCCGCCGCCTCGGGAGTTTCGGCAAGCCAGCGCTCGATTTCGGCGAGGGTGGCCCGGTCCAGCTCGCCATCGGCATAGGCATGGAGGTCGGTTTCGGTGAAACCCGTCTCGCGGGTCATTTGACACTCCTCAGGGCGGGGACGCCCTCAGCCATCATCCTGCGAAGCCGCTCCCGGCCGCGGGCCAGGCGCGACATGATCGTGCCCACCGGCACGCCCGTAACCTCGGCGGCCTCGGCATAGGTCATATCCTCGAGCCCCACCAGCAGGACCACTTCCCGTTGTTCGTCCGGCAGCCGGTCGAGGGCGCGCTGAAGATCGCGCGCCGTCAAGGGGGCATCCTGCGTGGGGCCGGCGCCGCGCCGCTCCTCAAGTTCCCGGTCCAGAGGCACGACTCGGGGGCGCCGGCCGAGGGTGCGCATGTTCTGGGCGTGAATGTTGTGCAAAATGGTGAACAGCCATGCCCGCATATTGGTTCCCGCCTTGAACAGATGCAGCCGGCTCAGCGCCCGCGAGACGCAATCCTGCACCAGATCGTCGGCGGCCACGGCGTCCCGGGTGAGGGCGCGGGCATAGCGCATCAAGTGCGGCATCTGCTCGACGATGTCCTTGCGTTTATCCATCGCGGGCGTTGGTCCAAGGAAATCCCAGGTTTGTCCGGCGGGTCACCGGGAGAATGCCCTCGGACACCTCCCGGTCACCGGCGTCAACTATAACGAAGCGGCCGCCTATTTGGACATCTTGTCCTTTTTCATCATGGTGTCTTTCTTCATGGCGTCCTTTTTCATCATGGTATCTTTTTTCATGGTGTCTTTTTTCATCATGGCGTCCGAGGCACAGGCGGTGACCAGGAAGAGAGCGGCAAAGGCGGCAAGGATTTTGGACATCATCAAGTCTCCCTATGGGATTGAGTTGCGGTTGTCGGCGCCGCATTGCAGCGCCTCGATGATATCAATGCCGAGGGGGAAAAATTATTCCCCGCCCAAATAGCGCTTGTTATCAAGTGGTTACCCTATTCTTCATGTTCTCGGGCGCGCCGTCCAAATAGCAGCGGAAGTTGTGACGGATGATCGGCATGGCCTGATCGACGTAGCCTTCGGTCCGCCCGCCCATGTGCGGGGTGATGATCACATTGGGCAGATCCCACAGCGGCGAGGTTTCCGGCAGCGGCTCGTCGACGAAAACGTCCAGGGCGGCGCCGGCGATCTGCCCGCTCCGCATGGCCTCCACGAAATCCCGTTCGTCGACGACGCCGCCCCGGGCGAGATTGATGAAATAGGCCGACGGCTTCATCGCCTGGAAGACGGGCCGGTTGATCATGCCGCGGGACTCGTCGGTCAGCGGCGCCAGCAGGATCACGAAATCCCCCTCCGCCACCGCCGCCTCCATGTCGGCGCGCGCGTACACCCGGTCGAGGTTGGCGACCTCGCGCGGCGTCCCGGAGACGCCCAGGACCCTGAGGCCGAATGCCCGGCACCGGGCGGCCAGGGCGTCGGCGATCAAGCCGATTCCGATGATGACCGCCGTCTTGCCCTCCAGCTTGGCGGCGGTGAACCGTTCCCAGCGCCTGTGGGTCTGGTTCCCGAGCATGAACGGCAGCCGCCGGACGAACGACAGCATCATGAGGAACGCCATTTCCGCCATTTGGGGGCCGTGGATGCCCCGCATGGAGCTGAGAATCACCTTGCCGACGTCGACCCGGTCATCGAATCCGTCGACCCCGGTTCCGAGGGCCTGAATCCACTTGAGGCCGGTGGCCTCGGCGACCAGTTCGTCGGTCATTGCCGGCCCGAACCCGATCAACACGTTTGCATCCGCAAAGGATGCCGTGGCCTTTCCCGTGACGTCTTCCACGGTTACCTCGAGTTCGGGAAACTCGGCGCGGATGAGTTCTCCATAGTCGCTGGCGTTGAAGGCAACGATGTGCACCCGGTTCATATCGGCGTCCCCCTGCATCGGCCACATTCGAAGTGTTGGCTTGAGTGCCCGGTTTGGCTAGTTTGAGAAAAATGAGCATAGTCCGTTTCTTGCGGCGTGACAGGAGAGGATTTCCTAAATGCGGCTCGTTTCCTACCGGCATGACGATGCGCCCGGCGTCGGGGTCATGGTCGACGACACGGGCTTCGTCGCGCTCAACAATGCGGCGCCCGATCTTCCTTCCAGCCTGCGCCGGATCATCGCCATGGAGGACGGATTGTCACGCGCCGCCGCCGCGGCGGACGGCAAGGCGGCCGACCTGACGTTCGACGACGTCGAACTCGAACCGGTCATCACCGATCCCAACGCCATCTGGGCGCTGGCGCTGAATTTTCAGAGCCATATCGACGAGACGGGCCTGACCACGTCGCCGGACTATCCCCATATTTTTCTGCGTCACGCCAAATCCCATGTCGGACACCTGCGGCCGCTGCTGGCGCCGCCGCCGGATGTGGGCCAGGCCTTCGACTATGAGGGCGAATTGGCGGTGATCATCGGCAAGCCCGGCCGATACATTCCCAAGGACAAGGCGATGGACCACGTGGCAGGGTACTCGATCCATAACGAGGGCAGCGTCCGCGAATTCCAGAGCCACAACCGTCAGTTCGGTCTCGGCAAGAATTTCGAGGCGTCCGGCAGCTTCGGGCCGTGGATGATGACCCCGGATGAATTCGGCGATCCCTACGAGAAGGAGATCATCACCCGGCTCAACGGCAAGGAGCGCCAGCACGAAGGCGTCAACGGGCTGATCTTCAATGTGGAGGCGCTGATCAACTACATTTCCATCGGCCACATATTGCGGCCCGGCGATGTGATCATCACCGGCACGCCGGGCGCATTGCCGCCCGCCGCCGACGATATCGAGGCGCAGATCGAGAGCCATGTGGACGATGGCGGCGGGGTCAAATATGCCGGCCGGGTTCACATGAAACCGGGGGATGTGTGCGAGGTTGAAATTACCGGCTTGGGGATCTTGCGCAACGAGGTGGAAGCGGACTTTCCCAACGCCTACCGCGCCGGCTGAAACCCGCCCGAAAAAGATGTCGGTTCCATCCTCCGACGCCCGCGGCTGCCTCGACAGGGAGATTCTTGGAGGTGGTGCGGGCGGGGAGACTCGAACTCCCACTCTGTCACCAGAACTGGATTTTGAATCCAGCGCGTCTACCAATTCCGCCACGCCCGCGGCGACGCCGGATGATAGCCGCCGATGCGTTCGGGTCAATCGCTCAGGTGGTCAGGCGCTCAGGTGTCCCGGCGCGTGGGCACCCGATCGGTCCAATCCCATCTGGGACAGAATGGCCGATGCGATGGGACTGTCCGCTGAATAAATTTGCGCCGCCATCTCGAAATGATTGCACTCGGCCAGGAAGCAGGTCGTAACGGCGTGCCCCCCATCGGCCAGCATTCCGGCCAGCGCCTTGCCCTGCCGTTGAAACTCTTCGAGCTCGCGTCCGCCCCAGGCCACCGTCACCTCCCGCGGGAGCCGGTCGAGGTGGCGGTTCGGCGTGTTTCGCTCGACCGTCGCATCGTCGAGGAACAGATATTCGTTCCGCGCGCTCAGTTTTACCGGCGCCAAATCGTAGGGCCCGCTGACGAGCGTCAGGCCATTGACGACGTCCGGCGGGCAACCGTACTCGGACCAGTCGGCCAGGCAGGCGGCGGCGGCCAGGTGCGCGCCGGAAGATATGCCGCCGAGATGGATGCGTGACGGATCGCCGCCGAATTCCCGGGCGTGGCGGTAGACGTGAGCGATCGCCGTCCGGCACTGGTCCAGGATCACGTCCAGCGTCGAGTCCGGCGCGAGGTTGAACTCCACCGAGACATGGAGGCCGCCGGCCGGAACGACCAAATGCGCGGCGCCCCCGGCTTGATCCTTCGATCCCAGGCGCCAGGCGCCGCCGTGAAAAAATACCAGTATCGGCCTGCTTCCGCCCCCGGTGCCGTAGACATCCATCACTTCCCTCGGTCCGGGTCCGTAGGCCGCGTCCAGCGCGCAGTCGAACGCCTGTTTCGCGGCGGCGGATTTTTCGCCCTCGGCCTCCATATAGGGTGAGTTGTCCGGAACGAGCGTCGCCTGGTCGTATTGCCGGTCGAGCTCGGCCTGCGTGTAGCCGCCGTAAACGATGTCCTGGGCCATCCCCTATTTTGACATCGCCCGCGAGGCTTCGAAAGCCCCCGCGGCGTCCGGGCGCGCGGTTTGCCCCCGGTTTGCCCCCGGTTTGCCCACGGTTTGCCCACGGTTTGCCCTGGGGCTCAGAATGGGATAGCAAGCCGCATGCTTCGCCGCCTCTACGACTGGACCCTCGACCTCGCCGGGCACAGGCACGCGCTCCTGGCGCTGGCGCTGGTGGCCTTTGTCGAGAGCTCCGTCTTTCCGATCCCGCCGGATGTCCTGATCATCCCGATGGTGCTGGCGGCGCGGGACAAGGCTTGGAAAATAGCCTTCGTCTGCACGGCGGCCAGCGTCCTCGGCGGCATTTTCGGCTACGCCATCGGCGCCCTGCTGTTCGATCAGGTGGGCAGCCCGGTGCTCAATTTCTACGGCTATGCCGAGCGCTTCGACGACTTCCGCGACTATTACAACGATTGGGGCGCCTGGGCGGTCTTCATCGCCGGCCTGACGCCGTTTCCCTACAAGGTGATCACCATCCTCTCGGGCGTCACGGGGCTGGACCTGCTGGTGTTCACCATTGCCTCCATCCTCGCCCGCGGCATGCGCTTCTTCATCGTCGCGGGGCTGCTGTGGTACTTCGGCGAGCCCATCCGCGCCTTTATCGAAAAGCGGCTCGGTTTCCTGTTCGTGATCTTCGTGATCCTGCTCGTGGGCGGTTTCGTGCTGGTCAAGTTCGTCATCTAGGCCTTTAATCCGGGCTCATGGCCGGCCTTGTTTCACGCAACCTGTTTCCATTGATGGCGCTCGCGGCGCTGGGCGCGCTCGGGGTTGCACTTGTTGCGCAGTTCGCCTTCGATCTCGAGCCCTGCGTATTGTGCATCTATCAGCGGGTTCCGTATGCGGCGGCGCTGTTTCTGGGCGCCGCCGGAATCTGGGTCACGACGATCAACCGCGCCCATCTCGCGGTGCTGACCGGATTGGCATTCGCCGCGGGCGCGGGCGTCGCGCTCTATCACGTCGGGGTAGAACAGCACTGGTGGTCCTCGGCGGCCGGGTGCGGCGGCGTCACCGACATTCCGGCCAATTTCGAGAATTTCCGCGCCGGCCTGCGGGATTTGAAGCCGGTAGCACCGTGCGATGAAATCGACTGGACGCTTTTCGGGGTCTCCATGGCCACCTACAATATGGCCGTATCCCTGGTGCTGGCCTCGGTCTGCCTGTTCGCCGCGCGCCGGATGGATGGAGGGACGTCCGCGTGAACACGACGGCCAAACGCGTCAAGCGATTTTCGAGAATGCCCGGCGATCCGCCGCGGGACGAAATGCTTGCCCGGATGATCCGCGTCGATCAGGCGGGCGAGTACGGCGCCAAGCGAATCTATGAGGGGCAGTTGGCGGTCCTCGGACAGTCGAAGGACGGCCCGGTGCTTCGCGAGATGGCAGCCGTCGAAGAACGGCATCTCGAAACCTTCAACGAACTGATGGTGCGCCGCCGCGTGCGGCCGACCGTGCTGACGCCTGTCTGGCATGTGGCCGGGTTTGCCTTGGGCGCGGGGACGGCGCTGATGGGGCGTGAGGCGGCCATGGCCTGCACGGTGGCCGTCGAGGAGGTGATCGAAGAGCATTATGCCGGCCAGGCCAGACGCCTGGAACGCGAAGGCGATCCGGAGCTGACCAGGATCGTCGAGAAGTTCGGCGCCGAGGAGGCCGAGCACCGGGAGACCGCCCTCGAACACGATGCCGAAAAGGCGCCGGGCTATGAGCCTCTGACCGCCGCCATCAAGGCCGGATCCCGTCTCGCCATCTGGCTGTCGGAGCGGGTCTGATCGACGGCGCCCGGAACCGCCGCTTCCTTGGATGAGTGAGACACTCCCTCAGCAGGGCCCCCGCGCCATCATCAGGGCGGGTGCCTGGATGTTCGGCGCGATGCTGTCGTTCAGCGCCATGGCCGTCGGCGTCCGCGAGCTGCACGACACCATGGGCTCTTTCGAGATCGTCTTCTGGCGGGGCGCACTCGGCCTTCCGGTCCTGCTATTTCTTGCTTGGCGGGCCGACTGGCAGCCCATGCGGACCCGGCGACTCGGGTTTCATGTCTTCCGCAACGTCATCCACTTCGTCGGGCAGTTTTCCTGGGTGGTGGCCGTCGCCATGCTGCCCCTGGCCGAGGTGTTCGCCATCGAGTTCACCGTTCCCATATGGATCCTGATTTTTGCCACGGTATTTCTGGGCGAGAAGCTGACCGGGGGCAAACTGATCGCCGTCGCGGCGGGCTTCACGGGCATTTTGATCATCGTCCGGCCCGGATTCGAGGAAATCCACGTGGGCACCTGGATCATGCTGATCGGCGCCGTGGGGTTCGGCGCGGCCCTCACCTGCACCAAGAGCCTGACGCGCACCGAATCCCCGCTCACCATCCTGATCATGATGTCGATCATTCAGCTGCCGCTGGGGCTTATTCCGGCGACCTTCGACTGGGTCAATCCAACCCTTGAGGACGTTCCGTTTCTGGCGGTGATCGGTTCTACAGGGATATTCGCTCACTACTGCATGGCCCGCGCCTTCTCCCTCGCGGACGCCACGATTGCGATGCCGATCGACTTCCTCCGCCTGCCGTTTATCGCCGTGGTCGGGTTCTTCCTCTATGACGAGTCGTTGGAACTGTGGGTGCTGTTGGGCGCGCTGATCATCTTCGCCGGCAACTACTACAATCTCCAAAAGGAACACCGGGCGGCGACGGCAGGGACTTAGCTTCAGGCAAAAAAAGGCGGTCCCGCCGAACCGCCCGTTTCCCCCGCCGGACGGGGGGTATTTTGAATATTCCCGGTCTGTTTATATTTGTTCCAGAAGCGTTTCGGCGCTGCTCTCGCCGAAGGAGCCGGCTGGCTCGATGTTGAGCTGCCTGACGACGCCGTCTTCCACATACATGGAGTAGCGCTGCGAGCGCGGGCCGAGGCCGAAGCCGGAGCCGTCCAATTCCAGACCGACGGCCTGGGTAAACTCCCCATTGCCGTCGGCCACCATGAGGACCGTATCGCCCACGTTCTGAGCGGCGCCCCAGGCGCCCATCACGAAAGCGTCGTTGACCGACAGGCAAACGATGCTGTCGACGCCCTTGGCCTTCAGCGCATCCGCGTTGTCGACGAAGCTCGGCAGATGCTGGGCCGAGCATGTGGGCGTGAAGGCGCCGGGCACCGCGAAGAAGGCGACGTTCTTGCCCTTGAAGATTTCATCGGTGGTGATTTCATCGATCCCCTCGACGGTTTTGCGCCGGAGGGTGACGGCTGGAATGGTGTCGCCAACGCTGAGTGCCATGATGTCTTGTCCTTTATGGTCGGGAATACGGAAGATGCGTCTTTATAGGCCGCGGCCCCGCCGCCGTCAGCGAAAATTTTACCGGGGTTATTCGGCCGGCTATTTTGCCGCCAGCACGCCGCCGGAGGCCTTCTCGATACCGCCGAGCACGATGCCGGCGGTGAGCAGTTCGGGCAGCACGATGCCCTTTTCCGCGCCCGGGCCGTAGACCGCATTGAACGGGATGCCGAAGCGGTTGAAGCCCGCCAGATACCTGGAGATGGTCTCGTCCGGGCGCGTCCAGTCGCCCTGCATGGCGATTACGTCATCCCCTTCGAGGAATTCGTTGACCGCGCCCCGGTTGAGGACGGTGGCCTTGTTGACCTGGCAGGTGATGCACCACTCGGCGGTGACATCGACGAAAACGGTCTTGCCCTCTGCGACCAGCTGCGGGATTCGCTCGGGCTCGAAGGGCGCCCAGTAGGCTTCCTTGGCGGTGTTGAGCTCGGCCCGCGGCGCCACCTGGCCGGGGACCAGGAAGGCCGCCAGCATGGCGGCGGCGAGGCCGGCCATCGCGGCGCGCCTGCCGGTTTCGGCCATCCGGCTGCGCATCCACAGGATGACGCCGATGGCGGCCATGATGATGCCTATGATCACGGCGGCGGTCGGGCTCACCTGCACGGCGAGGACCGAGAGCAGCCACAGGGTCGTGGCGGCGAGCGCGAGACCCATGAATTGCTTGACCCGGACCATCCAGGCGCCCGGCCTGGGCAGCTTGGTGGCCAGCGCCGGCGCCCCGGCGATGATCAGGAACGGCAGCGCCATGCCGATCCCGAGGGCCGCGAACACGGCGAAGGTATCGGCGATGCTGCCGGCGAGCGCGAAGCCGACGGCGGTGCCGAGGAACGGCGCCGAGCAGGGCGTCGCCAGCAGGGTGGCGAAAGCCCCGGTCGCGAAGTTGCCGCCGATGGAATATTGGTCCCCCTGCTGGGGGCCGCCGAGCATGCCGGCGAACCGGGCCGGCAGATTGATCTCGAACATGCCCCAGAGGTTATAGGCGAACAGGGTCACGATGATGGTCAGCGCCACCAGGAACCAGGGGTGCTGGAACTGGATGCCCCAGCCGACCGCCGATCCCGCCAGTTTGAGCGACACCAGCCCCGCCG